>JBDZUW010000167.1:0-2656 GCA_040255375.1 Luteimonas sp. | reverse complement strand
ACCTCGAAGCGCATCAAGCGCCTCGGCGAGTCCTCGCAGGAAATCGGCTCGATCGTCGAACTCATCAACGACATCTCGGAACAGACGAACATCCTCGCGCTGAACGCGGCCATCCAGGCGGCCTCGGCGGGTGAAGCGGGCCGCGGGTTCGCGGTCGTGGCCGACGAAGTGCAGCGACTCGCCGAGCGCTCGTCGAACGCGACGAAGCGAATCGAATCGCTGGTGCAGACCATTCAGGCCGACACCAACGAGGCCGTCAGCTCGATGGAGCAGACGACCTCGGAAGTGGTGGCCGGTGCGCGACTGGCCGAGGACGCGGGTACCGCGCTGGGCGAGATCGAAAACGTGTCGACCAACCTCGCCGACCTCATCCAGGGCATCTCGAGCGCCGCGCAGCAGCAGTCCGCGGCGGCGACCAACATCACCCAGGCGATGAACACCATCCAGTCGATCACCGCGCAGACCTCGCAGGGCGCCAGCCAGACGGCGCAGTCGATCGGAAACCTCGCCCAGCTCGCGGCCGACCTGCGCCGCTCGGTGGCCGACTTCAAGCTGCCGGCCTGAGCAAGCGCGACAAGCACGACAGAGCGATTAGAGCCGGACGATGACGACAGCGCTGCGCGACGCGATCGACTACACCACGCTGGGCTGGGTCAAGCCGGAGCTGGACGAGACCCTGCGCCAGGCGCGGATCGAGATCGAGGCGTTCGCCGAGAATCCGGAAGCCGCGCACATGGCGACCACGGCGGCGCGCCTGCACGAGGTGCAGGGCACGCTGCGCATGGTCGAGCTGTACGCGCCCGCGCGCATCGCCGAGGAGATGGAGCTGCTCGCCGAAGCGCTGCGCGCCGGCCGCGTCGCCGCGCGCGACGACGCCTGCGCCACGCTGATGCGCGGCGTGGTGCTGCTGCCCGACTACCTCGAGCGGCTGCAGGGCGGCCACAAGGACATCCCGGTCGTGCTGTTGCCGCTGCTCAACGAGGTGCGTGCGGCGCGCGGCGAAGCGGGCGTCGACGAGAGCGCGCTGTTCTCGCCGGGCCTGCAGCGGCCGCTGCCCGCGGCGTTCGGCAGCGGCGCGCCGATGCCGGACCAGACCGATGCCGCCGGCCAGCTCGCGCAGCTGGAGCAGGCGCTAGCCGACTGGCCCGAAGGCGCGGCGAAGCTCGCTTCCGCGACCGAATCGCTGTTCGCCGGTGCCGGCGACGAAGGCGCGCGCCGCATGTACTGGGTCGCCTCCGCGGTCGCTTCGGCGCTGCGCGACGGCGCGATGCGGCCGACGCCCGCGCTGCGCGACGCCTTCGCCGCGGTCGCCGCCGAAGCGCGGCGCCAGGCCGATCCCGCGGCCGCGCTGGCGCGCGCCGATGCGGCGCTCGAGCCGGCGCGCAAGCTCCTCTACCAGGTCGCGCAGAACGACAGCGACCACCCGTCGCTGCGCAGCCTGCGCGACACCTTCGACCTCGACCTGCAGGCGACCGAAACCGAGATCGCGCACGCGCAGGGCAGCATCGCCGGCCACAACCGCGCGCTGCTCGACACCGTGTCCGGCGCGATCAAGGAAGACCTGCTGCGGGTGAAGGACGCCCTCGACCTGCACATGCGCGGCGGCCAGTCCCAGGTCTCCGGCCTCGAGCCGCAGGCGGCGGCGCTGGGCACCATCGCCGACACGCTCGGCATGCTCGGCCTCGATACGGCGCGCACCCTGGTGCAGCGCCAGCGCGAGGCGCTCGCCGCCATCCTGTCGGGCGACCGCGCGGCGGACGAAGGCGCGCTGCTCGACATCGCCTCGGCGCTGCTCTACGTGGACGCCTCGCTCGACGAGCAGGTGGCGCGCCTGGGCGGCGACGGCGCGGATGCCGACGCCGACGTGCTGCTGGCCAGCGAGTCGCGCAAGGTCACCGAAGTCCTCGCGCGCGAGGCGATCGCCAACTTCGCCGATGCGCGCCAGGCCTTCGTCGCCTTCGTGGAAACCGGCTGGGAGCACGGCGAACTGGCCGAAGTGCCGCGCCTGCTCGGGGAAGTCGCCGGTGCGCTGCAGATGCTCGACCTGCCGCTGCCGGCGCAATACCTGGCGGGCGTGCGCGCGTATACCGACCGCGAACTGCTCGGCAGGCGGCGCGTGCCCAGCGGCCGCCAGCTCGACACGCTGGCCGATGCGCTGGCGAGCCTGGAGTACTACCTGGAAGCGCTGCGCGAGCAGCGCGGCAACCGCGACGACATCCTCGACATCGCGCGCAACAGCCTGGAGACGCTGGGTTACTGGCCGATCCCGGAACCGGAACCGCAGCCGGAGCCCGCGCGTGCGGAAGCCGCGCCGCCACCGGTCGCCGAAGACCTGCCGTCCAGCCTGGCCGAGGCCACGTTCGCGATGCCGCAGGAACCCGCGGTGCCGGCTGCCGCGCCGCCGATGCCGCCCGTTGCCGCGCAGCCGCCGGCCGCGCCGGCCGCGCCGGTCGCACCGCTGGTCGCGCGCGGATACTCGGGGGCCGCGCTTCCTGCATCCGTGGCCGCCTGCAGCGGCCGCTCCATCGACTGCCAGCGCAACCGCGCCAGGCCCGCCAGCCACTGGTTCAACACCTCGCCCATCGCCGCGGCCGCTGCTTTCGGCTCGCGTGGCTGCGCGGCTGCGGCGTCGTCGCCGCGTTGCAAGACCCTCGCC
>JBDZUW010000055.1:0-13747 GCA_040255375.1 Luteimonas sp. | reverse complement strand
TCGTCCTGGCAGGTGCGTGCCTCGCGGATCGCGGCCTCGATCACGTCGTGCGCGAACGCGGGACGCAAGCCGACCCGCGCCGCGATGCGCTGCGCATGCGCATGCACGCGCGCCTCGCGCGACGGATCCAGCGGCGCCAGGCCCGCGCGCCGCTTGCTGCGCGCCGCCTGTGCGGCGAGCCCCTGCCGCCCGGCCAGCAACGCGAGCACCGCACCGTCCACCGCGTCGATCAGGCCCCGCGCCAGGCGCAGCGACGGCGGCATGCGGCCGCCGCGCATCAGTGCGCCCATTCGAGCTGCAGCCACAGCTTGCGCGTGTCGCGCGCGAAGGCATCGGCGCGGTAGTCGGCGACCTTCGCCAGTCCGCGCACCCCCTTCACCACCGGGAACGCCAGCGATGCATCCAGCTCGCGGCCATAGCGCACGTCGCCGGCATCCGAACGGTAATCGTGCCACGCCACCTGCCATTCCAGCGAGCCGGCGCGCCACTTGCCGCCGACGCCGAGATAGCGGTCGTCCAGGCCCGCAGCCGGCGTCGCGTTGAACTTGTCGGCCCAGCCGTTGAACGCGTGCAGCGTGCCCAGCGGCGCCTGCAGCGCGTGGGTGCCGTCGCCGCCCAGGTGCTCCACGCCCGCGCGCAGCAGCACGCCGTTCACGGCGCAGCCCGGCTCGAGCAGCCAGTAGTCGTGCGAGAAGTCGCGCGGGTTGGCGCCCGCGTCCACCTGCCGCGCCACCTCCACGGAAACGCGGCAGCCATGCCCGCCGGCAACGGCATCCCAGCCGGCGCGCACACCGCGGGTTTCGGTCGAGGCGGCGGCGACGTCGCGGTCGCGATGCCGCAGGACGTACGGCGCGACCTGCCAGCGGCCGTGCTGCCAGGCGAGCTCCGCGTAATGCGTGTCGAGCCTGCGCTCGCGTGCGAGCGGATCGCGCGCATCGTCGCCGGCGATGCGGTGCACGCGGTCGAGCCACGCATAGCGCAGCGCCAGCGACGGTCGCAGCGCCCACTCCGCGGACAGCGCATCGAACGTCTGTTCGTTCTGGCGCCAGCCGCTGTTGCCGATCCAGCGCTGGTTCGCGAACAACAGGCGCTGGCGGCCGGCGGTGACCGCAACCGGCCCGGCGCGTCCACGCAACCAGGACTGGTTGAGCTCCGCCCCTTCCGGATCGATCACCGCCGGCCATTGCGGCTTCGGCGCGCCCTTGCCGTCGTCGTAATGCCCGGCGGCAGCGATGCCCTCGCCTTCCACCAGCGCTTCCCAGTGCGCGCCGAAACGGCCGTGCAGGCCCGCGCGCAGGCGCAGCGTCGTCGCGTCCGCATCGCGCGCGAACGCCGAGTCGTCCACCTGTTCGTAGCGGAGCCGCGCGTTCCACTGCGCTTCCCACTCGCCGGCCTGTGCGGCCGCGGTGGAAGGCAACAGCGGCAGCGCCGCGGCAAGGGCAACGGCAAGCGCGTGGCATCGGATCGCGGAACGCATGCGGACCATCCGGAACGTGGGGAGTGGCGCCAGCCTCCGGTCGCGGTGCCCGTGCCGCATTGACCCACGTCAAGCGATGTGGGACAAGGCAATCGGCACCGAGGCCAGTTGACCCAGGTCATGCGGCGGCCGCGTCCCATGGGGCATGCTGCGCGCCATCGAACCACCACCGGACCCTCCGAGAAAGGAGTCACCGCCGTGAAAGCCGTTGCACACCGACCGTTCCGTCCCGGCGCCGCAGCGCTGGCGCTCGCCGCAGGCCTCGCCCTGCTGGCGGCGTCGGGCTGCCGCAAGGACGCCGACATCCCGCTGCCGAAGGATCGCGAGGCAGCGACCGACTCCGGCGGCTCCCTCAAGGGCGATTTCGGCCCGCCGCAGGGCCAGCCGATCGAAGCGGTGCTGACCTCGCCGCCGAACGTGCCGCCCCCGGTCAACCGCGACTATCCGGCGAAGGTGATCGTCACCCTCGACGTGGTCGAGAAGGAAATGCCGATCGCCGACGGCGTGACGTACACCTTCTGGACCTTCGGCGGCACCGTGCCGGGCAGCTTCATCCGCGTGCGCCAGGGCGACACCGTGCAGTTCCACCTGCGCAACATGCCCGACAGCAAGATGCCCCACAACATCGACCTGCACGGCGTCACCGGTCCCGGCGGCGGCGCGGCGTCGAGCTTCACCGCGCCGGGCCACGTGAGCCGCTTCACCTTCAAGGCGCTCAACGCCGGCCTGTACGTCTACCACTGCGCCACCGCGCCGGTCGGCATGCACATCGCCAACGGCATGTACGGCCTGATCCTGGTCGAGCCGCCGGGCGGCCTGCCGCCGGTCGACCGCGAGTACTACGTGATGCAGGGCGACTTCTACACCACGGGCCGGTACCGCGAGAAGGGCCACCAGGACTTCGACATGCAGAAGGGCATCGACGAGAACCCGACGTATGTCCTGTTCAACGGCCGCGAAGGCGCGCTCACCGGCGACAACGCGCTCAAGGCCAACACCGGCGAGAAGGTGCGCCTGTTCGTCGGCAACGGCGGCCCGAACCTCGTGTCGAGCTTCCACGTGATCGGCGAGATCTTCGACAAGGTCTGGTTCGAGGGCGGCACGCGCTACAACGAGAACGTGCAGACCACGCTGATCCCGTCCGGCGGCGCCGCGATCATGGACTTCCACATCGAGGTCCCGGGCAGCTACGTCATGGTCGACCACTCGATCTTCCGCGCGTTCAACAAGGGTGCGCTGGCGATCCTGAAGGCCGAAGGCAAGGAGCGTCCCGACATCTATTCGGGCAAGGAAGTCGACGCGATGTACATCGGCGACCAGGCGCACGCCAACCTCGCCCCGGTCGCGGAAGCGGCGCAGGCGGCGCAGACCGGCGAGCTGACCGTCGAGGCGCAGGTGAAGGCGGGCCAGGCGCTGTTCGCGGGTACCTGCTCCACCTGCCACCAGGCCAACGGCGAAGGCATGCCGGGCGTGTTCCCGCCGCTGGCGAAGTCGGACTTCATCAAGGCCGACCCGAAGCGGGTGCCGACGATCATCACCCACGGCCTGTCGGGCCCGGTGACCGTCAACGGCAAGGACTACAACTCGGTGATGCCGCCGATGTCGCAGCTGACCGACGACGAGGTCGCCAACATCGCCACCTACGTGCTCAACAGCTGGGGCAACCCGGGCGGCCGCATCACCAAGGAAGAGGCTGCCGCGATCCGCAAGGGCCCGGGCCTGGGCACCGGCGGCGGCGAAGGCCACTGACGCAGAAGGGTCATGCGCAAGTTGCTGATCACCGCCCTCTCGCTGCTCCCCGTCGCCGCACTCGCGGCGGCGGGGGCCGGCTGGGTGGCGCTGCCCGGCGGCACGTTCCGCAGCGCGCTGAAGTACGAGGACGCGCCGCTCGCGAAGATCGCGCCGTTCCAGTTGCAGAAGCGACCGGTCACGAACGCGGAGTTCCTCGCGTTCGTGAAGTCGCATCCGCAGTGGCAGCGCGGGCGCGCACCGAAGGCGCTCGCGGACGCGCGCTACCTGCAGCACTGGTCCGGGCCGCTCGCGCTGGGCGGGGCCGGTCCGGAGCAGCCGGTGGTCAACGTCAGCTGGTTCGCCGCGAATGCCTACTGCGAAGCGCAGGGCGCGCGGCTGCCGACCTGGAACGAATGGGAATACGCCGCGGCGGCCGACGAGACGCGCCGCGACGCGCGCAGCGACCCCGCGTGGCGCGAGCGCATCCTCGCCTGGTATTCGCGGCCTTCCAACGGCCCGCTTCCGCGCGCCGGCCTGCAGACGCCCAACGCCTACGGCGTGCAGGACCTGCACGGCCTGGTCTGGGAATGGACCGACGATTTCTCCTCGCTGCTCGTCGACCCCGAATCGCGCAACCAGGGCGATCCGGACAAGTCGAAGTTCTGTGGCGCGGGCGCCCTCTCCATGGACGACCGCGACAACTACGCGGTGCTGATGCGCGTGGCCATGCTGTCCTCGCTGCAGGCCGACGACACCACCGCCAACCTCGGTTTCCGATGCGCCAGGAGCGCAGGCAAATGAACGTCACGTTCCGTCGTACCGTCGTTGCGCTGGCGCTCTCGGCCGGCGCCGCGATCGCGGCACCGCTCGCCACTTCGCCCGCGGCTGCAGCGCCCGCACCCGCGCAAGCGCAGGCGCCGCTGCCCTCCGATTCCGTGTACCAGCTGCCGCTGGTGCTCACCGACCAGCACGGCAAGGCGCGCGACTGGCGCGAGCGCCGCGGCAAGCCGCAGCTGGTGGCGATGTTCTATTCCAACTGCCGCTACATCTGCCCGCTGATCATCGAGAGCGCCAAGGCCGTCGAGCGCGAGCTCACGCCGGCGCAGCAGGCGAAGCTCGGCGTGCTGTTCATCAGCATGGATCCCGCGCGCGACACCCCCGCGCGCCTGGCGCAGCTCGTGCGCGAGCGGCGCATCGACGACAGGCGCTGGACGCTGGCCGCGCCGCGCGCCGCCGACGTGCGCAGCGTGGCCGGCGTGCTGGACATCCGCTATCGCCAGCTGTCCGACGGCGAGTTCAACCACACCAGCGCGCTGACCCTGCTCGATGCCGACGGCCGCATCCTGGCGCGCACCGAGAAGATGGGCAGCGAAGTCGACCCCGCCTTCGTCGCCGCCGTGAAGGCCGCGCTCTAAAGCCTTTTTTGCCACAGATGACACAGATGAACGCGGATAAAAGCTGACAAGGCAGGAGTGGTTGCCGGCGATCTGGCACGACCGCGCGAAACCACTCCTTCTTTGCTTTATCCGCTCTTATCCTTGTTCATCTGTGTCATCTGTGGCCAAAACGCTTTTCGCTTCTGCGCGTGCGGTCAGGCGATGGCGGCGGCGCCGGCCATGTAGGGGCGCAGGACCTCGGGGACGGCGATCGAGCCGTCCGCCTGCTGGTAGTTCTCCATCACCGCGATCAGGGCGCGGCCGACGGCCACGCCGGAGCCGTTGAGCGTGTGCACCAGCTCGGGCTTGCCGGTCGCGGGATTGCGCCAGCGGGCCTGCATGCGGCGCGCCTGGAAGTCGCCGCAGTTGGAGCAGGACGAGATCTCGCGGTAGGCGCCCTGCGACGGCAGCCACACCTCGAGGTCGTAGGTCTTCTGCGCGGAAAAGCCCATGTCGCCCGTGCACAGCAGCATGCGCCGGTACGGCAGGCCGAGCTTCTCCAGCACCACCTCGGCGCAGCGCGTCATGCGCTCGTGTTCGCCGTCGCTGTCCTCGGGGCGCGCGATCGAGACGAGCTCGACCTTCTCGAACTGGTGCTGGCGGATCATGCCGCGCGTGTCGCGGCCATGGCTGCCGGCCTCGGCGCGGAAGCACATCGAGTGCGCGGTCATGCGCAGCGGAAGCGCGTCGGCGTCGACGATCGCGTCGCGCACGATGTTGGTCAGCGGCACTTCCGAAGTCGGGATCAGGTAGCGTTTCGACGCGCCCTCGCCCTCGCCCACCACGGTGGAGAACAGGTCCTCCTCAAACTTCGGCAGCTGGCCGGTGCCGCGCATCGATTCGGCGTTCACCAGCAGCGGCACGTTGGTCTCGAGGTAGCCGTGCTCGCCGGTGTGCAGGTCGAGCATGAACTGCGCGAGCGCGCGGTGCAGGCGCGCGAGCTGGCCGCGCAGCACGGTGAAGCGCGCGCCGGACAACTTGGCCGCGGTCTCGCCGTCGAGCCAGCCGTTGCGCTCGCCGAGGGCGACGTGGTCGAGCACCTCGAACCCGAACGCGCGCGGGGTGCCCCAGCGGTGCTGCTCGACGTTGCCGGCCTCGTCCGCGCCGACCGGCACGGACGCGTCGGGCAGGTTCGGGATGCCGAGCGCGATCGCCTCCAGCTGCGCCCGGACCTCGTCCAGGCGCGCCTCCGACGCCTTCAGCTCGTCGCCGAAGCCGGCGACCTCGGCCATCAGCGCGGCCACGTCTTCGCCCTTCGCCTTGGCCTGCCCGATCGCCTTGCTGCGCGTGTTGCGCACGTTCTGCAACTCCTGCGTGCGCACCTGGATCGCCTTGCGCTCGGACTCCAGCGCCTCCAGCGCGCCCACGTCGAGCGTGAAGCCGCGGCTCGCGCGCAGGCGTTCGGCGGTGTCGGCGGCGTGGTTGCGGAGCAGGACGGGATCGAGCATGGGGGCCGGCGGATCGTTGCGGAAGCCGGATTATCGCGTGTTTCATGCGGCGTTGCCCCGGCCTGCCGCACCATCCGTGCCAGAATCCAGCCGTCGCACGCGAAAAGCCGCTGCAGGAACGCCCGATGCCAGACCCCGCGCCCTCGCGCCACACCCGATCCACCGGCCTGCACGCCGCCCCCGCGTGGCTGCCTTCGCGCCGGGCCCTGCTGGCGGTCGCCGTCGCCTTCGCCGCGGGCCTGCTGCTGTTCCTGGCGCTGTGGCTCGACATGCGCGACAACAACAGCTTCTACCGCACGATCGAGGCGCCGCGCAGCGTCGAAGGCCAGGTGTTCGCGCCGCTGCCGGTGCCGGCGCCCGCCGGCGAGGACGGCCAGCTCGGCCGCGCGGAGGACGAAGCGCAGCCCGCGCCGCCGGCCTTCCCCGCGGCCCCTGCCCCGGCGCCCGCGCCGGCTCCCGTGGCGCCACCGCCGCCGGCTCCCGCCGCGGCGACCGCCGACAGCGCGCCGCGCCTGCTGAGCTCGCCCGCGCCGCGCTACCCGCGCGATGCGCAGCGCCGGGGCCTCTCGGGCACCGTGCTGCTGCGCGTGCACGTCGGCACCGACGGCGCGCCCATCGGCATCGACCTGGTCCAGGGCAGCGGCTCGCGGGAACTCGACCGTGCCGCGGTCGAAGGCGTCCGCCGCTGGCGGTTCGCGCCGGCGATGCGCAACGGCCAGCCGGTCGAGGCCGCGGTGCAGGTGCCGATCACCTTCAACCTGGACTGAGCCCCAGGCCGGCCGAGCGCGCCAGCGCTTCGAAACCGGGGAAGGACGTGGCGACGTTGTCCACGTCGTGGATGCGCACCGCGCCGCCGGCGAGCTGCGCAGCGACCGCGAACGCCATCGCGATGCGGTGGTCGCCGTGGCTCTCGATGCCCGCGTCGCCGGCATCCGCGCGCAGGCGGCCGCCATGGATCGTCGCGCCGTCGTCGGCCTCGTCCACCGCGATGCCGAGCCGCCGCAAGCCCGCGGCGGTCGTCGCGATGCGGTCGGATTCCTTCACCCGCAGCTCCGCCGCGCCGCGGACCACGGTGTCGCCGGATGCGCAGGCCGCGGCCACGCAGAACGCGGGGAACTCGTCGATCATATCCGCCACCCACTCGCGCGGTAGCGCGATCCCGCGCAGCGGCGCATGGCGCACGACCAGGTCGGCCACCGGCTCGCCGCCGGCCTCGCCGCAAGGCTGCACGTCGATGTCGGCGCCCATCGCCGCGAGCGCGCGCAGCAACCCCGTACGGCGCGGATGCACGCCGACGCGACGCAGCCGCAGTTCCGAGCCGGGCACCACCGTCGCGGCGACCAGGAAGAACGCCGCGGACGAGAAATCCGCGGGCACGGCGACGTCGGTCGCGCGCAGCCGCCCGCCGCCACGCAGCGAGACGGCGCCATCGCCGATGTCGACCGCGTAGCCGAAGGCGCGCAGCATGCGCTCGGTGTAGTCGCGGGTGGGATGGGGCTCGCGCACCGTCGTCGTGCCCTGCGCGTAGAGGCCCGCCAGCAGGATCGCCGACTTCACCTGCGCGCTCGCCACCGGCGTGGCGTAGTCGATGCCGTGCAGCGCGCGGCCGCCGGCGATGCGCAGTGGCGCGCGGCCGTCATCGCTGTCGATGCGCGCGCCCATCGTCGCCAGCGGTTCGATCACGCGTCCCATCGGCCGGCGCGAGAGCGACGCGTCGCCGGCCAGCATGCTGTCGAACCGCTGCCCCGCCAGCAACCCGGCGAGCAGGCGCATCGCGGTGCCCGCGTTGCCGCAGTCGAGTACGCCGCCGGGCGCGCGCAGGCCGTCGATGCCGACGCCGTGCACGATGCGCTCGCCCAACGCGGGTGTTTCGATGCGCACGCCCATGCGTTCGAAGATCGCCGCGGTCGCGCGCGTGTCCTCGCCTTCCAGGAAGCCGGTGATGCGCGAGGTGCCGTCCGCGAGCGAGGCCAGCATCACCGCGCGGTGCGAGACCGACTTGTCGCCGGGGATGTCGAGCACGCCCCGCAGCGGCGTGCCGGGCGCGGCGATCCAGGCGGACTCAGGCGCCGCGTTCGACATCGCCGCCTCCCCCGCGTGACGGCGCGATCCCGAGCGCATCGAGCGCCGCGAGGAGGCGGCGATTGCCGACCGCATCGCCGACGCTGATGCGCAGGCACTGCGGCAGGCCGTACCCGCCCATCGGCCGCGGCACCACGCCCTGCCGGAGCAGGCCGGCCTCGATCTCCGCGGTGCGCGCGCCGAATTCGACCAGCAGGAAGTTGGCCTGCGACGGCCCCACGTGCCAGCCACGCTCGCGCAACGCCGCCGCCAGCCGTTCGCGCTGGCGCGCGTTCTCGCGCGTGGTGGCCTGCAAGTGCGCATCGTCGGCCAGCGCGGCCTCGGCCGCGGCCAGCCCCACCGCGTTGACGTTGAAACTTTCGCGCACGCGTTCGAGCACGCCTGCCACTTCCGCGTCCGCGATGGCATAGCCGACCCGCAACCCTGCGAGCGCGTAGGCCTTGCTGAAGGTGCGGGTCACGACCAGGTTGCGATGCTCCGGCACCAGCGACAGCGCGCTCGCGTAATCCGGCGCATCGGCAATCTCGGCGTAGGCCTCGTCGACGACCACGACCACGTCCTCCGGCACGGCGCCGAGGAAAGCCACCAGCGCATCGCGGCCGAGCCAGGTGCCCGTCGGGTTGTTCGGATTCGCGATGTACAGCAGGCGCGTGCGCGGCGTCAGCGCGGCGAGCAGCGCGCCGGGGTCGTGGCCGTGCGGCATCGCCGCGCCGACCGGCAGCGCCGGCGCCACCACGGCATTCGCGCCCGCGGCCGCGGCGGCGATGGCGAACACGGCGAAGCCGTACTGCGGCACCACCACATCGACGCCGGGCCCGGCGAACACCTGCCCCAGCTGCATCAGCAATTCGTGCGAGCCGTTGCCCAGCACGATCTGCGCGACGTCCACGCCGTGGCGCGCGGCCAGCGCACGCTTCAGGTCGCCGCCGTAGGGATCCGGATAGACGTGCGCCGACGCGAGCGCGCGCTCGGCCGCGGCGCGCACGCCGGGCGCCGGGCCATAAGGATTCTCGTTGGAGCCGAGTTCGAGCAGCCCCGCCTCCCCGGCCGCGCGCCGCAGCGCGACGAGGTCGTGGCCCGGATCGTACGCACGCAGCGCCGCGATCGCCGGCTGCGGCCGGACCTTCATCCTGCGCGCCTCACGGCACCGCGACCGGATACGAGCCGAGCACGCGCAGCGCGCCGGCGTAATCGCCCAGCTCGGCCAGCGCGTCCTTCAGCGGCGACTCGTCCGCATGCCCGTCGACGTCGATGAAGAACGCGTACTGCCACAGCGCGCCGTGGTCGGGACGCGACTCGATGCGGTTCATGCTGATGTTGCGGCGCGCGAGGGGCTCCAGGATGCTGTACAGCGCGCCCGGCCGGTCGCGGATCGACACGAGCAGCGAGGTGCGGTCGTTGCCCGACGGCGGGAACGCGTTGCGGCCGATCACCAGGAAGCGCGTAGTGTTGTCGGCGTGGTCCTCGATCGGCCCGGCGATCGTCTTCAGCCCGTACACGTGCGCCGCGTTCTCGCCGGCGATGGCGGCCGCATCGTCGGCCAGGCGCGCGCGCCGCGCGGCTTCGGCGTTGCTGGCGACCGCCTGCTTCTCGGCCGCGGGCAGATGCCGGCGCAGCCAGGTGCGGCACTGCGCCAGCGACAGCGCATGCGAGTACACGCGCTCCACGTCCTCGATGCGGCCGGTGCGCGACATCAGGTACTGGTGCACGCGCAGCTCGACTTCGCCGCAGATCATCAGCGGAGAGGTGAGGAACATGTCCAGCGTCGACTGGATCGTGCCCTGCCCCGAGTTCTCGACCGGCACCACGCCGAAGTCGGCCGTGCCCGACGCGACCTCGTCGAACACTTCCTCGACGCTGCCCAGCGGCAGCCCCTTCGCCGAATGCCCGAAGTGCTTCTGCACCGCCTGCTGCGAGAACGTGCCTTCCGGGCCGAGGTAACCGACCTTCAGCGGTTCCTGCTGCGCGAGGCAGGCCGACATGATCTCGCGGAACAGGCGCACCAGCACCTCGTCGCCGAGCGGGCCGTCGTTGCGGTCGACCACGCGCCGCAGCACCTGCGCCTCGCGCTCCGGCCGGTAGTACTCCACCGCCGCCGCGAGCTTGCCCTTGGCGCTGCCGACCTGGCGCGCGAACTGCGCACGCTCGGCGATCAGCGCCTGGATCTGGCGGTCGATCCCGTCGATCTGCGCGCGGATCGCGGCGAGGTCGTCCTTGTCAGCCATGGCGGCGGGCGAAATCGCGCATGAAGTCCGCGAGCGCCTGCACGCCCGCTTCGGGCATGGCGTTGTAGATCGAGGCGCGCATGCCGCCCAGGGCGCGATGCCCCTTCAGCCCGATCATGCCGGCGGCCTTCGACTCGGCCAGGAAGGCCTTGTCGAGCGCGTCGTCGTGCAGGAAGAACGGCACGTTCATGCGCGAGCGCACGGCGGGCACGACCTCGTTGCGGTAGAAGCCGCCGGAGCCGTCGATCGCGGCGTACAGCAGCGCCGCCTTGCGCGCGTTGCGGCGCGCGAATTCGGCGGTGCCGCCCTCGGCCAGCATCCACTTCACGGTCAGGCCGAGCAGGTACCAGTTCCAGGTCGGCGGCGTGTTGAGCATCGACTCCTTCGCCGCATGCGAACGCAGGTCGAAGATGTCGGCGCGCGGCTGGCCTTCGCGCTCGAGCAGGTCGCGGCGGATCACCAGGACGCTGATGCCGACCGGCCCGAGGTTCTTCTGCGCGCCGCCGTAGATCGCGCCGTAGCGCGACACGTCGACGGGTTCGGACGCGATCGAGGAGCTGAAATCGGCGACCAGCGGCACGCCGGCCGCGTCCGCGCGCGCCAGGCGCGCGAACACCGGCGCCATGTCGCGGAACTCGACGCCGTGGATGGTCTCGTTCGCGGTGAGGTGCAGGTAGGCCGCGCCCGGCGCGAGCGTCCAGTCCGCGGGCGGCGGGATGTCGCGGTAGCCGCCCGCCTCGCCGTTGGCGGAGACGTGCACCGACACGTACGGCTTCGCCTGCTTCACCGCGGTCTTGCCCCAGTGGCCGGTGAGCGCGTAGCACGCGGCCTGGCCATGCGCGGCGAGGTTCAGCGGCAGCAGCGCCTGCAGCGTCGTCGCGCCGCCCGCGGTGAACAGCACGGCGTAGTCGTCGGGCACCGCGAGCAGCGCGCGCAGGTCGGCCTCGACCTCCGCCGCCATCGCGACGAATTCGGCGCCGCGGTGGCTGACTTCCACCACGGACGCGCCGACGCCGCGCCAGTCGAGCATCTCCTCCGCCGCCTGGCGGAGCACGGGTTCGGGCAGCGTGGCTGGCCCGGCACTGAAGTTGTAGGCGCGCATGACCCCATTGTGCACTGCAGCGCGCCCGCTGCAACGGGGGCTCCGGCCCCCCTTGTCCGCCGGCGCTACAGGAGGAGGAGCGCGCTGAGGGCGGCGGCGAGCAGGAGGGCGGTCGCCAGCAGCAGCGGCAGGCGGCGGGCCGTCGGCCTTGCAGGCGCCGGGGCCGACGCCGGGGCCGCCGTGTCGCCAGCGGCGTCGGCATCGCCCCCCGCGGCGGCTTCGCCGGCGGCCGCCGCGACCGGCGCCTCGACGACGAAGCGCTGCCCGTTGCCGAATGCCAGCTGGTCGCCAGGCCGCAGCACCGCCTCGCGGCAGGGCACGCCGTTGACGGTCACCGGGGCCTCGTCCGCGGCGGCGCGCAGGACCACGCGTCCGCCTTCCCAGGCGATGCGTGCATCGCCGAGCGCACGGGCCTGGCCGAGCGTGTAGCTGCGGCCGTGATGCCGCCCGCCGACGCCGCGCAGCACCAGCCGCGGGTCGGCGCCGTCGAGCGCCGATGCCGCGGCGCGCGCCGACGCGGCCGCGCCTGCCGGCGCCACCGGCGCGGTCAGCACGAGTTCGTTGCCGTCCACGTGCACGCTGTCGCCCGCGCGCAACAGCGCGCAGCGCCGTACCGGGCGGCCGTTGACGTGCACGCCGCGCACGCCGTCCGCCACCGCCAGCCAGGTGCCGCAGCGGTCGACGCGGATCCAGACGCGCGCGTCGCCGCCCGCCCCGTCGACCCGGCGCAAGCCGCCCTCGGGCGCGCGCCCGATGGCGTGCAGGCCGGCGTCCAGCGTCAACGCATCGATCGGTGTGCCGGGGGCGCGCAGGGTGATTTCCATCGGGCGGAAATCTAGCACGCGGGGCCGCTGGCACCGCGGCGCGTTCCGTACAATGCAGGCATGGCCAGCATCGACGTCACCCATCACCATTCCCTCCCGCCCGACGCCGCGCGCACCGCCGTGGAGGAGGCCGTGGCCAGGCTCGGGCAGAAGCTCGGCGTCGACTACCGATGGGAAGGCGACACCCTGCACTTCCAGCGCCATGGCGTCGACGGCCGCATCATGCTCGCGCCCGGGCAGGTGCATGTCGCCGCGAAGCTCGGGCTGCTGTTCTCGGCGCTCAAGGGCACCGTCGAGTCCGAACTGATGCGCGTGCTGCGGGAGCGCCTGCCTTGATCGCGTGGCTGGCGGCCGCCGGCGCCTGCCTCGTCGCGGGCCTCGCCGCGACCTGGTTCCTGCAAGCCAAGCGCCTGCCGCGCGAACGCCGCATCGCCGGCCGCGCGCTGCTCGCGTCGCTCGACCATGCCGACTTCATGCAGCTCGTCCTCGCCGTGCTCAACGGCCGCGGCTACGAGCGCACCTTCGGCGGCGGCGGCACCGAGGGCGAATACCTGGTCGAGCGCCATGGCCGCGGCTGGCTGCTGTCGAGCAAGTACAGCCACGCCTACACGCCGGACTCGACCGCGATCGCCGAGTTCTCCAGCTACCTGCGGCACCGCGGCGTGCCCGGCGGCGTGCTGGCGATCACCGGTCGCTTCCCGCGCGCCGCGTTCGGCGTGGCGCGCGCGCACCGCGTCGAGCTGCTCGACAGCGAGAACATGTGGGACGAACTGCAGCCGCTGCTCGACGAGAAGCAGCAGGCCGCGATCGAAGGCCCCGCCCGCGCGCGGCTGAAGTGGCAGTTCCTGCTGGCATGGACGGGCGCGGCGGCGATCGGCGTGGCCGTGTACCTCGCGCTGCACACGCCGGCCGTGCCCGCACCGGCGGAAGCCGTGCCGGGCGCCGCCGCGCCGGCGACGGCCTCGCCGGGGACCGCGGCTTCGGCGACAGCCTCGCCCGCGGGCACCGCCGCGCCGGCGGCGCCTGCCTCCACGACACCGCCGCCGGCGAAGCCCGGCGCCGCGGCCGCCGCGAGCGACGTCCCGGTCGAGGAACGCCGCCGCGCGATCGCCGAAGCCATCAGGAAGCTCCCGCACGTGCGCAGCGCCGCCTGGCCCGCCGACTCGACCCTGCAGGTGGTCGTCGACAGCGACCTGTTCGACCCGCGCGCCCGCCTCTGCCCCATCCTCGAGAACGACCCGGACCTGGGCGCCTCGCGCCTGCAGGTCCAGTACCCCGCCAGCGAACACCGCCCGGTGCGCTTCCTGCAGTGCCGCCCGTATTGATGGCAGGCGGGCCAGCCCGTAAACTGTGCGGCCCAGCGGTTCCGGGCGGTTAGCTCAGCGGTAGAGCATTGCCTTCACACGGCAAGGGTCGCAGGTT
>JBDZUW010000054.1:0-13844 GCA_040255375.1 Luteimonas sp. | reverse complement strand
CGTCCATCAGCACTTCCGGCTCGACCATCGGCACCAGGCCCTGCTCCTGGCACAGTGCGGCGTAGCGCGCGAGCGCGTGCGCATTGGCCTCGATGCAGGTGCCCGACGGCATGTCCTCGCCGATGTTGATCACCGCGCGCCACTTGGCGAAGCGCGCGCCGAGGCCGTAGTACTCCTTCAGCCGGTCGCGCAGGCCGTCGAGGCCTTCGGTCACCAGCTCGCCCGGGAAGCCGGCCAGCGGCTGCGTGCCCTTGTCGACCTTGATGCCCGGGATGATCCCGTTCTGCTGCATCACCTTCGCGAACGGCACGCCGGCCTTCGTGGACTGGCGCAGGGTCTCGTCGTACAGGATCGCGCCGGAGATGTGCTCGCCCAGGCCCGGGGTCGTGAGCAGCATCTCGCGGTAGGCGCGGCGGTTTTCCTCGCTGTTCTCCACGCCCACGCCGGCGAAGCGCTTGGCGATGGTGCCGGTGGATTCGTCGATCGCGATGATGCCCTTGCCCGGCGCAACCATGGCGCGGGCGGTCTCGGCAAGCTGTTCGATGCTCATGGCGGCTCCGTGGCTGCGGGTAGCCGCCGATTATAGCCGCCCGGCGGCCCGGGCAGGCCGCGCCCGGCCTACTTGTTCTTGGTGGAGGGCGGCATGTTGGCCTCGGCCGCCCGTTCGTTCTTCCAGCTCTTGGCCGCCTGGCCCTGGTCCCTTTCTTCGCGCCACGTGATCGACCGCTGGCGCATGCGCTCCTCCACGCCCGGATCGATGTCGAGCTGGCTGTAGATGCCGCGCGCCATCATCCGGCCTGCGCGGCCGTCGTAGCGCAGCTCGGCCAGGCGCTCGCCCAGGTCGGAGATCTCGCAATGCTGCTTCGTCTCCGTCGCCGCGCCGGGCGTGCCGAACACGAAGGTCGCGGCGGTATAGACCGGCTTGGCGGACGCGGCGTCCTTGGGCGCGTAGCGCCACTGGGCCAGCGCACGCGACGAAAGGTCCGCGAATTCAGCCCAGAAGTCCTTGCGGCTGCGCGAATTGCTGCCGGAAGCCCAGGACTTCAGCAGCGAGAAGTCGGAGGTGGACCCGTCCGCATTCACGAGGTAGCCGACCACCATGCAGACTTCCTCGGGGCTCTTCGCGTAAGCCGCCGGATACGGCGGCATGAGCTGGGTATCGGGCACCAGCGACCAGGCGTCGCCGATCTTGCCTTCGTCGGCGATACGGATCCGGTTCTGGGCCGCGAGGGCCGGCAGGGCGACGGCGATCAACGCCGTGAACAGGACGGTACGTGCGCGCATGGGGCTCCCCGGCATGAAGTTTCGTGCACGCTTGATAGCACCCGCCGGACGGCCGGTCAAATCTCGCCGAGCCCCTGGGCGGCGCCCCCCGGGCCGACCTGCAGCAGGCGCAGGGTGTTGGTGGCGCCGTGGTGTTCCATGTGGTCGCCGCTGGTGAAGACCACGCGGTCGCCCTCGTCGAGCAGCCCGGCGCCGAACAGCGCCTTGAGCGCCTCGCGGGCGGCCTCGCGGGTGGCCAGGCCGCGGCTGTCGAAGGCGACCGGGACCACGTCGCGCATCAGCGCCATGCGCCGGCGCGCGCCGGCGTGCCGGGACAGGCCGTAGATCGGGACGTTCGCCCGGTAGCGCGACAGGTAGCGGGCGGTGCCGCCGGATTCCGTCATCGCGACGATGGCGCGCACGCCGATGTGTTCGGACAGGAACATCGCCGCCATCGCGATCGCCTGGTCGGCACGCTGCAGGTCGCGCTGCGCGCGCTCGAAGTCGGTGTCCATCTCGAACTGCTTCTCGGCGCCGACGCAGATCCGCGCCATCGCCTCGACGGCCTTGAGCGGATGGCTGCCCGCCGCCGTCTCCTGCGACAGCATCACCGCGTCGGTGCCGTCGATGACCGCGTTGGCCACGTCGAGCACCTCGGCGCGCGTCGGGATCGGGCTGTCGACCATCGACTGCAGCATCTGCGTCGCGGTGATCACCACCTTGCTGCGCGCCAGCGACTCGCGGATGATCTTCTTCTGCAGGCCCGGCAATTCGGCATCGCCGATCTCCACGCCCAGGTCGCCGCGCGCCACCATCACCGTGTCCGACGCCTCGATGATCTCGGCGAGGTTCTCGATGGCCTCGGTGCGCTCGATCTTCGCGCACAGCGCCGCGTCGCTGCCGTGGCTGCGCGCGATCGCGCGCGCCTCCTCCATGTCGGCGGCGTTGCGGCAGAACGACACCGCGATGAAATCGGCGCCCAGCTCCGCGGCGACGCCGATCAGCTCGCGGTCGCGGTCGGTGAGCGCGCCGAGCGAGAGGCCGCCGCCGAGGCGGTTGAGCCCCTTGCGGTCGGACAGCGCGCCGTCGTTGAGCACGGTGGTGGCGATGCGCGCGCCCTCCACCCGGTCGACGCGCAGCTGCAGCATGCCGTCGTCCAGCAGCAGGGTGTCGCCGGGGCGCACGTCGCGCGGCAGGCCGAGGTAGCTGATGCCGACCTGGCGTTCGTCGCCCGGCGGGGCGCCGGCATCGGCGACCAGGTCGAAGGGATCGCCCGCGCGGAGCTGCACCTTGCCGGCGGCGAAGCGCTCGATGCGCAGCTTCGGGCCCGGCAGGTCGGCGAGGATGCCGACCTCGACGCCGACGCGTTCCGCGGCTTCGCGCACGGCCTGCGCGCGCGCCACCTGGGCCGAGGGGTCGCCGTGCGAGAAGTTGAGGCGGACCACGTCCACGCCCGCGCGCAGCAGCGCGTCGAGCATGCCGGGCGGATCGGTGGCGGGGCCGAGGGTGGCGAGGATGCGGGTGCGGCGGCGGTGCGAGCTCATGCGCCGAACGCTAGCACAGCGCCGCGACCGCGGTGCCGTTCCGCGTGGCCGACCGGTCGGCCGTCAGCCGCGCGCCTCGAGCGCGGCCACCGCCGGCAGCGTCTTGCCTTCCAGGAATTCGAGGAAGGCGCCGCCGCCGGTCGAGATGTAGGAGACCTCGTCCGCGATGCCGTACTTGTCCACCGCCGCGAGCGTGTCGCCGCCGCCGGCGATGGAGAACGCGTCCGACGCGGCGATCGCGCGCGCCAGCGTTTCCGTGCCCTTGCCGAAGGCGTCGAACTCGAACACGCCGACCGGCCCGTTCCAGACCACGGTGCCGGCCTTGCCGACCATCTCCGCATAGCGCGCCGCGGTCTGCGGGCCGATGTCGAGGACCATGTCGCCCTCGCCGATCGCGTCCACCGCCTTCACCGTCGCCGGCGCGTCGGCCTTGAACTCCGGCGCGACCACGACGTCCACCGGCATCGGGATGTCCGCGCCGCGCGCATGCGCGTCGGCCATGATCTTCCTGGCGGTCTCGACCAGGTCGGGCTCGTACAGCGACTTGCCGACGCCGAAGCCTCCGGCGGCGATGAAGGTGTTGGCGATGCCGCCGCCGACGATGAGCTGGTCGACCTTGCCGACCAGGGACGACAGCAGTTCGAGCTTGGTGCTGACCTTCGACCCGGCGACGATCGCGAGCAACGGGCGCGCCGGGTCGTGGAGCGCCTTCGACAGCGCATCGAGCTCGGCCATCAGCAGCGGGCCGCCGCAGGCCTGCTTCGCGAAACGGATCACGCCGTGCGTCGAGGCCTGGGCGCGGTGCGCGGTGCCGAACGCATCCATGACGAACACGTCGCACAGCGCGGCGTAGCGCTTCGACAGCGCTTCGTCGTCCGCCTTCTCGCCGACGTTCATGCGGCAGTTCTCGAGCAAGACCAGCTGGCCGGGCGCGACATCCACCCCGTCCAGGTACTCGCGCACGAGCGGCACG
The DNA here is from genome assembly GCA_040255375.1 of Luteimonas sp. GTDB lineage: Bacteria > Pseudomonadota > Gammaproteobacteria > Xanthomonadales > Xanthomonadaceae > Cognatiluteimonas. Next base: position 10,064 of record JBDZUW010000054.1, on the reverse strand, counting down.
TCGCGGCCGAGCAGTTCCGACAGGCGCCTGGCCACCGGCGCGAGCGAATCGGCCTGGCTCCACGACCCCTCCTTCGGCCGGCCCAGGTGCGACATGACCATGACCGCCGCGCCCGCGTCGAGCGCCAGGCGCAGCGTCGGCAGCGCCGCCTCGATGCGCAGCTCCGAGGTGATGGTGCCGGCGTCGTCGCCGCTCTCGAACGAGATGGGCACGTTCAGGTCCTCGCGGATGAGGACGCGCTGGCCGCGCAGGTCGAGGTCGGTCATCCGCTGGATGGTCATGGCAGCCCGGTGGTGGTCGCGAAGGCGCAATTGTCGCGGCCCGGCGACCGGCCCGCAAATCCGTCGCCGCCGCCCCGCGGCTTCACGTAAGCTGCGCCGGGGCACAGGGGAGCACGGGAATGCCGACGTCGACCGCCGCATCGCCGGTGCGGCCGCTGCCGCGCACGGCCGCGGGCCTGCTGGCGGCGCTGGCGCTGGCGCGGCTGCTGCTGCACGCGGCGCTCGCGGGCCGGTACGGATTCGACCGCGACGAGCTCGCGTTCCTGTCGGACGCGAACCACCTGGCCTGGGGCTACGTCGCCTATCCGCCGGTGACCTCGTTCCTCGCCCACGTGTCGATGCAGCTCTTCGGCGATTCGCTGACGGCGTTCCGGCTGCCTTCCGCGCTCGCGCAGGCGCTGGCCACGCTGTTCGCCGGGCTGATCGCGCGCGAGCTCGGCGGCGCGCGCATGGCCCAGGCCGTCGCGGCGATCGCCGTGGCGTGCGCGCCGTTCTCGATGGTGTCGGGCACGATGCTCAGCTATTCGGGCCTCGACTATTTCTGGTGGGTGCTCGCGGCCTGGACGCTGCTCAGGCTCGCCAACTGCGGCGGCGACCCGGTCCGGAGCCGGCGCTGGTGGCTCGGCCTCGGCATCGTGATCGGGCTGGGGATGATGACCCGCTACACGATGCTGATCTGCGCGATCGGCATCGCCGTGGGCGTGCTCGCCACGCCCTTGCGGCGGCAATTGGCCGGTCCGTGGCCGTGGGCGGGCGTGGCGCTGTCGCTGCTGGTGTTCGCGCCCAACGCCTGGTGGCAGTGGCGCAACGGCTTCGTCTACCTCGACTTCGTGCAGTACATCCACGCGCGCGACATCCGCATGGGCAAGACCGCGGACTTCCTGCCGGCGCAGCTGGTCGTCGGCGCCCATCCGCTCACCGCGCCGCTGTGGATGGCGGGGCTCGCCTGGCTGGCGTTCGCGAAGGAAGCAGCGCGCGGGCGCGCGCTGGCATGGTGCTACGCGACGGCGCTGTTCCTGTACTGGCTGGCCGACGCGCGCGAGTACTACCTGGCGCCGGGCTATCCGATGCTGCTGGCGGGCGGCGCGGTCGCGCTCGAGCGCGGGATCGGTGCGCTCGGGCCGCGCAGCGCCAGGGCGGCGCGCGCGGCGACCGCGCTCGTCCTCGCCGCCGCGTTCGCGATGACCGCGCTGTTCGCGCTGCCGCTGGCGCCGATGGGTTCGCAGGCCTGGCGTGCGACGCTGCCGCTCCATCCCCAGTTCGCGGACCGCGTGGGCTGGCCCGAACTGGTGGCGGAAGTCGCCCGCGTCTACCACGCGCTGCCCGCGGACGAGCGGGCGCGCACCGCGATCTACGCCAACAACTACGGCGAAGCCGGCGCGATCGAACGCTATGGCCCGCGGCACGGATTGCCGCCCGCCATCAGCCAGGCGAACAGCTTCTGGGCCCGCGGCTACGGCGATCCGCCGCCGACCACCGTGATCGTCGTCGGCAGCGACGCGGCGCACATGGCCACGACGCGTGCGACCTGCGTCGTGGCCGGACGGGTGCGCATTCCCTACGGCGTGGTCAACGACGAAGCCAGGACGCCGGACATCTACGTATGCCGCGACCTGCGCTTCGACTGGGCGACATCGTGGCCGCGCAAGTTCGGCTAGCGCTGCCGCCCGTCCGTCAGCCGCGCAGCAGCGGCGCGCGCGGGCCCAGCGGCACCGGGCCCTGGCCGGGTTCGGGCAGGCCCAGGCCGTAGCGCAGGCTGCGCCCGATGCGGTCGGCGTAGGCATGCACCAGTTCGGCCTGCGCCGGCGACAGCATCTCGTCCGCGGTCTCGCGCCACAACGCCAGCCACTGCACGAAATGCTGCGTCGTGATCGGGTGCGGACGGTGCGCCTGCATCGGATTGCCGCGGTAGGTGCCGGCGCGCAGGATCACCGAGGACCAGAACGACGTGAGCAGGCGCTTGTGTTCCGGCCAGTCGTGCACGGCCGCGTTGAACACGGGCCCGAGGTCGGGATGCGCCTGGATGCGGTCGTAGAAGCGGTCGACGAGCGCAGCCAGCTGCTGGTGCGTGGGAATGGCGTCGCCGGGGGCGTCGGCGCCTGGAGCGGACGGAATCATGGCCTCCCATTGTCGCGCAATGCCGCCGCGCCCGCCTTGACCCAGGTCATCGCCGCGGCAGCGGCGCCAGGCGCACACTGCCCGCGCGCCCGCGCCCAAGCCCATGACCCACGTCGTCACCGAGAACTGCATCAAGTGCAAGCACACCGACTGCGTCGAGGTGTGCCCGGTCGACTGTTTCCACGAGGGCCCCAACTTCCTCGTGATCGACCCGGAAGCCTGCATCGACTGCACGCTCTGCGTGGACGAATGCCCGGTCGGCGCCATTTTCCCCGACGGGGACGTGCCGGCCGGCCAGGAAGGCTTCCTCGCGATCAACGCGGAGCTGGCGCCGCTCTGGCCGGTGCTGGACCGCAAGAAGCCGGCGCTGCCGGATGCCGCGGAGTGGGACGGCGTGCCGGACAAGCTGCAATACCTCGAACGCTGAAAGCACGAAGCCCCGCGCAGGGCGGGGCTTCGTGGCGTTGCCTGGCGGCCGCGGCCGCGGGCCGTCAGCCCGCGACGACGCGCACCATCTCCAGGCACTTGTTCGAGTAACCCCACTCGTTGTCGTACCAGGCGACGAGCTTGACGAAGGTCGGATCGAGCGCGATGCCGGCCTCGGCATCGAAGATCGAGGTGCGCGCGTCGCCGCGGAAATCGGTGGCGACGACCTTGTCCTCGGTGTAGCCGAGGATGCCCTTCAGCGCGCCCTGCGACTGCGCCTTCATCTCGGCGCAGATCTCGGCGTACGTCGCCGGCTTCTCGAGCTCGACGGTCAGGTCGACGACGGACACGTCCGACGTGGGCACCCGGAACGACATGCCGGTCAGCTTCTTGTTGAGCTCCGGGATCACCACGCCCACGGCCTTCGCGGCGCCGGTGGACGAGGGGATGATGTTCTCGAGGATGCCGCGGCCGCCGCGCCAGTCCTTGTTGGACGGGCCGTCGACGGTCTTCTGCGTCGCGGTGGCGGCGTGCACGGTCGTCATCAGGCCGCGCTTGATGCCCCACTTGTCGTTGAGCACCTTGGCGACGGGCGCCAGGCAGTTGGTGGTGCACGACGCGTTCGAGACGATCGCCTCGCCCTTGTAGGCCTTGTGGTTCACGCCGTAGACGAACATCGGCGTGTCGTCCTTCGACGGCGCCGACAGGATCACCTTCTTCGCGCCCGCGTCGAGGTGCTTCTGCGCGGCTTCCCTGGTCAGGAACAGGCCGGTCGATTCGATCACGACGTCCGCCTTCACCTCGTCCCACTTCAGGTTGGCCGGGTCGCGTTCCTGGGTCAGGCGGATCTTCTTCCCGTTCACGACCAGGTGGTTGCCCTCGACCGACACGTCGCCCTGGAAGCGGCCGTGCACGGAGTCGTACTGCAGCATGTAGGCCAGGTAATCGGGCTCGAGCAGGTCGTTGATGGCGACGATCTCGATGTCGCCGCCGAAGTTCTGCACCGCCGAACGCAGCACGTTGCGCCCGATCCGGCCGAAACCGTTGATGCCCACCCTGATCGCCATGTCGCCTGACTCCTGGAAGTGACGGAAGGTACGGGAGAATCCCGCGGAATCCGGGTATTTTACCCCGCATCCGCCATCCGGCCGCCGACCTGCCCCACGCCATGCGCAAACCCGCCCCCGATCGTTCCCGTCGCCCGGCCCGCCGCCTCGCCGCCGCGGCCGTCGCCCTGCTCGCCACGCTGGCGGCAAGCGCCCCGGCGCTGGCCTGGGGCGCGCTCGGGCATCGCCTGGTCGGCGCGCTCGCCGAGCGCCACCTGAGCCCGGCGGCCGAAGCCGAGGTGAAGCGGCTGCTCGCCGGCGAGCCCGAGCCGACGCTGGCGGGCGTGGCGAACTGGGCGGACCGGCTGCGCGACCTCGATCCGGACCGCTTCAAGGCGACCTCGAAGTGGCATTACGTGAACACGCCGCCGGGCCAGGACTGCGATTACGTGCCGCCGCGCGACTGCCCCGACGGCCAGTGCGTGATCGGCGCGATCGAGGCGCAGCGCCGGATCCTCGCCGACCGCTCGCAACCGCTGGAAGCGCGGCGCGACGCGCTCAAGTTCATCGTCCATTTCGTCGGCGACGTCCACCAGCCGATGCACGCGAACGACAAGGACGACCTCGGCGGCAACCGCTACCAGATCAGCCTGCGCACGGACCTGCAGCCCGAGGAATACGCGCGCAAGAACTACGTCGACGGCGTGATGGGGACCAACCTGCACTCGGTGTGGGACTACTACATCCTCGGCAGCACCGGCTTCGGCGCCGGGAGCGACGCGGTATCGCCGTACGCCGACAAGCTCGACCGGCTGCCGTGGCCGCCGATGCCCGCGGACGGCCCCGGCACCGGGCCCGAGGCCTGGGCGCACGAGTCCTGCAGCCTGGTGGATGCGCGCGGGATCTATCCCGCGGTGCACAAGCTCGACAGCGCCTACCTGGACGAGTACCGCCCGCTTGCCGAACAGCGCATCCGCCAGGCCGCGTGGCGGCTCGCCCAGGTGCTGGAAGCCGACCTCGGCGGCTAGCGCGGCGGCAATCCGAGCCGTTCGCGCACGACGGGTTCCAGGCTGCCCAGACCGGCCTTGCGCCCGAATTCCAGCGCCGCTTCCGGGGCCATTCCGCCGGACTGCGCAGCGCCCAGCGCGAGCAGCGCGCCGGCGCGGTTGCCCGAGGCGCAGTGCACGAACACCGGTGCGTCGCTCGACTTGAGCAGCGTCCACAGGCGCCGCGCGTTGTCGGCGTCGACCGCATCGGCGCCGGCGACCGGGATGCCCACGTAGGCCATGCCCGCGGCCGCGACTTCCGCGGCCTCGTTGCGCCCCGCCATCTCGTGGTCCGGGCGCAGGTTGACGACCATGGTGACGCCACGCGCCTTCAGCGCGGCCCAGTCGGCGGCCGAAGGCTGGCCGCCGGTGAGCAGGCCGGGCCGCGGCTCGTGCCAGGCGGAGGCCGGCGCCTGCTGCACCGCCCCGGGCGCCGTGCCGGGCGACGAGGACTGCGCGCATGCCCCGGACGCCGCAGCGGCACCCAGGCAGGCGGCGGCGAGGAGGACGGCAGGCGCGCTGCGCTTCATCGGGCGGCTCCAAGCTAAAGTGACGCTACCTTAGCGAATCCGGGCCCTGCCATGGCACCGCTGGTCAGCCCGTTCCTGCACTCGGGCAGCAATACCTGGAGCTACGTGGTCGCCGAGGGCGACGGCGGCGCCGCGGCGATCATCGACCCGGTGCTGGACTTCGACGCCGCCTCCGCGCGGACGGGCACGGCCTCCGCGCAGGCGCTGCTCGATCACGTCCACGCGCACGACCTGCGCGTCGAGTGGATCCTGGAAACGCATGCCCATGCCGACCACCTCAGCGCCGGCGACTGGCTGCGCCGCCAGCTCCCGGGCGCGAAGCTCGCCATCGGCGAAGGCATCCGTACCGTGCAGGCGACGTTCCGGCCGTTGTTCGGGCTCGGCGCGGATTTCCGGGTGGACGGTTCGCAGTTCGACCATCTCTTCCGCGACGGCGACCGCTTCGCGATCGGCGCGCTCCAGGCCCGGGTGATCGGCGTGCCCGGCCACACCAGCGACAGTTGCGCCTACCTCGTCGGCGACGCGCTGTTCCCCGGCGATTCGCTGTTCATGCCCGATGGCGGCACCGCGCGCTGCGACTTCCCCGGCGGCGACGCGGCGACGCTGTACCGCTCGGTCCAGCGCATGTACGCGTTGCCGGACGACACGCGCGTGTTCGTGTGCCACGACTACGGTCCGGGCGGCCGCGCCCTCGCCTGCGAGACGACGATCGGCGCGCAGAAGCGCGGCAACATCCATCTGCGCGCCGGCACCACCGAAGCGGAATTCGTGGCCTTGCGCGAGGCGCGCGACGCGACGCTGGGCGTGCCGGCGCTGCTGCTGCCCGCGCTGCAGGTGAACATCCGCGGCGGCGCGCTGCCGGAGCCGGAAGCCAACGGCATCCGCTACCTGCGCCTGCCGGTCGACATCCTGTGACGGCGCCCGACCTGCTGCTGGCGGCGCTGTTCCTCGCCGTCGCGACGCTCTATGCCTCGGTGGGCCACGCGGGCGCGAGCGGATACATCGCCGCGATGGCGCTGATGGGCTTCGCGCCGGAACAGGTGCGCCCGACCGCGCTGGCGCTGAACCTCCTCGTCGGCGGCATCGGCCTGTTCCGCTGGTGGCGCGGCGGGCACGTGCGCTGGCGCAACGTGCTGCCGTTCGTGCTGGCGTCGGCGCCGGCGGCGTTCTTCGCGGCGCAGGTGAAGCTGCCGCGCGAGAGCTACTCGATGCTGCTCGGCTTCGTGCTGCTGGCGGCGGCGATCGGCGTGTTCCGCCACGCCTCGCGCGCGGAGCAGGAGGACCGCGACACCGCGGGGCGGCGCGTACCCTGGCTGCCGGGCCTGGCCGTGGGCGCGGGCATCGGCGTGCTGTCGGGCCTCACCGGCACCGGCGGCGCGATCTTCCTGACGCCGCTGCTGCTGTTCGCGCGCTGGATGCCGACGCGCGAGGCGAGCGGCACGTCGGTCGCGTTCGTGTGGATCAATTCGCTCACCGGCCTCGCCGGCCTGCTGCATGCGACCGGGTCGCTGCCGCCGATGCTGCCGCTGTGGCTGGGCGTGGTCGCGGTGGGGGCGCTGCTCGGCAGCCAGCTCGGCCTGCACTGGCTGCCGGTGCGCGGGCTGCGCCGCGCGCTCGGCGTCGTGCTGCTCGTCGCCGCGGCGAAGCTGCTGTTCGCCTAGCGCTTGTCGCGCCGCGGCGCCGGCTGCCCTTGCGGCTTTCCGCCTTCCAGCCGGGCCGAGACGACCTGCGCGCGACCCGCATGGCGCTCGAAGGTGAACGCATAGGTCAGTCGGACCGGCACGTGGACCAGCGCGATGTCCTTTCCCCTGCAGTCGCGGCGCTCCCGCTGCGCGCGCAAGTGCTCCGGGAACCTGCAGATCGCGGCCGCGGAGAAGCTCCACGCCCGCATCGCGTCCACCACCGCGCGTTCGTAGGGCTCGGCCTGCGCATCCGCCCGCTCCGGGCAGCCGTCGACGCCGTGCGCCGCGGCGAGCCGCGAGATGTCGCCGCCGCCATCCAGCCAGGCTTCGACGCAAACGGTGACCGGCGCCACGTCGCCGGCGGGAATTTCCGCGGGAAACGCGGGCGACGGCGACTCGAGTTCCATCGGCATCACGAACAGCGCGAGATCGTCCATCTCGTACCGTGGCTGGCCCGGCGGCATGAGCAGCGCATGCTCGACGTGCGTGCTGGACGCCGGCGCGTCGACAGGCGCGACGCGGGTCGCGCACGCCGCGAGCAGGAACGCCGTGCCGGCCGCGCAAAGGCGCGCGACTGCCTTGCCTCGCCCCGCAACCATCACGCCTGCCCAGGCGTCTTCGGTTCCACCGGCGAGAACGTGATGGGCACGCGGACCCGCCCGGCGACCGGCTTGCCGTCCTTGATCCGCGGCTTGAATTTCCAGTCCCAGGCGTTCTTGGCCGCCGCGGCGACAAAGCGCGGATCCGCCGTCGCCGCGTTCTCGACGCTGACGCCGGTGATGCGCCCGTCCGCGGCAATGTCGATGATCAGGTTGACGGTGCCGCCGGCCCCTTCCTCCAGCGCCGCCCTGGGGTACACCGGCGGCACCAGCCTCAGTTCGCTGAAGTCGCCTTCGGGGTGGATGTAGTACCTGGCGACGGGCTGGTCCGCCCCTGCATCCTGCGGCGCGGAAGGCTGCGAAGCCCACGCGGCGAAGGCCGCGGCCGAGGCGAGGACGACGACGGCCGCATTGCCCGCGATGCGGCGGCGGCGGGTGGCGATGGGTTCCCCGAGCATGACGATTCTCTCCTTGAGCGGGTGGCCGAAGCCGAAGTGGCAGCCCAGCGGCGACGCCTGCGCGACGCACTGGGCCTGGAACAGCGCATCGCCGTAGGCGCGGCGCAGCCGCGGATGGCGGGCGACGACGATCGCGTCGCAGGCCAGTTCCTGGTCGTGGCGGAAGCGATGCGCAGCCGCGTGCACGAGCGGGTTGAACCAGGCCAGGCAGCGCAGTGCGGCCACCGCGAAATTCGCCAACGCGTCGCCGCGGGCGACGTGAGCGCGTTCGTGGGCGAGGATCAACTCGCGTTGGCGCGCGTCGTAGCGCGACTCGAAGTCGGCGGGCAGGACGATGCGCGGCGCGAGCACGCCGACGGTCGCCGGCAGGCCTTCCGTGACGCGGCCGGCGCGCCAGGCGCCGCCATCGGCTCGCAACGTGCCGAGTGCGGCGCGGAATTTCGCCTGCGCGAGCGCCAGGAACAGCGCGAACGCGATCGCTCCGGACGCCCAGGCGCCGAGCGCCCACGGCTGCCAGGAGAAGCCGGCCTCCCTGCCGGCGAAGCCGGTCGCAGCGCCCAGCGGCGCGGCGAGACGCACGCCGATCGCGGCGATGTCTCCGCCCGAAGGCGCGGACGGAATCGCGAGAGCGCACAAGGCCGCCGGCACGAGCCACCAGGCCGCGTAGGCCACGCGCGCGCCGAATGCGCGGCGCAACGGTCGGCGCGAGAACAGCACCAGCACGATGGCGGCGCTGCCGACGAGCGTGGCCTGGATGAGCAACGCGATCGCGTCACGGCTTTCCATCGTCGAGCTCCTCGAGCAGCTTGCGCAGGTCCGCGACGTCCTTCTGGCTGAGCTTGCGATGGCGGCTGAAGTGCGCCACCAGCGGCGCGACGCGGCCGTCGAACAGCCGCTGCAGCAGGCCTTCGCTCTCGTCCATCAGCCAGGCCTGCCGGCTCAGCACGGGCGTGTACAGGTAGCGGCGACCCTCCTTCGAGGCCCGGATCGCGCCCTTCTTCAGCAGGCGGTTGAGCAGCGTCTTGATGGTGGCTTCCTGCCACTCCTGCCGTTGCGCGAGCGCGGCGACGACGTCCTCCGCGGGCAGCGGCGCGCGGCCCGTGGCCTCGGCGTCCCAGAGGATCTCCATCACCACCGATTCGGCTTCGCTGACCTGCATCGTTTACATCCGTAAATCCAATGGATCTGAATTTACGCCTGTAATCGACGATGTCAAGTCCCCATCGCGCCGGCCCGTGGTCGGCTGCTTCCGATTCCGGGGACCCCGGCCGCGCTCAGCCGGCCATGGGTCGGCGCTACAGGGCGCGGGCGGCCGCGACGACGGCGTCGACGGTGATGCCGAACTCGGGGAACAGCGCCTCGGCCGGCGCGCTCGCGCCGAACGAATCCATGCCGACGACAGCGCCGTCGAGGCCGACGTACTTGCGCCAGAAGTCGGCGGTGCCGGCCTCGATCGCCACGCGCTTGCGGCACGAGGACGGCAGCACCGATTCGCGGTAAGCGGCGTCCTGGCGGTCGAACACGTCGGTCGACGGCATCGACACCACGCGCACCTTGTCGCCGAGCCGCGCGGCGGCCTCCATCGCAAGCCCGACTTCCGAACCCGTCGCGATGAGGATGACCTCCGGCGCGCCGGCCGAATCCTTCAGCACGTAGCCGCCGCGCGCGATCGCCGCGACCTGCGCGGCGCTGCGCGCCTGGTGCGGCAGGTTCTGGCGCGAGAACACCAGGCTCGCCGGCCCGTCGCGGCGCTCGATCGCCGCGCGCCAGGCCACCGCGGATTCGACCGCGTCGCAGGGCCGCCACACGTCGTTGCCGGGGAGGTAGCGCAGCGAGGCCATGTGCTCGACCGGCTGGTGGGTCGGGCCGTCCTCGCCC
>JBDZUW010000053.1:0-13851 GCA_040255375.1 Luteimonas sp. | reverse complement strand
CGCGCGACCAGCGGCGACATGCGCGCGTCGCCGAACTTCTTCGCGTCGGCGAGCAGCTCGTCCTTCAACAGCTTCTTCAGCTTGGCCTTGCTGTCGAGCGTGGCGATGATGCGGTCGCGCTCGGCGTCGAGCGCATCCTGCTCGCCGCGGATCTTCATCTCCTCCAGGCGCGCGAGCTGGCGCAGCTTGGTGTCGAGGATGTAGTCGGTCTGCTCCTCATCGAGGCCGAACCTGGCCATCAGCACCGGCTTCGGCTCGTCCTCGGTGCGGATGATGCGGATCACTTCGTCGAGGTTGAGGAACGCGACCAGCAGGCCTTCGAGCAGGTGCAGCCGGCGCTCGACCTTCTCCAGCCGGTGGCGCAGGCGGCGCACGACGGTCTCGGTGCGGAACGTGAGCCACTCGGTGAGCAGCATGCGCAGGTCCTTCACCTGCGGCTTGCCGTCGAGGCCGATGACGTTCATGTTGACCCGGTAGCTCTTCTCCAGGTCCGTGGTCGCGAACAGGTGGCCCATCAGCTGCTCGGCGTCCACGCGGTTGGAGCGCGGGATCAGCACGATGCGCGTCGGGTTGGCGTGGTCGGACTCGTCGCGGATGTCCTCCAGCCACGGCAGCTTCTTCGCGCGCATCTGCTGCGCGATCTGCTCGATCACCTTCGACGGCGAGACCTGGTAGGGCAGGGCGGTGACGACGATGTTCGCGTGCTCCTTCGCGAACGTGGCGCGGGCGCGCACGCTGCCCATGCCGGTCTCGTACATCGCCACGAGGTCGGAGGCCGCGGTGATGATCTCGGCCTTCGTCGGGTAGTCGGGGCCGCGCACGTGCTCGCACAGGTCGCGCACGGTCGCGTCGGGGTCGTCGAGCAGGCGCACGCAGGCGCTGACGACCTCGTTGAGGTTGTGCGGCGGCACGTCGGTGGCCATGCCGACCGCGATGCCGGTGGTGCCGTTGAGCAGCAGGTGCGGCAGCCGCGCCGGCATGAACGCCGGCTCCTCGAGGGTGCCGTCGAAGTTCGGGTTCCAGTCGACGGTGCCCTGGCCGAGCTCGCCGAGCAGCACTTCCGCGATCGGCGTCAGCTTCGACTCGGTGTAGCGCATCGCCGCGAACGACTTCGGGTCGTCGCTGGAGCCGAAGTTGCCCTGGCCGTCGATCAGCGGATAGCGGTACGAGAACGGCTGCGCCATCAGCACCAGCGCCTCGTAGCACGCGCTGTCGCCGTGCGGATGGTACTTGCCGATCACGTCGCCGACGGTGCGCGCGGATTTCTTGGGCTTGGCGCTCGCGGCGAGGCCGAGCTCGCTCATCGCGTAGATGATGCGGCGCTGCACCGGCTTGAGCCCGTCGCCGAGGAAGGGCAGGGCGCGGTCCAGGACCACGTACATCGAGTAGTCGAGGTAGGCGCGCTCGGCGTACTCGCGCAGCGGGATCTGCTCGAAGCCGTGGAAGGCGGGGCGGACGGTATCGTTCATGCCCCGATTTTACGCCCAGCGCAGGTCGCTCAGGCGGGCGCGTACGCCCAGTGCCACGGCTCGTAGGCGATGCCGTGCGGGTTGCCGCGCGGGTAGCTCAGCGCGAAGCCGTGGCCGGCGGCATTGGCCTGCAGCCAGGCGAAGGCGGGCGTGGCCTCGAACGACTCCTCGGCCGGCGGCTCGCCGGGCGCGCCGATGTCCAGCGCGGTGCCGCCATGGTGCTCGCTGTAGCCCGGCGCCGCGTTGACCGTCAGGATCTCGTCCACGCCCAGGCCGCGCGCCAGCTTCCGCTCGAAGATGCCGAGCTGGTAGTCGTGGCTGCGGTAGCCGGAGATCGCCTCGAGCACCACGCCGTCGCGCAGCGCGCCGGCCTGCATCGCGTGCCAGGCGCGCGCGGCGTCGGCGCGCAGCCACAGCGGCCGCCGATAGCGGTCGAAACCGGCCAGCGCGAGCCACGCCGGTTCCGGCACCAGCGCGAGGCCGGTGCGCGCGGCGTAGCCCTCGGCATCGAGCCCGAGCGCGTCGAGGCGCTCCTGCAGCCGGTCGAGCGGCAGCGTCGCCACCGCGTCGATGCCGGGCCGCCGATGCAGCGCCGCGTGGGAGAGGGCGCGCATCGCCTCGTCGACGCCGGGCTCGGTGCGGTAGGCGGGGCGCAGCGGCTGCAGGGCGCCGCCGGTCTCGATCGCGAGGTACAGGCCGTCGCGCTTGCGCCGCAGCACGTGGCCGGCGCCCGCGAGCATGCGCGCATCGGCGTTGCCGCGCGCGCGCAGCAGCCGCGCGGGCCAGGCCTCGATGCGGGGCGTGTTGACCAGGATGTCGGCGGCGCGCATGCGCTCAGGTTAGCGGGCGGGCCTTCCCGGCGCCACGGGCGCCGTCGTGGCGGCGGCGGCCGCCTTGATCGCCTCGAGCAGCGCGGCCGGATTCCGCGGCTGCAGCAGCACGTCGTAGCCGCGCCGCGTCGGCAACCACAGCAGCTTCCTGCCGCCGGCCGTGGCGACGAACAGGCGCTCCAGGCGGCGCGTGCGGAACCAGCCGCTGCGGAAGCCGAGCAGGGCCATGCCGTTGGATTTCAGCGCCGGCCGCAGTTCCGGCCGCTCGTCGAGCGACACGATGCGCGCCGCGTCGAGCCGCAGGTCGGCCCAGGCCAGGCGCCGGCCGTAGAACGTCGTCGCGATCTCGATGCCGGCGCTGTCCACGCGCACGCGGTGGCGCCGCATCAGCAGCGCGATGCCGGCGTACACCACGCCCATCACAGCCAGCACGATGCCGGCGCCCAGCACGCGCGCGAGCGGGCCCGCGACGGACAGGTTCTGGCCGACAGGCGACACCACCAGCTCCAGCAGCAACGGCAACGCGAGCATCATCACCGCCATCGCGACGTAGGTGCGCGGCGCGGGCGGCTCGAGCTGGAGCCGCGGATCGTCGGCGGCGGCAGGCCGCATCAGTGCGCCCGCCGCATCAGTGCGCACCGATCCACGCGGCGATATCGGCGACGAGCTGCGCATCCACGTGGCCCGGCTTCGAGTATTCGGCCAGGTTGCCCTCGCCTTCGCCGGCGATGCCGAGGTGGTTCAGCGCCGGATACAGCTTGAACGTTGCGCGCGGATCCGCATGGAAGCCGGCCTTCCAGCCCTGCCAGTCGGCATCGACCACCTGGATGTCGCGCGCGCCCTGCAGGACCAGCATCGGCAGCGCGGCGGCCTTCGCCTCGGCGACCGGATCGACGGCGTCGGTGCTGCGCCAGTAGGCCGCGGGCAGGCGCAGCGGCAGTGCTTCGGCGGGGAGGTCGGCGCCGCTGCGCAGCTGCGCCGTCTGCTGCTGCAGCTTCGCGATGGCCGCGGCTTCCTCGTCGCTGGTGTGGCCGTCGTCGAGCACGGCCAGCCGGCGCTGCTGCTCCAGCACGATGTCGAGCAGCTTGCGCGACGGCGCCGCGAACAGCACGAGCCCCGCGACCGGCGCGCTGTCGGCGGTCGCGCGTGCCGCGATGCGCGGCGCGACGGTCGCGCCCTGGCTGTGGCCGAGCACGAACACGCGCGACGCATCGACGCCGGGCACGCGGCGCAGCGCTTCCACCGCCGCGACGGCGTCGTCGGTGATCTCGCTGTCGATCGTGATGTCGCCATTGGCGTAATCCTGCGGTCGCGCCTTGCTGCGCTTGTCGTAGCGCAGCACCGCGATGCCCTGCGCCGCGAGGCCGCGCGCGATGTCGAGGAAGGGCCGGTTCGGGCCGATGGTCTCGTTGCGGTCCTGCGCGCCGGAGCCGTGCACCAGCACGATCGCGGGCCAGCTGCGCGCCGGCGCGGCGCCCTTCGGCAGCGCGAGCGTGCCGGGCAGGGCGCGTTCCCCGGCGCCGACGGCGAAGTCGCGCTCCTCGAACGCCGCGTCCGCGGGCGACGGCGGCGCGGCGACCGCAGTCGGTTGCGCCGGTTGCACGCGGAACCCTTCGACCTTGCCGTCTGTGCCCACCGCGGCGACCACCAGCAACTCCGCGGCCGCGGTGTGCAGCGGGATCGTCACCACCTGCATCCCGGCCTGCGCCTGCACTGCCGGCGTGCCGCGCGCACTGGCGGCGCCGGCGTGCGCGGGCAGCGACGTCCACACCGCCTGCAGCCGATCGGCCGGCACGGCGGCGGCCATGCGCGCGCCGAACAGCGCTTCGGCGCCGGCGTAGTCGCCCGCGTCGAGGCGGTCGAGCAGGGCCTGCGCGATCGCGATCGGGTCGCGCTGCGCGCCGGCGGCGGCGGGCGCCGCGGCGGCGGTGGGCGAGGGCGCGTCCTGCGGCGCGGCCAGGGCCGGCGCCGCCCCCAGGAGCGCTGCAATCAATACGACTTCCGTGGTCTTCATCTTCTTCGTGGATTCCCTGTTGGTTGCGTTACGGCTCAGGCCAGCGTCGTCGAGGCCAGCGGCGCGAGCACGTGCAGCACGATGTCGGCGCCGAAGTGGCCGAGCATCGCCATCTCGATGCCGCGCTTCCAGTAGAGCCAGCCGAACACCAGCCCGCCAACCGCGTTGAGCGCGATGGTGCGGAACACCACGATGCCCGACAGGCCCCACACCTTCTCCGCGGCGGGGAGGTGGCCCGCGCCGAAGGCGATCGCGGCGATGACGATCGCCAGCCAGAACAGCGCGGGCTTCGGGCGATGGCGGCCGGCGAGCGTGAGCATCCACACCAGCAGCGTCATCAGGAACAGGCGCAGCTGCAGCTCCTCGGCGATGCCGCCGTAGAACGAGGCGAGGAAGCCCTCGAACGCCGAGGTCGCCGCGGCGGGTGCGGCCGCCGGATGCAGGCGCGCCGGCAGCATCGGATCGAGCACGAGGCTCAGGCCGATGATCGCGAGCGCCGCGACCACGCCGAGCAGCAGCGTGTGCCACGGGCGCAGCGTCGCCGGCGTCGCCGGCGTCGCCGTGCGCGGCGCGCCGAAGAACCCCTGCAGCAGCGGGCTGCCCAGCCCGACGCGATGCCCCATGCGCAGCCCGAACAGCGACAGCAGCCCCAGCAGCACGAAGGCCTGCACGCCCTGCAGCGTCGCCAGCATCGGGAACGACAGCGAGGTCTTCGCGAACGCCTCCGGCGTCAGCCGTCGCAGGTAGGGCAGCACCGCGACCGCGGACAAGCCGGCCAACAGTCCCCAGGTCGCGGCAGTCTTGAGATCGGGCTTCCACGCAGGCGAGGAAGCGGGTGTCGCAGTGGCGGTCGTCGCGTTCATGGCATCGCCTTCTTGAGGTAGAGCTGCACGGGCGCGAACCGCTGAGGCTGCACCACCGACACCAGCTCCCAGCCCTGCAGCCCGAGCTGCGTCAGCTTTTCCTGCGCGGCGTCGCGGGTGGCGCCCTTCCAGTTCGCCTTCACTTCCACCACCTGGTAACTCCAGCGGTCACTGGCCATCGTCTTCTCCTTCATTGCCGGGCGGCTTCAGCCGCCCGGCCTTGCGCAGCGCATCGCGCAGCACGTACTCGATCTGCGCATTGAGGCTGCGGAGCTCGTCGTCGGCCCAGCGCTGCGCCGCCGCGAGGACCTCGGCGTTGATGCGCAGCGGATAGGCCTTCTTCTCCGCCATGGCGGATCAGTACAGCGTGCCGGCGTTGACGATCGGCTGCGTCGAGCGGTCGCCGCAGAGCACGACCAGCAGGTTGCTGACCATCTGCGCCTTGCGCTCCTCGTCGAGGGTCACGACGCTGTTCTTCTCCAGCTCGGCCAGCGCCATCTCGACCATGCCGACCGCGCCCGCCACGATCCGCGTGCGCGCGGCGATGATCGCGTTCGCCTGCTGGCGCTGCAGCATCGCCTGGGCGATTTCCGGCGCGTAGGCGAGATGGCTGATGCGCGCGTCGAGCACCTTGACGCCGGCGTCGGCCAGGCGCTCGGCGAGCTCGTCGCGCAGGTGCTGGCTGATCTCGGTGGCGTGGCTGCGCAGCGCGACCTGGCCGTCCTCGTGCTGGTCGTACGGATAGCTCGTGGCCATCGTGCGCAGCGCGGACTCGGACTGGATGTGGACGAAGCTCTCGTAGTCGTCGACGTTGTAGACCGCCTCGGCCGAGTCGAGCACCTGCCACACGATCACCGCGGCGATCTCGATCGGCGAGCCTTCCAGCTCGTTGACCTTGAGCTTGCCGCTCTCGAAGTTGCGCACGCGCAGCGAGACCTTGCGCTTGCCGTAGAAGGGGTTGTTCCAGCGCAGGCCGGTGTCCTTCACCGTGCCGACGTACTTGCCGAACAGGCTGAGCACGGCGGCCTGGTTGGGCTCGACCATGTACAGGCCGACCAGCGTGAACAGCGCGACCACCGAGACCACGATGGCCGCGGCCAGCATCCAGCCCGAGCGGATGCCGCTGTCCGGGTCCGGGCCGAGGCCGGCGACGAACATCCAGACCGCGAGGGCGATCAGGACGAGCATCCCGAGCAGGTAGGGGATGCCTGGGAGGGAGCGGATGGGGTTCTCTTTCATGGCGCGGGTCCTGGGCGGCCGGGATGGCCGTGGGATATTGATATCAAAATGATATCAGGCGCGCAAGAGGGCGCCGCCCAAGGCCGGCGCTACGGGCTCAGCGGCGGGGGTTGAGGTAGAGGAGGGGGGCGGGGCTGAACTCGCCCGTGGCGTAGAGGCCCAGCCCGTCGGCGCTCCAGGCCAGCGCCTCGGCCTGCGGCAGCAGGGGCAGGGCGTGGACCTCGGGGCGGCGGGAGAGGGCGGCGGCCCAGTCCTCGCGGCCGCGGCGCGGGTACAGGAGCACGTCGCGGTAGGTCAGCAGGGCGAAGGTCCGGCCGTCCGGCGAGACATCAGCGGCGGTGACCTGGCTGCGGATGCGCGCGAGCTCGGGGTTGGCGGCGACTTCGTCCTTGTCGCCCTGCGGCACGCCGGCGAGCTTCGCCAGCGGGCGGGCGACCAGCGTGCGTCCGGTGCGCGATGGGCGCAGCGGCAGCGAGAACAGCTCCGGCGGCTGCCGCTTCTTCGAGACCAGCAGCACTTCGCCGCGCGCTGCATCGACCGCGACCGCCTCGCAGTCGCGCGCGCCGTCGGGCCAGCGGAACACGATCGTCCATGCCGGGCGCAGCACGCCGTCGGCGATGCGCGACGGCTCGGCGAACACGTGCAGCTGCAGCGTGCGGCGCAGGCCGCCGTTGTCGCCGGTGTCGGCGACGAGCAGCCAGTCGCGGCCGTCGAGGCGGAAGCTGGCGAGGTCTTCCCAGTCGGTGTTCTCCGCGCCGAGCACGCGATACGTCGCGAGCTTCCCGCCGCGCCGGTTGACGGCATACAGGCGCGCGGCGTTGCCGCCGTCGTTCGCGAGCCACAGCACGTCCTCGTGTCGGTGCGAGGCGGCGATGCCGCTGACTTCGGCGAGCTTGGCGTCGAGGATCAGCCCCGACAGCTGCGCGAACGGCGGCGGCGCGGTGCAGGCCGCCGCGAGCGCGCACAGCAGCACTCCGGCGATCGCGGAACGGACGGGCTTCGACGGCGACGGGCCGGGGCGCATCGGCAAAGGATCGCATGGGCGGCGCCCGTCGCGCCTCGCCCCATGCCGGCCGGGTACACTCCGCCCATGAACGAGAGCAACGGTTACGCGGTCTTCTTCTTCCCGCAGGCCCTGGAAGCCCTGGGCGAGGCGATCAAGCCCTACCTCAGCGAAAGCCCGGCCGGCCCGCACATCGTCTGCAAGGAGATCGACACCGGCGGCGCGCTGATCGAGATGACCCTGCAGGGCGTCACCGCCGAGGGCAGGACGGTGCAGCTGGAGCTGATGGTGCCCGGCTCGATGGTGCGGATGATCGTGTCCAGCCAGAGCGACGGCAGCTTCGGCTTCGGCCCGCGCATCACCACCTCGCCGATCGTGACGCCCGAGCCGGGCGTGACCGGCTAGCCGGCCGCGAGCGGCCGCCACTCGCGGCCGTCGAAGGCTTCCAGCGCGGCGTAGCGCCGCTTGTAGTCCATCTTGCGGTGGCCTTCGATCCAGTAGCCCAGGTATAGCCACGCGCGCCCGTCGCGGCGCGCCCACGCGAGCTGCTGCAGGATCGCGAACGTGCCGAGGCTGCGCTTCGCTTCCTCGGGATCGAAGAACGTGTAGACGGCCGACAGCGCATCCTCGCCCGCGAGGTCCGTCACCGCGACGCCGAGCAGCCGGTGCGAATCGCGCCCCCGCAGTTCCAGGAAGCGGCCCTGCGACCACGAGCCGACGAGGAACTGGTCGAACTCCACCGCGCCGTGGTCGTCCATGCCGCCGCCGCGATGGCGCGCGCCGAGGTAACGGCGGTACAGCGCGAGGTGCTCGTCGCTGCGCTCCGCCGGCACGATGCGCGCGACCACGTCGGCGTTGCGCGCGAGGCAGCGGCGCTGGCTGCGGTCGGGCACGAACGTGGCGACGTCGATGCGCACCGGCACGCACGCATGGCAGCCGCGGCAATGCGGGCGGTAGACGATGTCGCCGGAGCGGCGGAAGCCGGAGCGCAACGCGAGCGGGTAGAGCTGCGGCAGGCGTTCGTCGCGCGGATCCAGCACCAGGTCGCGCGCGGTGCGCTCTGGCCAGTAGCCGCACGGATGCTCGCCGGTGTGGAAGACGCGCAGGCCGGCCTCGCCTCGTTCGCTGCCGTTGTCCGGAGTGCCGCCCATGGAGGGAGGATAGCGCCATGCGCCACCCGCGCCACGCGCGATGGCTGGCGCGCACCGGGCGGCGCTGTCCGCGGGCTGAACGCGCGCGCCGCCGGGTCAACGCCGCGCTGGCCCGGGGCGTTGAACGGGCATCGGCGGCAACCGTGCCGCCTGCCTGGAGCCGATATGAACCGCATTGCCCTGTTGACCCTGGCCGTGGCCGCCGCCATGGCGTCCACCGCCGCGCTCGCGCAGGCGACCGCGCCGAAGGCTGCGGCCGCGCCGGCCGCGGCGCCCGCCCCGCAGGCCATGCACGCGATGCACGGCGACCACGTCGGCATGCACCGCGGCAAGTTCGAGCGCGGCGCCCGCCGCCACGGCGGCCGCGGCATGGAAGGCCTTGCGCGCCTCGATGCGAACAACGACGGGCGCATCGCCCGCGCCGAGCTCGCCGGCCACGGCCGCATGGCCGAGCGCCTGGACAAGGACTTCGCCGCGATCGACGCCAACCGCGACGGCTACATCGTCCGCACCGAGCTGCGCGGCTGGCATGAGCGCATGCGTCCGCAGCGCATGGCCGAGCACAAGAAGATGTTCGACCAGCGCTTCGCCGCGGCGGACCTCAACCGCGACGGCAAGCTGAGCAAGACCGAGGTCGCGGAGAAGATGCCGCAGCTCGCCAAGCGCTTCGCGTGGATGGACGACAACCGCGACGGTTTCCTGGACCGCAACGAGGTGCGGCCGGCGCAGCGTCGCCGCTGAGGCGAGGCTCGATCGTGGGGAATGGTCGCGCGGCCGGACGGCCGCGCGATCAGAGCAGTTCGACGACGCGCCAGCCGTTGGCGCCGAGGTTCACTTCGTACGTGTCGACCACGGGCGCCGCGCCCGCTTCGGGCGTGCGCGACAGGCTGATGCTGCCCGCGCCGTTCGCGGCGCCGGGATGCACGCGATAGTCGGTGACCGACAGCCGCGGAACGTCCGACGCCGGGCACTGCGACAGCGGGATCACCGGCCCGGGCGACGCCGGCAGCGACGCCAGCAGCGCGGGCGAGGGATCGCGCCCGTCCACCGAGAGGCAGACCGCTTCGCCGGGATGCGTCGGCAGCTCGCCGACGAGCACCGCGGCGGCGAGCGCATCCGGCGTGGGCGAAACGCCCGCCGGCAGCGCGGGCGCCGCCGGCACGCGCACGGCGCGCACCGGCGCCTGCGAACCGGTGCGCAACTGCGAGAAGAACGCGAGCCCGATCACCGCTGCGATCGCCAGCAGCAGGCCGAGCTTGAGCCGGAACGCGCGGCGCCGGTCGGGATCGTTGCGCGCGGCGGGTTCCTCGCTGCGGAACGCCGGCAGGCGATAGCCCGTGTCGGCACGCGTGCTGTCCAGCAGGCCGTGCTCGCGCAGCAACGCGCGCGCCTTCGGCTGGTCCTCCGACTGCACGACCCAGACCGCCGGTTGCGGCTCGGTGCGCGCCTGGTCGCGATAGCTGAAATTGCCGCGCAGCGCGCCGCGGTACGAGCGGCCGTGCTGCAGCTTCACCTCGATGCCGGCATCACGCAACAACTGCGCGACGCGTTCGGCGTTCTCCAGGCGCGGGCTGGTGAAGACCTGGCGCATCGTTCAGTCCTTTGCCGGCACGAGCGCGGCGGCCGCCGCGTCGGACACGACGCGAATCAGGCCCTCCTGCGCGGTGCTCGCGACGAGGCGCCCGTCGCGGTCGTACACCAGGCCGCGGGCGAGGCCGCGCCCGCCCTGCGCGGTCGGGCTGTCGAGCGAGTACAGCAGCCACTCGTCCGCGCGGAACGGCCGGTGGAACCACATCGCGTGGTCGAGCGAGGCCATCTGCACGTTCGGCTGGTAGTAGCTGATGCCGTGCGGGAAGGTCGTCGTGCCGAGCAGGTGGAAGTCGCTGGCGTAGGCGAGCAGCGCGCGATGCAGTTCCGGCGCGTCCCCGACGCGCTGCGACAGGCGGAACCACACCTGCTGGAACGGCGGCCGCTTCGGCGGCTTCAGTTCGTCGCGCGGATAGACGTGCCGGAACTCGAACGGGCCCATCCGGTCCAGCCAGCGCTGGACCTTGGTCGGCAGCTTCGCGAACACTTCCGGCGCCAGCGCGGGCGTCGGCTCGATGTCCTCGGGCTTCGGGACCTCCGGCATCGACAGCTGGTGCTCGCCGCCGTCCTCCTGCTCGTGGAACGACGCCGCGCAGAAGAAGATCACCTGGCCGTGCTGGATCGCGGTCACGCGCCGCACCGAGAAGCTGCCGCCGTCGCGGGTGCGGTCGACGTGGTAGACGATCGGCGCGTCGATGTCGCCCGCGCGCAGGAAGTAGGCGTGCAGCGAATGCGCGTCGCGCGGCTGCAGCATCGTCTGCTGCGCGGCCGACAGCGCCTGGCCCAGCACCTGCCCGCCGAACACGTACTTGGTGCCGATGTCGCGGCTCTGCCCGCGGAAGAGGTTGTCCTCCAGGCGCTCCAGCGACAGCAGCTCGATCAGTTCGGCGACGGGGGAGGCGGCAGCGTGCGATTCCATCGGCCGATTATAGGGGTTCAGTCCGGCAGGACCCGCCGCAGCGGCACCGCGGCCAGCACCGTTTCCCAGGGAAACAGCGGGCCGGGGTCGCGCTTGCGCGGGACGGTCGCGGCCGGATCGTCGGTCGCGGGCACCCGGTCGCGGTCCAGGTCCTCGTGGCCGGCGATGTCGCGCAGGGCGGGCAGCGTGGCCTGCAGCCGGCGCAGCAACGCGACCAGCGCGTCGACCTGCGCATCGGGATAGGGCTCGTCCATCGCCTGGTGCGCGGCGTCGAGCCACCGCGGCCAGCGTCCGCGGTTGACGAGCTCGATACCGACCGAATGCGGATTGTGGCCGCGCACGTGGTGGGCGACGCGGTCCTCCGGCACCCAGCGCTGCACGCTGCCGTCGCGGTCCACGTAGTAGTGGCCGCTGTTGCCCGTGCCCGACTCCGGATACAGCACGCGTTCGCCGTACTCGCGCGCGGTGGCGAGATCGGGCAGCTCGGTGCAGTGGATCACCACCAGCGTCACGTCGGCCAGCGGCCGCGCCGGCAGGCGCGCGACGTAGGGCAGGGGAACGTCGGGGAAGGCGGGCGCGGGCGCGGTCGGCATCGCGCGGATGCTAGCATCGCGGCCGAACCGCCGCCCCCCGGACCCTTTCCCCATGAAGTTCTTCGCCAGCTGCGGCAAGGGCCTGGAGTACCTCCTCGCCGACGAGCTGCAGGCGCTCGGTTGCGCGCGCGCCACCGCCACCGTGGCCGGCGCCAACGCCGAGGGCGGCCTCGCCGACGCGCAGCGCGCGGTGCTGTGGTCGCGGCTCGCCAGCCGCGTGCTGTGGCCCCTCGCCGAATTCGACTGCCCCGACGAACACGCGCTGTATGCGGGCGCCGCGGCGATCGACTGGACCGCGCACCTCGATCCGTCCATGACCATCGCCGTCGACGCCCATGTGTCCGGCAGCGGCATCACGCACGCGCGCTACGCCGCGCAGCGTCTCAAGGACGCGGTGGTGGACGTGCTGCGCGAACGCAGCGGCGCGCGCCCCGATGTCGACGTGGAGGCGCCGGACCTGCGCCTGAACCTGGTCGTGCGCAAGGGCCGCGCGATCGTGTCGGTGGATCTCGCCGGCGGCCCGATGCACCGCCGCGGCTGGCGCGTCGCCCAGGGCGAGGCGCCGATGAAGGAGACGCTCGCCGCCGCGGTGCTGCTGCGCGGCGCATGGCCTCAGGTCTACGCCGACGGCGGTGCGCTGCTCGACCCGATGTGCGGCAGCGGTTCGCTGCTGATCGAGGGCGCGCTGATGGCGGCCGACATCGCGCCCGGCCTGCTGCGCCACGGCACGGCGCCGCCGACGCGCTGGAAGGGCTTCGACGTCGCCGCGTGGACGGCCTTGCTCGCGGAGGCGCGCACGCGCGCCGAGGCGGGCCGCGCCGCGTTGCGCCCCGTCTTCCACGGCAGCGATCTCGACCCGCACGCCATCCAGGCGGCGAAGCGCAACGCCGCCGCCGCGGGTGTCGACGACGCGATCGCGTTCGAGGCCGCCGACGTGCGCGCGCTCGCGCCGCGGCCGGAACCGCGCGGCCTCGTCGCCTGCAATCCGCCCTACGACGCACGCCTGGCCGCCGACCCGGCGCTGTACCGCGCGCTCGGCGACGCATTGCGCCGCATCGCGCCGGGCTGGCGCGCCAGCCTGCTGTGCGGCGACGAAACGCTTGCGCGCGCCACTGGCCTGCGCGCGGCGAAGACCTACCAGGTGTTCAACGGCGCCATCGAGTGCACGCTGCTCGTCGCCGATCCCGTCGCGCCGCCGCAACGCGAGCGCACGGAGGCGCCAGTCGCGTTGTCCGAAGGCGCGACGATGGTCGCCAACCGCCTGCGCCGCAACCTGCGTGCGACCAGGGCCTGGCGCGAGCGCGACGGCGTGTCCTGCTTCCGCGCCTACGATGCCGACATCCCCGAATACGCCGCCGCCATCGACGTCTACGCCGAAGCCGACGCCCCGTCGCGGCTGTGGCTGCACGTGCAGGAATACGCCGCGCCCGCCGACATCCCGGAAGCGCTCGCGCGCCGCCGCCTCGGCGACCTGCTCGCCGCCGCGCGCGAGGTGTTCGCGCTGCCGCGCGAGCGCGTCGCGCTGAAGACGCGCGCCGTCGGCAAGGGCGGCAGCAAGTACGCCGGCGGCTTCGACCGCCGCGGCGAGTTCCTCGTCGTGCGCGAAGGCAACGCGCGCCTGCGCGTGAACCTGTTCGACTACCTCGATACCGGCCTGTTCCTCGATCATCGCCCGATGCGCCTGCGCCTGGCCGAAGAGGCCGGCGACACGCGCTTCCTCAACCTGTTCGGCTACACCGGCGCCGCGACCGTGCACGCCGCGATCGGCGGCGCGCGCAGCACCACCACGGTCGACCTCTCCGGCACCTACCTCGAGTGGTGCGCCGCCAACCTGCAGGAGAACGGCATCGCCGGCAGCCGCCACCGGCTCGTGCAGGCCGACGCCCTGCAGTGGCTGCGCGCGGACCGCGGCCAGTACGACCTGGTGTTCTGCGATCCGCCGACCTTCTCCAACTCCAAGCGCGCCGGCGACTTCGACATCCAGCGCGCGCACGTCGACCTGCTGCGCGCCGCGGTCGAGCGCATGGCGCCCGGCGGCGTCCTCTACTTCTCCAACAACTTCCGCCGCTTCCGCCTCGATGCCGATGCCATCGCGCAGTTCGCGCGCTGCGAGGACATCAGCGCCGCCACGCTCCCGCCCGACTTCGCCCGCAACCCCCGCATCCACCGCACCTGGCGCCTCA
>JBDZUW010000052.1:0-13880 GCA_040255375.1 Luteimonas sp. | reverse complement strand
CGACATGCTCGCGCACGTGCTGCGCAGCGTGGTCGCGCAGGCGCCGGGCATCGACGTCTCCCGCATCGACGATGCGATCATCGGCTGCGCGATGCCCGAGGGCGAGCAAGGCATGAACGTGGCGCGCATCGGCCTGCTGCTGTCCGGGCTGCCGAACACCATCGCCGCGCAGACCATCAACCGCTTCTGTTCCTCCGGCCTGCAGGCCGTCGCCCTCGCGGCGGACCAGGTGCGCCTGGGCAATGCCGACCTGGTGCTCGCCGGCGGCACCGAGTCGATGTCCATGGTGCCGATGATGGGCAACAAGGTCGCGCTGTCGCCGGCGGTGTTCCGCGACGACCACGTCGCGATCGCCTACGGCATGGGCATCACCGCCGAGAAGGTCGCCGAGGAATGGAAGGTCTCGCGCGAGGACCAGGACGCGTTCGCCCTCGCCTCGCACCAGAAGGCGATCGCCGCGATGAACGCCGGCGAGTTCCGCGACGAGATCTCGCCGCTGGAAGTCGTGGCGCGGCTGCCCGACCTCGCCGGCAACACCGTGCGCCTGAAGAAGACCCTGGTGGACGCCGACGAGGGGCCGCGCCCGGACACCTCGCTCGAAGGCCTCGCGAAGCTGCGCCCGGTGTTCCGCAACGGGCAGTTCGGCGGCACCGTGACCGCCGGCAATTCCTCGCAGATGAGCGACGGCGCCGGCGCCGTGCTGGTCGCCTCGGAACAGGCGATCAAGGATTACGGGCTGACGCCCCTCGCCCGCTTCGCCGGCTTCTCGGTCGCCGGCGTGCGCCCCGAAGTGATGGGCATCGGCCCGATCGCGGCCATCCCGAAGGCGCTGAAGCAGGCCGGGCTCACCAGGGACCAGCTCGACTGGATCGAGCTCAACGAGGCGTTCGCGGCGCAGGCGCTGGCGGTGATCCGCGATTCGGAGCTCGATCCGGCGAAGGTGAACCCGCTCGGCGGCGCGATCGCGCTCGGCCATCCGCTCGGCGCCACCGGCGCGGTGCGCACGGCGACGATCGTGCACGGCATGCGCCGCCGCAAGCAGAAGTACGGCCTGGTCACGATGTGCATCGGCACCGGCATGGGCGCCGCCGGCATCTTCGAATCCCTCTGACCTGGCAAAAAGCCTTTTGCGTCAGTCGAAGTCGACGACGCCCATCTCACCGAGGGCGCGCTGCATCGTCTCGCGGGCGGCGTCGCTGAGCGCCTCGTGGTCGAGCGCGTGGCGGATCGTCGCCTCGATCAGGCCGATGTGCGTGCCGCAGTCGAAACGCGTGCCCTGGAAGCGGTAGGCGAGCACCGGTTCCTCGCGCAGCAGGGCGGAGATCGCGTCGGTGAGCTGGATCTCGCCGCCGGCGCCGGGCGTCGTCGCCTCGAGCAGGTCGAAGATGCGCGGGGACAGCACGTAGCGGCCGACCACGGCCAGCGTCGAAGGCGCGTCCTCCGGCTTCGGCTTCTCGACCATCGCGGTGATCCGGCCCTGGCGGCCGTTGAAGCTTTCCGTGGCCGCGATCCCGTAGCTGCCGGTCTTCTCGCGCGGCACGTCCTGGGTGGCGATCACGCTCGCGCCGCTGGCCTCGGCCAGGTCGGCCATCTGCTTCAGCGCGCCCGGCCCGGCGACGCCATGGTGCCGGTTCCAGATCAGGTCGTCGGGCAGCAGCACCGCGAACGGCTCGTCGCCCACCACCGGCTTCGCGCACAGCACGGCGTGGCCCAGCCCCAGCGCTTCGGCCTGGGTGACGAACACCGCGCGCACGCCGGGCGGCAGCACGTTGCGCACCAGCTCGAGCTGCTCGGACTTGCCGGCGCGCTCGAGCTTCTGCTCCAGCTCGTAGGCCTTGTCGAAGTAATCCGCGACCGCATGCTTGTAGCGGTTGGTGACGAACACCAGCGTGTCGCAGCCGGCTTCGATGGCCTCGTCCACCGCGTACTGGATCAGCGGCCGGTCGACGATGGGCAGCATCTCCTTGGGCACCGTCTTGGTGGCGGGCAGGAAGCGGGTGCCCAGCCCGGCGACGGGGAACACGGCCTTGCGGATGCGACGCTGGCGCGTCCTTGCGTCTTGCACGTCAGGGTTTCCTTCCGGCACGGGCCGGGAAAGCGAGGACCGCGCCGGGCGCGTCGCGGTCGGCGTCCGCATGGTGCGGCTCGAATTCGGGCACGGCCTCGCGCAGCAGCAGCGCGAGTTCGTCGATGTCGTAGCGCTCCACCGCGGCGCGCATGCGCGGGCCCATCGCGAGGATGCGCTCGAGCAGGATGGCGCGCGCCTCGGCCTGCAGGATCTTCGCATGGCTCGTCGGGCGATAGCGCTCGTCGGCATGGAACAGCGTCTCGTGCAGCTTCTCGCCGGGGCGCAGGCCGGTATAGACGATCGCGATGTCGCGGCCCGGCTGCTTGCCGGCCAGGCGGATCATCTGCTCGGCGAGCAGCTTGATCGCCACCGGCTCGCCCATGTCGAGCGTGTAGATGGCATGCGGCGAGCCCATCGCCGCGGCCTGCAGGATCAGCTGGCAGGCCTCGGGGATGGTCATGAAGTAGCGCGTCACCTCGGGATCGGTGACCGTCACCGGGCCACCCCGCCGGATCTGTTCGCGGAACAGCGGCACCACGCTGCCGGCGGAATCCAGCACGTTGCCGAAGCGCACCGTCACCGAGCGGGTGGTGCCGCCCTCGAGCGCCTGCGCCTGGCAGACCTTCTCGGCGAGGCGCTTCGTCGCGCCCAGCACGTTGACGGGGTCCACCGCCTTGTCCGTCGAGATCAGCACCAGCGTGGCCACGCCGGCGCGGCGGCACTCGGCGGCCACGGTCTCGGTGGCGAGCACGTTGTTGCGCACCGCCTCGCGCAGCTGGGCCTCGAGCAGCGGCACCTGCTTGTAGGCGGCCGCATGGAACACGGCATCCGCCTGCACGGCGTGGAGCGCATGGCGCATCACCGCGGGATCGCCGCAATCGCCGAGCACCGGGACGCAGCCCACCTGCGGGAAGTCGCGCTCCAGCTCCGCCTGCATGCGGATCAGCGCGAGTTCGTCGATCTCGACCAGGGCGATGCGCGCCGCGCCGTGGCGCGCGCACTGCCGGCACAACTCGGAACCGATGGAGCCGCCGGCGCCGGTCACCAGCACGCTGCGGCCGCCCAGCCAGCCGCGGATCGCCTTCCAGTCGGGGGTGATGGGCTGGCGGCCGAGCAGGTCCTCGATCGCCACTTCCTTCAGCTCGCCGGGCAGCGAACGGCCTTCCAGCAGGTGGTCCAGGCGCGGCACGCGCCGGAACGGCAAGCCCGTCCCCTCGCATGCGGCGACGACGCGGCGCATCGCCGCGGCGTCGAGCGACGGCATCGCGATGACCAGCAGGCCGGCCGCGGTCTCGCGCGCGATGGTCTCGACTTCGTCGATGCGGCCCAGCACCGGCACGCCCTGCAACTGGCTGCCGCGCAGGCTCGCGGCATCGTCCAGGAAGCCGACCGGCGTGTATGCGCCGGCGCGGCGCAGGTCGCGTACCAGCGCCTCGCCGGCCTGCCCGGCGCCGAGGATCAGCACGCGCAGGCCGGTCTGCCCGGAACGCCCCAGCTGGTGGTCCTTCCAGATCCGGTACAGGAGCCGCGGCAGGCCGAGCAAGGCCGTGAGCACGAACGGATACAGCAGCAGGACGGTGCGCGAGACCTGGTCCATGCGGTTGTAGACGAACAGCGCGACCGAGATCATCACCAGGCCGAAGACGCAGGCCTTCAGGATGTTGAGGAAGTCGGGGACGCTGGCGAAGCGCCAGATGCCGCGGTAGAGGCCGACGCGCCAGAACACCAGGCCCTGGGCGAGCAGCACGAGCGCGGTTTCGGTCGACCACGATTGCAGCGGCGACGGTTCCGAGCGCAGCGCGTAACGCACCAGGTGCAGCCCGGTCCACGCCACCCAGACCATGGCCAGGTCGTGCAGCACGATCGCCGCGCGCGGCAGCCAGCTGGCAATGCGTTCGCTGGGCTTGGTCATCCGCGGGATCCCCTCCTGGGTTCGCCGGCCCGCTTCCCTGCCTGCAGGCGCCACCAGGCACCGCAAGCCAGCGCCGCGGCGACGGCTGTCGCGCACATGATAACGGCAGGCGACCATGCCTTCGCCGTGATCATGAACACGGTTGCAACGACGGTGAAGCCGAAATAGCCGGCGGTGACCGGGCCATGGCCCCCGCGGCGGGCTGCCGCCTGGTAGGCGTGCTGGACATGCGGTTCCCACCAGCGTTCGCCGCGCAGCACGCGCCGGGCCAGCGTGAGCGCGGCGTCGGCGCCGAAGGCCAGCAGCGGCAGCCCGAGCAGCGGTGCGGCGCCCCACCCTGCTGCCGGCAGCGAAAGCGCCGCCAGCGCCGCCAGCAGGTAGCCCAGCGTGCCGCTGCCGACATCGCCCAGGAAGATGCGCGCCCGCGGCAGGTTGAACGGCAGGAAGCCGGCACAGGCCGCAGCCAGCGCGACGCCGAGCCACGCGACCGCGCCGCCGGCGAAGAGCGCGTAGCCCAGCGCAGCGACGAGCGCCTGGCTCGCCGCGATCCCGTCGATGCCATCCATGAAGTTCCAGACGTTGACCAGCACGATCGCCAGCACGAATCCCGCCGCCGCGACCGCGCTCCCCGCGCCCGACGCGTGCAGCGCCCACGCGAGCAGCGCCGCCGCCACCGCATGCACGGCCAGGCGCAGCGCGGGCGAAAGGGGACGATGGTCGTCGTACCAGCCGATGCCGGCGACGAGCAGGAGCCCGATGCCCACCGGCGCGAACGTGGCCCGCGCCACGCCGCCCTGCAGGCAGAGCGCCGCGAGCACGGGCGCCACCGCGGCGACGATCGCGATGCCGCCTCCGCGCGGCGTGGCCACCGCATGGCTGCGCCGTTCGCCGGGATGATCGAGCAGCGCCGCGCGCAGGGCGTAGCGACGGGCCAGCCAGGTGCCGGCCAGCGCGATCGCGAAGCAGGACGCGGCCCAGCCGGCCAGCGGCATCACACCACCGCGTAGTTCAGCAGCGGCTTGACGGTGCCCCATTCCTTGCAGCTGGGGCATTGCCAGTGGTGGCTGCGCGCACCGAAGCCGCAACGGCTGCAGCGGTAGCTCGGATTGCGCACGAGCAGCTGGTCGGTGATGTGCTTGAGGTCGTGCAGGGTCGCGACCGGGTCGGCCTGTTCGACCAGGGTGAGGTCGATCAGCGCCGCCTCGCCGCGCACCGACGGCCGATCCTTGAGCTGGCGCGCGAGGTAGGCGCGGGCAGCGCCCGCGCCCTCCTCGGATTCGACGTAGCGCGTCAGCGCCAGCACCGGCGAGATGCCGCGGTAATGCTCGGTCATCTCGGCGAGGAAGGCGCGCGCGCCGGTGGTGTCGGCGGTGCGCTCGTACGCCGCGAGCAGCGCGGGCAGCAGCTCGGGGAGGTAATCGGGATCGTGGCGCGCGGCGCGCTCGAACGCGCGGATCGCGGCGGCGTCGTTGCCCGCTTCGACCTCGATGCGGCCCTCGAGCATGCCCGCGCGAACCGAGGTGGAGTCCGCGGCATAGGCACGCGCGATCGCCTCGCGGGCGGCCGCGGTCTCGCCCGCGGCGCGATGCCGGTCGGCGAGCTCGCATTCGAACTGGCCGATCAACTTGCCCATCGGCTCGCCGGTGACGGCCTCGTAGCGCGTCGCGTTCTCGATCGCCTTCGCCCAGTCGCGCTCGGACTGGTAGATGCCGATCAGGTGGCGCAAGGCCTGCGGCGCGCGCTGGTCGATGCGCGCCAGGTCGGTGAACACGGTCTCGGCGCGGTCGAGCAGGCCGGACTTCATGTAGTCCTCGCCCAGCGCCAGCAGCGCCTGCACCTTCTGCGCATCGCTGAGGTCGGGGCGCTGCACCAGCGCCTGGTGCAGGCGGATCGCGCGATCGACCTCGCCGCGGCGGCGGAACAGGTGGCCGAGCGCGACCTGCGTCTCGAACGTCTCGCGGTCGAGCTCCGCGATGTGCAGGAACAGCTCGATGGCCTTGTCCGGCTGCTCGTTGAGCAGGTAGTTGAGGCCGCGGAAATAGGTGGTGGAGAGCTTGCTGACCTGGCTGTCGCTATGGCGCTCGCCGCCCCTGCGGCCGATCACCCAGCCGCTCACCCCGACGAGGGGGATCAGCAGCACGAACCAGATCCATTGGTCGAGGAAGGCCATGCGGGCTCCCCCTCAGTCGTCGTTCGCCAGCGGCGTGGCGTCGCTGACGCGCTCGCGGAGTTCCTTGCCCGGCTTGAAGTGCGGGACATGCTTGCCCGGCAGCGCGACGGCATCGCCGGTCTTGGGATTGCGGCCGGTGCGCGGCGGCCGGTAGTGCAGCGAGAAGCTGCCGAAGCCGCGGATCTCGATCCGTTCGCCGCCGGCCAGCGCGCCGCCCATCATCTCGAGCAGCGACTTCACCGCGAGGTCGACGTCGTCGGCCTTCAGGTGCCCCTGGCGCTGGGCGAGGATTTCGATCAGTTCGGACTTGGTCATTCGGAGGCGCGTGCGTTCTACGGCGTGCTGGAACGGATGGAAGGAAGCGGGCGCCCCGGTGGGCGCCCGCTCACTGCCTTACTCGCCCTTGCCCTCGAGCTGCTCGCGCAGCAGCGCGCCCAGCTTCGTGGTGCCGCTCGACGCCTCGGACGCGGCCTTGTTGTACTCGGCGAGCGCTTCCTGCGTCTCCGCCTCGTCCTTGGCCTTGATCGACAGCTGCATCAGGCGGCTCTTGCGGTCGGTGCCGATGATCTTGGCCTCGACCTTGTCGCCCACCTTCAGCTTCTGGCTCGCGTCCTCGACGCGCTCGTGCGCGATGTCGCGCGCGGCCAGGTAGCCCTCGACGCCGTCGCCCAGGTCGACCGTCGCGCCCTTGGCGTCGACGTCCTTCACCGTGCCGGTGACGATCGAGCCGCGGGTGTTGTTGGCCTGGAACTGGCCCATCGGGTCCTGCTCGAGCTGCTTCACGCCGAGGCTGATGCGCTCGCGCTCCGGATCGACCGCCAGCACGACGGCCTCGAGGGTGTCGCCCTTCTTGTAGTTGCGGGCGATGTCCTCGCCGGTCGAGTTCCAGCTGATGTCGGACAGGTGGACCAGGCCGTCGATGCCGCCGTCCAGGCCGATGAAGATGCCGAAGTCGGTGATCGACTTGATCTGGCCCGACACCTTGTCGCCCTTCTTGTGGATCGCGGCGAAGGTCTCCCACGGGTTGCTGGTGACCTGCTTGATGCCGAGCGAGATGCGGCGGCGTTCCTCGTCGACGTCCAGGACCATGACCTGCACCTCGTCGCCGACCTGCACGACCTTGGACGGGTTCACGTTCTTGTTGGTCCAGTCCATCTCGGACACGTGCACCAGGCCCTCGACGCCCGGCTCGATCTCGACGAACGCGCCGTAGTCGGTCACGTTGGAGACCTTGCCGAACACGCGGGTGTTGGCCGGGTAGCGGCGCGCGATGTTGTCCCACGGATCCTCGCCCAGCTGCTTCAGGCCGAGGCTGACGCGGTTGCGCTCGCGGTCGTACTTGAGCACGCGGACGTCGAGCTCCTGGCCCACTTCCACGACTTCGGACGGATGGCGCACGCGCTTCCAGGCCATGTCGGTGATGTGCAGCAGGCCGTCGATGCCGCCGAGGTCGACGAACGCGCCGTAGTCGGTCAGGTTCTTGACGACGCCCTTCAGCACGGCGCCCTCGACCAGCTTCTCGAGCAGCTGCTCGCGCTCTTCCGAATGCTCGGACTCGACCACCGCGCGGCGGGAGACGACCACGTTGTTGCGCTTGCGGTCGAGCTTGATGAGCTTGAACTCGAGCTCCTTGCCTTCCAGGTACACCGGGTCGCGGACCGGGCGCACGTCGACCAGCGAGCCCGGCAGGAACGCGCGGACGTCCTTGATGTCGACGGTGAAGCCGCCCTTGACCTTGCCGCTGATGCGGCCGGTGATGGTCTCGTTCTTCTCGAGGGCTTCCTCGAGCTCGTCCCACACCATCGCGCGCTTGGCCTTCTCGCGCGACAGCACGGTCTCGCCGAAGCCGTTCTCGAGGGAGTCCAGCGCCACCTTCACGGTGTCGCCGATGCCGACGTCGATCTCGCCGGCGTCGTTGCGGAACTGCTCGATCGGGACGATGCCCTCGGACTTGAGGCCGGCGTTGATCACGACCACGTCGGAGCGGACGTCGACGACGGTGCCGGTGACGATCGCACCGGGCTTGAGCTTGGCGAGGTGCGCCTGGCTCTGTTCGAACAGTTCAGCGAAGGATTCGGTAGCTACGGACATGTTGTTCTCTGTGGGCGCGTGCGGGATTGCACTTGCCATGGGTCGGTGCCACGTTTTCGTTCGTGGCGTGGAAAGGCGCCCGCGCGCCTCGTGGCCCGCGGACGGTCGTTGCCTGCTGCGTGAATGCCCCGCCGGGCCGGCCGCACCGCTCAGCGGTGGACCAGCGCCAGCACCCGCTCCACGACCGCGTCGATCGGCAGCCCGGTGGTGTCGATGCGCTCGGCGTCGTCGGCCGGTCGCAGCGGAGCCACCGCGCGGCTGGCGTCGCGGGCGTCGCGGGCCAGGATCTCCCGCAGCAGACCCGCCAATGTAACGGAAACCCCTTTTTCCTTCAACTGCTTATATCGCCTTTCGGCCCTTTCCTCGGCGCTGGCGGTGAGGAACACCTTCCAGGTGGCGTCGGGGAAGATCACCGTCCCCATGTCGCGGCCGTCCGCGACGAGCCCCGGCGGCTGCCGGAACGCCCGCTGGCGGTCCTTCAGGGCGGCCCGGACCTCGGGGATGGCGGCGATGGCCGAGGCGGCCGCGCCGGCGGTCTCGGTCCGCAGCTCGTCGGTGGCGTCGTGGCCGTTCACCAGCACCCGCAGTTCGCCGTCGGCGGCCTCGCGGAAGGCGATGTCGGTGTCGAAAGCGCAGCGCACCAGCGCTCCCGCGTCGTCCAGGTCGAGGTCGGCCCAGCCGGCGGCGACGCCGACCGCCCGGTAGAGGGCACCCGAATCCAGGTAGTGCCAGCCCAGGCGCTGCGCCACCAGGCGGCTGATCGTGCCCTTGCCCGAGCCGGAGGGGCCGTCGATGGTGAGGACCGGCGGAATGTCGTTGGAGGTCATCCCGGCATTGTAAGCGCCGCGCCGCCGCGGGCGCCGCAAGCACTTGAACGGCGGGGGAAAAGACCGCTAGAATGGCGGGCTTCCGTGCGCGGGCAGCCCCAGGGCGCTGCGCTTCCATCCAATCTGCCGCATCTGCCGAGGTTTCCCATGAAGGTCCTGTCCTCCCTGAAGTCGGCGAAGACCCGCCACCGCGACTGCAAGGTGGTCCGCCGCCGTGGCAAGGTCTTCGTGATCTGCAAGTCCAACCCGCGTTTCAAGGCGCGCCAGCGCTGAAGCACCTGCAGAGCCGACCCATGGTCGGCTGCTCCGGAAAAAGGCCGCGGAAACGCGGCCTTTTCCTTTTCCCCTTTTCCCTTTTTCGCGACGCACGGCAGCCGACCATGGGTCGGCCCTACAATTCCGCCTCTCTCGCAGGGAGACCGACCATGATCCGCTTCCGCAATGCCCTGGCGACCGCGCTGGCCGCGGCGCTGCTTGCCGCAACGGCAGCCGCTGCCGCCCAGTCCACCCGCGTCGTCGAGACGCAGGGCGACGTGCTGCTCGTCGACCGCGTCGCGCAGGAGAACAGCGCCGCCCTGCCCGCGCGCGGCATGACCATGCGCCAGGTCGAGGCGCGCTACGGCGCCCCGGCCGGCCGGCTGGATCCGCGCGGCGGCCAGAAGCGCGCATGGCCGACGATCCAGCGCTGGCGCTATCCGGCGTTCACCGTCTACTTCGAGAAGGACCGCGTGATCGACGCCGTCGCCAACCAGGCTTCCCCCGACGAGATCGGCCCCAGGCCCGCGATCCGATGACCGCCGACGCCCTGCGCCTCCCCGCGGAATGGGAGCCCCAGTCCGCCATCCTGCTCGCCTGGCCGCACGCCGGCACCGACTGGGCCGAACGCCTGGGCGAGGTCGAGGAGACCTTCATCGCGCTGGTCGCGGCGATCGCCCGCTTCCAGCCGGTCCTGCTGTGCGCGGCCGACGACGACGTGGAGGCGTATGCGCGTGCGCGGCTGTCGTCGGCGCGCATCGATATGGCGCGGGTGAGGTTCCTCGCCGTCGCCTACGACGACACCTGGCTGCGCGACAGCGGGCCGATCACGCTGCGGGACGCCTCCTCCGGCGGGTTCCGGCTGCTCGATTTCCGCTTCACCGGCTGGGGCGGCAAGTTCGGCGCCGCGCAGGACGACCTGCTGGTCGAGCGCCTGCACGAAGCTGGAACTTTCATCAAGAGTGAGCGTCAATCCATTGATTTCGCTCTGGAAGGTGGCGCCATCGACACCGACGGCGCGGGCACCCTGCTGACCACCTGGCAGTGCCTGCACGAACGCCATCCGGGCCTCGACCGCGAGACGCTGTCGCAGCGGCTGGGCGAGTGGCTGCACCAGGACCGGGTGCTCTGGCTCGACCATGGCTACCTCGAGGGCGACGACACCGACGCGCACGTGGACACCCTCGCCCGTTTCGCCGCGCCGGATGCGATCGTCTTCCAGGCCTGCGACGACCCGGCCGATTCGCACTACGCAGAGCTGCAGGCGATGGCCGCCGAGCTCGCGGCGCTGCGCACCGCGGACGGGCGGCCCTACCGGTTGTTCCCGCTGCCGTGGCCGCAACCGGTGCTCGACGATGGCCGCCGCCTCGCCGCGAGCTACGCCAACTTCCTCATCGTCAACGGCGCGGTGCTGGTCCCCGCCTACGGCGATCCGGCCGATGCCGCGGCCGCCGCCGTGCTGGCCCGCGCGTTCCCCGGCCGCGAGATCGTGCCGGTGCCCTGCCGTGCGCTCATCTGGCAGAACGGCAGCCTGCATTGCCTGACCATGCAGCTGCCGGAGGGGATAATCGCGGCATGAGCAAGAAGACCCTCCCCGTCGCCCTGGTCCAGGAAACGAACCAGGGCAGCGCCGACGCCAACCTCGCCCGCATCGAGCAGCGCGTCGCCGAAGCCGCCGGCAACGGCGCAAGGCTCGTGCTGCTGCAGGAACTGCACAACGGCGCCTATTTCTGCCAGCACCAGGACGTGCGCGAGTTCGAGCATGCCGAGCCGATCCCGGGCCCCAGCACCGAGCGCCTCGGCGCGCTCGCGAAGAAGCACGGCGTGGTGATCGTGGGCTCGCTGTTCGAGCGCCGCGGCGCCGGCCTGTACCACAACACCGCGGTCGTGCTGGAGCGCGACGGTTCGCTCGCCGGCAAGTACCGCAAGATGCACATCCCGGACGATCCCGGCTTCAACGAGAAGTTCTACTTCACGCCGGGCGACATCGGATTCACGCCGATCGACACCTCGGTCGGCCGCCTCGGCGTGCTCGTGTGCTGGGACCAGTGGTATCCGGAAGCCGCGCGCCTGATGGCGCTCGCCGGCGCGGAGCTGCTGCTGTATCCCACCGCGATCGGCTGGGACCCGGACGACGACCAGGCCGAGAAGGACCGCCAGCGCAACGCCTGGATCCTGAGCCATCGCGGCCACGCGGTCGCGAACGGACTGCCGGTGCTGTCGTGCAACCGCACGGGGCACGAGGCGTCCCCGGTCGGGCGTTCCGGCATCGACTTCTGGGGCTCGAGCCACGTGCTCGGCCCGCAGGGCGAGTTCCTCGCCGAAGCGTCCATCGACGCGCCGCAGGTGCTGATGGCGGAAGTGGACCTGGGCCGCAGCGAACACGTGCGCCGGATCTGGCCGTTCCTGCGCGACCGCCGCATCGACGCGTACGGCGACCTGCTCAAGCGCTACCGTGACTGAGGCCGCCGGCGCCGCCGGCTGGCGCGAACAGCCGCATGCGATCGTCGAGCGCGATGGCGTCCGCTTCACCCTGCTCGGCACCGCGCACGTCTCGCGGAACAGCCTCGACGCGGTGCGCGCGGCGGTCGACAGCGGCGAGTTCGATACCGTCGCGGTCGAGCTCGACCCGCAGCGTTTCCAGTCGCTGACCGACCCCGACGCGCTGGCGCGCCTGGACCTCGTGCAGGTGATCCGCTCCGGGCGGACCGCGCTGTTCGCCGCGAACCTGGGCCTG
Source organism: Luteimonas sp. (assembly GCA_040255375.1). GTDB lineage: Bacteria > Pseudomonadota > Gammaproteobacteria > Xanthomonadales > Xanthomonadaceae > Cognatiluteimonas. Next base: position 1,820 of record JBDZUW010000052.1, on the reverse strand, counting down.
GCCGCGTACCAGCGCCGCCTCGCCGAGCAGCTGGGCATCGAACCCGGCGCCGAGCTCAAGGCGGCCGCGCTCGAAGCGCGCGAACGCGGCCTGGACATGCGCCTCATCGACCGGGACGTCGGCATCACCTTCAAGCGCGCATCGCAGCGCCTGGGCTGGTGGGACCGGGCGAAGCTCGGCGGCGGCCTGGTGGCCGCGCTGTTCGCCGACGAGGAAGTCGCCGGCGAGGACATCGAGAAGCTGAAACAGGGCGACCTGCTCGAGGCGAGCTTCGCCGAGTTCGCGGGCGACAACCCGGCGCTCTACGAAGCGGTGATCGCCGAACGCGACCGCTACATGGCCGCCAACCTGCGCGCGATCGCGCTGGAGCACCAGGGCGCCGGTGCGCGCGAGGTGCTCGCGGTCGTCGGCGCGGGCCACCTGCAGGGCCTCGCGCGCCACCTGCGCGAGGACGGCGTCGCGCCCGACATCGTGCGCGCGGACCTCGAGTCGGTCGCGGAGAAGTCCTCGATCCCGTGGTTCACCATCGGGCTCGCAGCGTTCGTGCTCGGCGGCTTCGCCTGGGGCTTCTGGCACGGCGGCGTCGATGTCGGCGCGGACCTGCTGCTCTACTGGGTGCTGCTGACCGGCACGCTGGGCGCGATCGGTTGCGCCGTCGCCGGAGGCCATCCGCTGAGCATCCTCGCCGCGTTCGTGTCCTCGCCGGTGACGCCGCTGCACCCGGCACTCGCATCGGGCACGATCAGCGCGCTGGTCGAGGCGTGGGTGCGCAAGCCGACCTACGCCGACTTCATGGCGCTGCGCGACGATGTCGCGACGGTGCGCGGGTGGTGGCGCAACCGGGTGGCGCGGGTGCTGCTCAACTTCTTCCTCACCAGCCTCGGCACCGCCATCGGGGTCTGGCTCGGCGGCGCGCGCATCCTCGGCAAGCTCTTGGCCTGAGGCGCTGCACCGCACGACTCTCGCCGGCCTTCGGCTACCGCGGGTCACGTCCTTTTGCACCACGCGAACGTCGTGCTAGACGTAGGTCGCCGCTGCGGCGGCGACCACAACCCATCGGAGGGGAAATGAAAGGACGACTTCTTCTGGCTATCGGGCTGGCGGCCCTGGCGATCGGCTCGAGCGCGATCGCCGCGCGGGCTTACGAACGGGAAATCGGGTACTACGCGCCGGACGGGACGCTGAATGGCACGGCGCACTATCCCTGCGATGGTGCGCCGCTCTACGACGGCGTGCTGGTCGGCGAACAGCGCGTGATCTTCATGGAGCCCTGCGCCTGCACCCTGGACGACTGCGACCACTGGCCTTGATCGTCACGTCCGGCATCTGACCGGTCGAACATGGGCCGGCGTCGCACTGCGGCGCCGGCCTTTTTCGTGGCGACGAACCCCGCGTCCGACCTTCAGGCGCCAGCTGCGGGGGCTGAAGCCGATCTCGGCGCTGGGTCGCCGCGGCGGCGGCGCGCGCGCGCGATGAGGCGCGCGCTGCCGCTGCGCAGGTCGTCCAGGAGCGCGTAGATGGTCGGCAGGAACAGGAGGCTCACCACCGTCGAGAACGCCAAGCCGCCCGCGATCGCGCGCGCCATCGGGTAGTACGCCGGCCCCTCGCCCGCCAGCTGCGTGTCCGACATCGCGATCGGCACCATCGCCAGGATCGCCGTGCCCATCGTCATGAGGATCGGGCGCAGCCGCTCGCGGCCGCCGTTGACCAGCGCTTCGGTGCGCGACATGCCGCGCCGGCGCAGGTTGTTGATGTGCTCGATCATCACGATGCCGTTGTTCACCACCACGCCCATCAGCACCAGGATGCCGATGAAGGCC
>JBDZUW010000166.1:0-2717 GCA_040255375.1 Luteimonas sp. | reverse complement strand
GGCATGGCACCATAGGCCGATGTTCAAGCCCGTCCCCGTCGCCATCGGCCTGCGCTATCTCCGCGCCAAGCGCCGCAACGGCTTCATTTCCTTCATCTCGATGGCGTCGATCCTGGGCATCGCGATCGGCGTCGCCGCGCTGATCACCACGCTCGCGGTGATGACCGGCTTCCAGCGCGAGATCCGCGACCGCATGCTGCAGATGGCCGCGCACGCCACCATCACCGCCGACGGCGTGCCGATGGAGAACTGGCGCCAGGCCGTGGCCGCGGCATACGAGGATCCGCGCGTCGCCGGCGCCGCGCCCTACGTCGAGACCGAGGCGCTGCTGCAGGGCGCGCGCCGGCAGCCGGCGATCGTGCGCGGCGTGGTCCCGGACGAGGAGGGCAAGGTCTCGGTGCTCGGCCAGAAGATGATCCAGGGCCGCCTCGACCAGCTCGTGCCCGGCAGCTTCAACATCGTGCTCGGCGCCGAGCTCGCCACCTGGCTCGGCGTGGGCGTGGGCGACAGCGTGATCGTGACGACCTCGTTCCAGTCCACGCCGATGGGCGGCATCCCGCAGCTCAAGCGCTTCACGGTCAGCGGCATCTTCGAGGCCGGCTACCAGGAATACGACAAGGGCCTGGCGGTCACCAGCCTGCAGGACATCCAGCGCGTGACGCGCATGGGCGACGGCGTCACCGGCGTGCGCCTGAAGCTGCACGACATGGACCTGGCCTTCGACGTCGCGCGCGACCTCGCGCTGCGCCTGCGCGGGCCGTACCGCGTCAGCGACTGGACGCGCGACAACGCCAACATGTTCCGCGCGCTGAAGATGGAGAAGACGGTGATGGCGATCCTGCTGTCGCTGATCATCGCGATGGGCGCGTTCAACCTGGTCAGCTCGCAGGTGATGCTGGTCACCGACAAGCAGGCCGACATCGCGATCCTGCGCACGCTCGGGCTGTCGCCGTCCGGGGTGATGCGGGTGTTCATGGTGCAGGGCTCGCTGATCGGCATCATCGGCACCGCGCTGGGCGTAGTCGGCGGCATCCTGCTCACGCTCAACCTGCAGCACATCCTGCACGCGATCGAGGCGGTGCTCGGCGTGCAGCTGCTGCCCGAGGACGTGTACTACATCACCGGCCTGCCGACCGAGCTGCGCGCCGAGGACGTCTGCGCGATCGCGGCGGTCGCGCTGGCCATGGCCTTCGTGGCCACGATCTACCCGGCCTGGCGTGCATCGCGCACGCCGCCGGCGGAGGCGCTGCGCTATGAGTGACGGTTCGGTGCTGCGGGCGGAGAAGCTCGGCAAGACCTATTCGGAAGGCGGGCTGCACACGCCGGTGTTCGACGGGCTCGACTTCGCGGTCGCGGCCGGCGAGACGGTCGCGATCCTGGGCGCGTCCGGCGCGGGCAAGAGCACGCTGCTGCACCTGCTCGGCGGGCTGGACACGCCGACGTCGGGCGAGGTCTTCGTCCTCGGCGAGCGGATGGGCGCGCTCTCGGACGCGGCGCGCGGCGCGCTGCGCAACCGCGCGCTCGGCTTCGTCTACCAGTTCCACCACCTGTTGCCGGAGTTCACGGCGCTGGAGAACGTGATGCTGCCGGTGCTGCTCGGCGGCAGCGCGGTGGCGGACGCGACCGCGCGCGCGAAATCGCTGCTCGAGTCCGTCGGGCTCGGGCACCGCCTGCAGCACAAGCCCGGCGAGCTTTCCGGCGGCGAACGCCAGCGCGCCGCGGTGGCGCGTGCGCTGGTGAACAAGCCCGCCTGCGTGCTCGGCGACGAGCCCACCGGCAACCTCGACGAGAAGACCGCCGCGCACGTGTTCGGGCAGATGCTCGAGCTCAACCGCGCGCAGGCCACGAGCCTGGTGCTGGTGACCCACGACCGCTCGCTGGCGCGCCGCCTCGACCGCGTCCTGGAACTGCACGAAGGCCGCCTGCGCGAGCTCGCTCCCGCCGACGTGTAGGTCGCTTCCGGGCCGGGCGTTTCAGAATCCCGCGCAGACCGGCACCCGCACGCGCAGCACCGTTTCCTGGTCGAAACGGCCGGTGTAGTCGGCCATCAGCTTCGCGATCGCCGCTTCGGTCCGCGCGTCGACGGGGCGCACGATCTCGACGACGTGGCTGGCCTCGCGCAGCGAGCGGCCGTCGGCGCCGCGCCAGCCGCCGCTGGCGTCCCAGCTGGTGAAGCCATCGGGGAAGGCGACGGCGACCACGTCGTCGACGAAGGCGCGCCACTCGGCGTCCGAGACTTCGCCGCCGGGCGCTTCGTGCCGAAGTACAGGCGTTCCTGCACCATCGGCCGCGAACCGACCTCGCAGCGCGGCTGCGGGGAATGCGCGCAGCCGCCGGCAAGCGCGGCCGAGGCGAGGGCGATCACGAACGCGAGGCGGGTCCGGTCCATGGCGGGGAATATACCGACGCGGGCGTGAGGAGGATTCCGATGGCACGGCACGCGACCAGGGCGGAGGCTGGGACATGGTCCCTGCCGCGCCCGCACGCGAGCCCGCACGCGAGCCAGCACGCGAGCCCGTCGCGCCGTTCGGCCTGGCCGTGGCGGCGACGTTGCTCGCCGGCTGCACGGCCTGCCTGTATTCCCCGGCGCTGCAGCCCCGAGGGTTGCTGGCGGGCGGCTTCGCCGGCGGGCTGTTGCTGTGGGCCTTCGGGCGGCGCCTGCGCCTCGCGGGCGCGTTCGCCTGCGGCTTCGCGCTCGCCGGCCTGCAGGCCGCGGC
>JBDZUW010000004.1:0-63359 GCA_040255375.1 Luteimonas sp. | reverse complement strand
ATGGATGCCGCCGAAGAGCCTACATGGACGTACTTGCGGCGTCCCCCGAAAGTCCGCGCACGCTTCCGCCGCCCAGCCCCGAAGGCACTGGCGGCGTCAGCGGCCGAGGCCGCGGCCGGGCTGCGCGGCGCGGGCGGGCGAACTGCCGAAGGCGCCCTCGGCCTGCGCCGCCAGGTACGTGTAGACCGCATAGGCCGCCACGTTCTGCCGCAGCGCTTCCGGATCGATCTTGTCCAGCGTGTCGTCCGGTGTGTGGTGCAGGTCGAAGTATTCCGTCCCGTCGTGGCCCAGCCACGCCCACGACGCGCCCATGCCCGCGAGCGGGCCCACGTCGGATTCCGGGCTGCCTTCGCCCGGGCGCCATTCGACGCCCAGCGGCTCGAGCGCCTTCGCGATCTGCTGCACGGCGTCCTTCGCGCCGTCGTCGATGTTGCCGGCATCGAAGCCGTAGATGCGGCCCGCGCCGAAGTCGCTCTCCGACACCAGCACGTGCTTCTCCAGTTCCGCGGCGTGCGCCTTCGCGTAGGCGAAGCCGCCGTGCAGGCCCTGCTCCTCGTTGGCGAACGCGACCACGCGGATCGTGCGCGCCGGGCGCGCGGGCAGGTCGGCGATCAGCTTCGCGGCGGCCATGGAGATGCCGATGCCGGCGGCGTCGTCGATCGCGCCGGTGCCTTCGTCCCAGGAGTCGAGGTGGCCGCCGATCAGCACGATCTCGTCAGGACGCGTGGCGCCGGCGACCTCGCCGATCACGTTCTGCGACGTGTATTCGCCGTCCCAGCCGCAATCCAGCGCCAGGCGCACGCGCGTCGCCGGATCCAGCGCGGCGAGCCGCGCCAGCTGGTCGGCGTCGGGGTTCGACAGCGCGGCCATGGGGATCGGCGCGAGCCCTTCCGCATAGCGGCTGATGCCGGTGTGCGCGACGCGATGGGTGTCGGTGCCGGCCGAACGCATCAGGAACGCGGCCGCGCCGGCGCGGATCGCGGCGGACGGGCCGGCACCGCGGATGCGCGAACCCATGCCGTAGCCGTGGCCGTCCTGCGCCCGTTCCATGCGATGGTCGACGAACGCGATCTTGCCCGCGAGCGAGCCGGGCGCCGCCTTTTCGAGCGAATCGAGGTCGGCGAAGCGCACCACCTGGCCCTCGACCGTGCCGCCGACGCTGCCGCCGAGCGCGGCCACCACGAGCTTCTGCGAATGCGGTCCCAGCACTTCGGCGGATTCGCCGCGGCGCTCCCACTTCGGGAAGGTCACCGGTTCGGTCCAGACCTTGTCGAAGCCGAGCTCGCGGAACTTGGCCTTCGCCCACTCGACCGCGCGCGCGTCGCCCTCGCTGCCGGCCATGCGCGGGCCGACCTCGGTGGTGAGCGACTCGGTGACCTTCCAGCCCGTGTCGTCGGCGAGCGCGGTCGCGCGCAGCTTCGCCGCGGTGTCCAGCGCTGCCTGGGGAAGCCGGGTGGTGGGCTGCGCCGCGGCGGCGGGCAGGGACACGAGCAGGGCGAGCAACAGCGGCGCGAGGCGCATGGCGGGCTCCGGTCGGAACAGGGGAAGCTTCCAGCCTAGCAGCCGGACCGGTCGCCCCGTTGTGCCTCAAGTCACGCCCGGGCAGGTCAGCGCCGCAGCGAGTCGCGGATCTCGCGCAGCAGCAGGACTTCCTCCGGCGGCGCCGCCGGCGCGGCCTCGGCGGGCTTGCGCATGCGGTTGTAGGCCTTGAGGAACAGGAAGATCACGAACGCGATCAGCAGGAAGTCGATCGCCGACTGGATGAAGGTCCCGTAGGCGATGGCGACCTCGGCGAGCGGCTTGCCGGCCGCGTCCACGCTGGCGGGCTTCAGCACGTACTTCCAGTCGGAGACGCTCACGCCGCCCAGCAGGACGCCGACCAGCGGCATGACGATGCCGTCGACGAGGGCCGAGACGATCTTGCCGAACGCGGCGCCGATCACCACGCCGACCGCGAGGTCGACGACGTTGCCGCGGGCGATGAATTCCCTGAACTCGGTGGCCATTCCCATCGCTTGCCCTCCCGTTGCGCCGCTGCGCGCCAGCCTAACCCGAAGCCGCGGGCGGCGCGATCCTGCCTTCGAAGGCGACGACGCCGTCGAGGCTGGCGCGGAAGCGGTCGCCCACCGCGAGCGGGCCGACGCCCGCCGGCGTGCCCATGAACACCAGGTCGCCCGCGCGCAGCCGGTACAGCTTCGACAGCTCGACCAGGATGTCGGGCACGTCCCAGATCAGGTCGCGCAGCGCGCCATGCTGCCGGCGCTCGCCGTTGACCTCGAGGGTGAGGGTCCGGGCGGCGAGGTCGCCCGCATCCGCCGCCGGGACGAGCGCGCTCAGCGGCGCGGAAGCGTCGAAGGCCTTGCCGATGTCCCAAGGCAGGCCGCGCGCCTTGGCGTCGGCCTGGAGGTCGCGGCGGGTCAGGTCGAGGCCGACGCCGTAGCTTTCGACCAGGGCCATGGCATCGTCGCGCGCGAGTTCGCCGTGCGCCGCATCGCGGCCGAGGCCGACGACCAGTTCGACTTCGTGGTGCAGCTCGCGCGTGCCGGGCGGGTAGGGCACCACGCCGTCGAGCACGATGGCGTCCGCGGGCTTGAGGAAGAAGACGGGTCGCCCGCGCGCGGCGGGATCGGCGGGCGCGGCGCCCATTTCGCGCGCGTGGTCGGCGAAATTGCGGCCGACGCAGTAGATGCGGTGGACCGGCCGCATGCGGCCGTCAGCGCGAACGATCGTCGGGCGTGCCGGCGGGTGTGGCGGCGGGCGTGGCGGCAATCGCCACGGCTTCGCCGTCGACCACCGTGTATTCGCCCTCGACCACGTGGCCGCGCTGCGACGCGGACGCCGCCGCGCCGCCGCGCGGGCGCAGCAGCCGCGCGGCCAGGCCGATCGCCAGCATCGCCGCGCCGACGAACACGCTCGCGACCACCAGCACCACGAGCAGCGCCAGCCCCATCAAGCCCATCAGCAGCCGCAGCAGCGGATGGCGGCGATGGCGCGGCGGCAGCTGCGCGGCGCGGAAGAAGGCATGGCGGTCGAAACGGAAATGCAGTGCGGACATCGGTGGCAACGCTCGTGACACAATCCGGACATCGCCGGGGGACCGGCAGTATCCGGCGAGGCGCAGTCGGGATTGTGAGAAGTTCGTTAAACGAAGGCGGCGCGAACCTGGAACCCGCGCTGGCGCTGGTTTCCGCCATCGAAGACGGTGGTTTCGCGGAGGCGGAAGCGGCGGTGGCCGGCTCCGCCGAATCGCTGATCCTGCATCGCGATGGCGAAGCGGTGCGCGCCTGGCTCAACGTCTGCCCGCACCAGGGACGCCGCCTGGATTGGGCGCCGGGAAAATTCCTCAAGTCGAAGGACGGCCTGCTCGTCTGCGCCGTGCACGGCGCGAGCTTCGAATTGCAGCGCGGCGAATGCGTCGCCGGCCCGTGCCGGGGCGACGCGCTGCAGCCGGTGGCGATCGTGGTCCGCGACGGTGCGGTGTTCCTCGCCTGGAACGGCATCCGCTCGTAACGGCAGCCGCTCAGAACAGTACGTTCACCATCGCCACGATGATCGCCGTGTATGCGAGCGTCAGCGGCCCGCCCACGCGCCACATGTCGCGCGGCGTGTAGCCCGCCGGGCCGGTGATCATCGACACCGACGGGTTCGACGCGGTGATGAAGTTGTTCGAGGCCGACAGCGCGACGATCAGCGCGAACGCGGTGGGGTTGCCGCCCACCGCCAGCGCCAGGTTGATCGCCAGCGGCACCATCACGATGGTCGCGCCGACATGGCTGATCACCAGCGAGAACGCGGTGGTGAGCAGCCCGAGCACCAGCTCGATCGACCACGCCGGCAGCCCCTGCGGCAGCCGCTCGATGCTGTGGCCGGCGACCCAGGCCGCGGCGCCGCTGCTGTCCATGGCCCAGCCGAGCGGGATCAGGCAGGCCATCAGGAACACGGTCTTCCAGCTGATCGCGGCGTAGGCCTCGTCCATCTTCAGCACGCCGGTGACCAGCATGCCGGCGACGCCGGTCATCAGCGCGATCGACGTCGGGATCCGCGACGACAGCGCGAGCAGCATGCTGATCGCGAAGATGACCATCGCGATCTTGAACTTGTGCGGGCGCTGCTCGCCCTTCGGGTAGTCGGTGACCACCACGAAGTCGCGGCTCTTCGCCGCGTCCGCGAGGTCGGTCCAGATGCTGTGCAGCACCAGCATGTCGCCGGCGCGCAGCGGCAGCGTGCGCACGTCGGTGTTGTGCACTTCCTTGTCGCGGTTGATCGCCAGCAGGCTGATGCCCTGCTGCTTGCGCAGGCGCAGGTCGGCGGCGCTCTTGCCGATGAACTTCGAGGTCGGCGGCACCACCGCCTCGGAGATGCCGGCCCGGCTCGGGTTGAACAGGTCGCCGAATTCGCGCAGCCGCGTGGACATGCGCAGGAAGTGGTTCTGCGCGAAGTCCGCCACCTGCTGGCGCGGGCCCATCGCGCCGAGCACGCTGCCGACCCAGATGCGGCTGTCGCCGGGCGGCGCGAGCCGCGACTCGTTGCCGGTCTTGAGCGCGAGCAGCAGCGGCGCGCCGTGCAGGCGTTCGGCCTCGCCCAGCGCCATGCCCACCAGCGGACTGTCGGCGCCGACGGTGAGCTCGAACACCTCGCCTTCGATGCCGTAGGTGTTGGCGAAATAGCTCTGCGTGCGCGCGGGCGTCACGCCCTTGTCGGTGTCGTCGCGCAGCTGCTTCGCGCCCCAGAAGTGGAAGTACGCCAGGCAGGCGAGCAGCAGCGCGAGGCCGATCGGCAGCGGCGCGAACATCTTCAGCGGCACCAGCGTGGCCGCGCCGGAGGGCAGGTTCGCGTTCGCCGACACCAGGAGGTCGTTGAGCAGGATCAGCGGCGAGTTGCCGACCATGGTCAGGCCGCCGCCCATGATGATCGCGGCCGCGAGCGGCATCAGCAGCCGCGACAGCGGCACGCCGGTGCGCGCGGACAGGCGCGAGGCGATCGGCAGGTACAGCGCCGTGACCGAGGTGTTCTGCATGATCGCCGAGTTGAGGCCGGCGACGGCCTGCGTGTACAGCAGCAGGCGCTGCTCGACGCCGTGCGCGCGCCGCAGCAGCCAGCCGGCGAGGCGGTTGAGCGCGCCGGTGCGGTCGAGGCCCGCGCCGAGGATCATCGTGGCGATGACGTTGATCACCGCGTCGGAGGAGAAGCCGCTGAAGATGTCCTCGGGCGCGACCAGGCCGGTGAGCCCGAGCAGCACCAGCACCACCAGCGCGACGACGTCGGCGCGGATGCGCTCGAACAGGAACATCACCATCGTGAAGCCCACCAGCCCGAGCACGAGCTTCATGTCGGTGGTGAGCGCCAGCGCGGTATCCAATGTGCCTGTCCTGGTTCCTGGTCCGGAGCGGCTGCGTGCGGCCTACGGTGGAGCGTTCGGTGCGGCGGGCCCGTCGTGCGCGGGCTTGTCGTACAGCAGGTCCCAGACGCCGTGGCCGAGTTTCAGGCCGCGGGCCTCGAAGTGGGTCTGCGGCCGCCACGGCGGCCGCGGCACGTGCCCGCGCGGGCCGGCCCGGTTGCGCAACCCGGGCTCGGCGTCGAGCACGTCCCACATCTGACCGGCATAGTCGTGCCAATCGGTGGCGAGGTGCAAGCGCCCGCCGGGCGCCAGCTTGCGCACCAGCAGCGCCACGAATCCGGGCTGGACCAGCCGGCGCTTGTGGTGGCGCTTCTTGTGCCAGGGATCCGGGAAATAGATGCGGACCTCGTCGAGGCTCGCGTCGGCGATCTCGTTGGCCAGCACCTCCACGGCGTCGTGGTGGTAGACGCGGACGTTGCGCAGGCCGTCGGCCTCCAGGCCGTTGAGCAGGCGGCCGACGCCCGGGGCATGGACCTCGATGCCGATGAAGTCGCGGCCGGGATCCTGGGCGGCGCCGAAGCGCAGCGCCTCGCCGTTGCCGAAGCCGATCTCCAGCACCCGCGGGGCGCTGCGGCCGAAGGCGGCGTCGAAGTCGCGCGGCGTGCCGGCGTAGTCCAGTCCGAACCGGGGCCACAGCGCATCGAAGGCGCGCTGTTGCGCAGGCGTGAACCGCCCCTGGCGCAGCACGAAGCTGCGGACCGCGCGATGGCCGGGCTCGATGGTGAAGGGCTTGCGCCCGGGGGCGCGTACCGTGCCCGTCATCCGCCGAGCAGGCCGTCGACGGGCGAGGAGGCGCTCGCGTAGCGCTTGCGCGGGATGCGGCCGGCGAGGAAGGCGTCGCGGCCGGCCTCGACCGCGAGGCGCATCGCGCGCGCCATGCGCACGGGATCCTTCGCGCCGGCGATGGCGGTGTTCATCAGCACGCCGTGGCAGCCGAGCTCCATCGCCACCGCCGCGTCGGAGGCGGTGCCCACGCCGGCGTCGACGATGATCGGCACGGTCGCGTTCTCGACGATCTCCATCAGGTTGTAGCGGTTCTGCACGCCGAGGCCGGAACCGATCGGCGCGGCCAGCGGCATCACCGCGACGCAGCCGATCTCTGCCAGGCGCCGGCACAGGATCGGGTCGTCGGAGGTGTAGACCATCACCTCGAAGCCGTCGGCGACCAGCGCCTCGGCGGCGGCGAGCGTCTGCACGACGTCGGGATACAGCGTGCGCTGGTCGCCGAGCACCTCGAGCTTCACCAGCGAATGCCCGTCGAGCAGTTCGCGGGCGAGCCGGCAGGTGCGCACGGCCTCGTCGGCGGTGTAGCAGCCGGCGGTGTTCGGCAGGATCGTGTACCGGTCGGGCGGGAGGACGTCGAGCAGGCTGGGCTCGTTGGGGTCCTGCCCGATGTTCACGCGGCGGATCGCGACGGTGACGATCTCGGCGCCGGCGGCCTCGGTGGCGCGGCGGGTCTCGTCGAGGTCGCGGTACTTGCCGGTGCCGGTGAGCAGGCGGGAACGGTAGGACTTGCCGGCGATGACGAGCGCGTCGTCGCCGTGCGCGGGGGCAGGGTGCGTCATCCCGCGATTTTAGCGCGCGTCAGCCGCCGCCGAGCGCCTGCACGATCTCCACGCGGTCGCCCGCGGCCAGCGCGCGGCTGGCATGGGCGCTGCGCGGCACGATCTCGCCGTTGACCTCGACCGCGACGCGGCGCTCGCCGTGGCCGGCGTCGCGCAGCAGGCCCGCCACGGTGCAGCCGGGGGGCACGGTGCGGGGGGCGCCGTTGAGATGGATCTCCATGCCACCCATTGTCGCCGCCTTGCGCTCCCGGCTCCAGCCGTGGAAGGATTTCCCCATCCGCCGGCGTATCGCACACCGCGGACCACTTCCCGGAGCCCACCATGACGCCGTCCCGCAAGCCCCTCCGCTCCCTCCTGGCCCTCGCCCTGGCCTGCGCCGCCCTCCCGGCCGCGGCCCAGCAGCAGGCCGCCTTCTCGCAGACGGTGTTCTTCGGCGACAGCCTCAGCGACAGCGGCCACTTCCGCCCCGCGCTGATCCAGATGATCGGGCCGAACGGCGCGCTGATCGGCAAGTTCACCACCAATCCCGGCCTGGTCTGGTCGGAATACCTGGCCGCGGAATACGGCACCGGCGCCACCAGCGACAACCAGGGCGGCAGCAACTACGCGGTCGGCGGCGCGCTCGTGGCGACGGACACGGCCGGCGGCCTCGGCCCGATCGCGTCGATGAAGTCGCAGGTCACCGCCTACCTCGCCGCGAACGGCGGCAAGGCCGACCCGAACGCGCTGTACAGCGTCTGGGGCGGCGCCAACGACATGTTCTCCATCGCCAGCCCGGCCACCGCGCCGGCGGTGATCGGCGCGGCCGTCACCAACGAAGTCGGCATCGTCGGCACGCTGCAGGCGGCCGGCGCGCAGTACGTCCTCGTCGCGAACCTGCCCGACCTCGGCCTTACGCCGGCGGCGCGCGCTGCCGGCGCGGCCTACCAGGCGCAGGCGACCGCCCTCGCCACCGCCTACAACGATGCGCTGTTCGGCGGCCTCGCGAGTTCCGGGCTGGCGGTGATCCCGGTGGACGCGTTCCACTTCCTGCGCGAGGTCGCCGCCGATCCGTCGGCGTACGGCTTCACCAACGTGACGACGCCCGGCTGCCTCGCGCAACCGGCGCCGGCGGGGGATTCGTCGCTGTTCTGCAACCCGGCGTCGTACCGCGATCCGTCGGTCGCGGACAGCTACCTGTTCGCCGACGGCATCCACCCGACCACGGCCGCGCACGCGATGATCGCGCAGCTCGCCGAAGCGATGATCGAAGGCCCGCGCCAGATCGCGGTGCTGCCGCACGTCGAGTCGGTCGTCGGCCGCGCGCGTGCCGGTCGCGTGGATGCGCGCCTGGGGTCGCCGGCGGAGGGCGAGGGCATGCGCTGGTGGTTCGACGTGCGCGGCGACGCGCAGCGCTACGGCCAGGGCGACCACTACGACGGCGTCGGCCCGGCGCTCACCGTCGGCGTCGACTGGCGCAGCGGCGGCTTCACCTACGGCGGCTTCGCCGGCTATGGCCGGCAGGGCATGGACTGGGGCCTGAACCGCGGCAGCTTCGACCAGACCGACGCGACCCTCGGCGCCTACGCCGGCTGGCGCAGCGGCGCGTTGTGGGTCAACGGCCAGGCCAGCTACACCCAGGTCGGCTACGACATCGACCGCAGCGTGCGCATCGGCCAGGCCATGCGCGTGCACAGCGGCTCGCCCGACGGCAGCAACCTCAGCGTCGGCGCCAGCGCCGGCTGGGACTTCGGCGACGGCGCGTTCCGCCATGGCCCGGTGCTGTCGGTGCTGTCGCAGCAGATCGACGTGGACGGCTACGCCGAGTCCGACCCGGCGCTGTCGAGCTCGCTCGCGTATCCGGACCAGTCGTTCGACTCGCTCATCGGCAGCGCCGGCTGGCAGTTCAGCTGGAGCCCGAGCGACCGCATCCATCCGTACGGCCGCATCACCTGGGACCGCGAGTTCGAGGACGCGCCGGCGCAGGCGTTCGCGAGCGCGCAGTCGATCCCCGGCTCGCTGCAGTACGCGGTGCCGGGCGTGGCCTTCGACGACACCTACGGCACCCTGCTGCTGGGCGCGCGCACCACGCTGATGGGCCTGGACGCGAACGTCGGCACCAGCCTGACCTTCGGCCAGGCCGGCGGCAACGACGCGACGGTGTTCGTGAGCGTCGGCAACCGCTTCTGAGACCGCCCCGAAGGCGCGCGACGGGCCGGATTCCGCTAGAATCCGGCCCCGACGCGGGTGTAGTTCAATGGTAGAACTGCAGCTTCCCAAGCTGCTAACGTGGGTTCGATTCCCATCACCCGCTCCACTCAAGCCCTGCTTCAACCTCGACCGATGAAGCTGGCGATCCTCTCCCGCAACGCCAAGCTCTACTCGACCCGCCGCCTGGTCGAGGCCGCGCGCGAGCGCGGCCACAGCGTGCGCGTGCTCGATCCGCTGCGCTGCTACATGCGCATCGACTGCGGCGGCTTCGCGATGCGCTACAAGGGCCGGCCGATCGCCGGCTACGGCGCGGTCATCCCGCGCATCGGCGCGTCGGTCACGCGCTACGGCACCGCCGTGCTGCACCAGTTCGAGCTGATGGGCAGCTACACGCCGAATCCATCCGACGCGATCGCGCGCGCGCGGGACAAGCTGCGCGCGCACCAGTTGCTGGCCGCGCACGGCATCGGCCTGCCCACGACGGTGTTCGGCGACAACCCCGACGACACCACCGACCTGCTGGCGATGCTCGGCCCGCCGCCGCACGTCATCAAGCTCAACGAGGGCACCCAGGGCGCCGGGGTGATGCTGACCGAGAAGCCCTCGGCCTCGCGCGGCGTGGTGGAGGCGCTGCGGGGGCTGTACGCGAACTTCATCGTCCAGGAATTCATCGCCGAGGCGAAAGGCGCGGACCTGCGCTGCTTCGTCGTCGGCGACAAGGTCGTGGCGGCGATGCGCCGCCAGGCGCCGCCCGGCGACTTCCGTTCGAACCTGCATCGCGGCGGCACCGCGCAGCCCGTCCGCGCCAGCGCGGCGGAACAGGCCGCGGCGGTCCGCGCGGCGGCGGTGCTCGGGCTGGGCGTGGCCGGCGTGGACCTGATCCGCTCGAAGCGGGGACCGCTGGTGCTGGAGGTGAATGCCTCGCCGGGCCTGGAGGGCATCGAGGAATCCAGCGGCACCGACATCGCCGGCCGGATCATCGATTTCGTGGTCGCCGGCCGACCGGTGCCCGCCGGCCGTCGCAGAGCAGCGTGAGACGATGTCGAAAACCCTCGCTTCACAAAATCCTAACGCCGCTTTTAACGGCTGTTTAATCGCCGGCTGGGTAGCCTGATCCCTGCCGCAGACCTGCCTGCTCCCGGCGACATTCCTCGTCAGGTGCCGCCGTCGACTCAGCAGATTTCCGGTAATCGGGGCAATGCTTTGGCCCAGGCTCGGGGCACCGCGCCTGGGCCTCGTTTTGTTCACCGGAGCGTGTGCAAGAATCGCCGGCAGGCGCCCCCACAGGATCCCGAATGCGCATTCTCGTCATCGAAGACAACACCGACATCGCCGCCAACCTCGGCGATTACCTGGAAGACCGCGGCCACACCGTCGACTTCGCCGCCGACGGCGTGACCGGGTTGCACCTGGCGGTGGTGCACGACTTCGATGCGATCGTCCTCGACCTCAGCCTGCCCGGCCTCGACGGCCTGGAGGTCTGCCGCAAGCTGCGCAACGAGGCGCGCAAGCAGACGCCGGTGCTGATGCTCACCGCGCGCGATTCGCTCGACAACAAGCTCGCCGGCTTCGATTCCGGCGCCGACGACTACCTGATCAAGCCGTTCGCGCTGCAGGAAGTGGAAGTGCGCCTGAATGCGCTGGCGCGCCGCGGCCGCAGCGCGCAGACCCGCGTGCTGGAAGTCGCCGACCTGGAATACAACCTCGACACGCTCGAGGTGCGCCGCGGCGGCAAGCTCCTGCAGCTCAATCCCACCGCGCTGAAGATCCTGCAGGCGCTGATGGAGGCCTCGCCGGCGGTGGTCACCCGGCAGGAGCTGGAGACGCGCGTCTGGGGCGAGGAGCTGCCGGACTCGGACTCGCTGCGCGTGCACATCCACGGCCTGCGCGCCGTGGTCGACAAGCCGTTCGACACCGCGCTGATCCAGACCCGCCACGGCATCGGCTACCGGATCGCCGCCCCCGATGGCACGAGCTGACGGGGCCTCCGCGGGCGCGGCCACCGCGGAAGGCGCGCCGGCCAGGCGACGCAAGGTCCGCTACCGGCGCCGGCTGCGCAGCCGCATCATCCTGTCCTACCTCCTGCTGGGCTTCGGCCTGACGCTCGCGCTCGCCGTCGCCACCAACTGGGCGCGCAGCCGCGTCGAGAACCAGCTGGTGGAAGACGTGATGAACAAGAACATCGACGAGTACGCGCGCCGCTACTACGCCGATCCCGCCAAGAACCCCGCCGTGCCGGTCGAGCAGATCCGCGCGTTCGTGTTCTCCAGCGACAAGTTCGACCGCGTCCGCGCCGAACGCCCCGAATGGGCCGCGCTCGAAGACGGCATCTATCCGATGACCGGGGTCGACGAGGCCACCGGCGCGCCGTTCGCCTACAGGCTCGCGGTGCGCAAGGCGCCGGACGCCTGGTTCTTCCTGGCCTACGACATGAGCCAGTCGCTGCGCGGCGAGAAGCGCTTCAACAGCGAGCTGATCGGCGTGGTGCTGGTGTTCACCGCGCTGTCGCTGCTGGTCGGCTGGTGGGCGGCTTCGCGCGTCATGAGCCCGGTGTCGGAACTGGCGCAACGCCTGCGCGAATCCGGCCGAAGCTCGCAGCCGGAGGCGCTGGCCTCGCATTTCCCCGACGACGAGGTCGGCGAGCTCGCCAAGGCGCTCGACGACTACGCCGCGCGGCTCACGGACGTGGTCAAGCGCGACCGCGAATTCAACGCCGACGTCAGCCACGAGCTGCGTACGCCGCTGGCCGTGATCAAGGGCGCGGTGGAGTTGATGCTGTCGCGCCCGGACCTGGACGAGAAGGCGGAAGCGCGCCTGCTGCGCATCCAGCGCGCCGAGCAGCAGTGCACGGACCTGATCAGCGCGCTGCTGCTGCTGTCGCGCAACGAGCGCGGGCACGGCCTCGCCGACGTCGGCAAGGTCGCCGAGCAGTTGCTCGATGCGCACCGCGCCCAGCTGCGCGGCAAGCCGCTCGAGCTGCGCCTGGAGGGCGAGCGCGGGCTGCTCGTCGACGCGCCCGAAGCGGCGGTTTCGGTGGCGCTCGGCAACCTCATCGGCAACGCGGTGAAGTACACGCTGGAGGGCAGCGTGGTCGTGCGCCTGCTGCCGAACGCGGTGGAGGTGGTCGATTCCGGCCCCGGCCTCACCGCGGAGGATGCCGCGCGACTGTTCGAACGCGGCTACCGCGGCGCGCACGCCGAGCATGCCTCCAACGGCGGCGGCATCGGCCTGTCGATCGTGCGCCGCCTCTGCGAGCTCTACGGGTGGACCGTGCGGGTCGTGCCGGGCACCGAGCGCGGCGTCGTCGCCACGCTCGTCTTCAGCCGCGCCGCGATGAACGCGACTGCGAAGTGACCGCAGCGCGTCGCAACGCGGGTGGAAACCCGCTTGCGGGCGGTTAGCCGACCGGTTCCAGCCAGCCGTACCTGTCCGGCGTGCGCCCGTCGAACAGCCCGAAGAACAGTTCCTGCAGGCGGCGCGTGACCGGCCCGGCCTTGCCCGCGCCGACCTGGCGGCCGTCGACCGATCGGATCGGCGTGATCTCCGCCGCCGTGCCGCACATGAACAGCTCGTCGCACAGGTACAGGTACTCGCGCGGCATGTCGCGTTCGACGACCTCGATGCCGTTGTCGCGCGCGAGCGTGATCAGCGTGTTGCGGGTGATGCCGTTGAGCAGCGCGGCGCTGACCGGCGTCGTGTGCAGCGCGCCGTCGAACACGAGGAACAGGTTCTCGCCCGCGCCTTCGCTGAGCAGGCCGGTCGACGCGAGCGCGATGCCTTCGCCGAAGCCGAGGCGCCGCGCCTCGCGCGCGATCAGCTGCCCGGAGAGGTAGTTGCCGCCGGCCTTGGCGCCGGCCGGGATGGTATTCGGCGCGAAGCGCTGCCAGCTCGACACGCAGGCGTCGATGCCCTGCTCGAGCACGCCGTCGCCGAGGTAGGCGCCCATCTGCCATCCGGCGACGGCCACGTCGACCGGCGTCTCCGCCGACAGGCCGAAGCCGCCGAGGCCGCGATAGGCGACCGGGCGCAGGTAGCCCGACCTCAGCCCGTTTCGCTGCAGCACCTCGCGGCACGCGGCGTTGACCTGCTCCAGCGTGTACGGGATCTGCATCTCGTAGATCCGCGCCGATGCGAACAGGCGGCGGTTGTGGTCGGTGAGGCGGAAGATCGCCGGGCCCTGCGGCGTCTCGTACGCCCGGATCCCCTCGAACACCGACGAGCCGTAGTGCAGCGCGTGCGACATGACGTGGGTGGTCGCTTCGGCCCACGGCTTGATCGCGCCGTTCTGCCAGATCCATTGCGGGTATTGCATCGCTCGCGGTTCCGATCGGCGCTTGCCGGAGCCCGTCATTTTACGGCATGTCTTTCTACGCCATGGGTCAGAGGGTGAACCACCAGCACCCCAGTTCCCGCCGCAGCCACAAGGTCGTCGGCGCCGCCGTGGTGCCGTCCTCGAGCGTCTGTTCGAGGCGCAGGCCGACCGGCAGGCCCCGGCGTTCCGGCTCGGGCCAGACGGGTTCGAACCCGGGCGCGCCCTCCGGCGGGTGCGGCGGGCGCGGATACACAGGATCGATCCCGAGCAGCGGCCGCCGCGCGAGGACCTGCAGCCGCGACATGACCGAATAGCCGGCCCGGGTGGAGGTGCCCCGCCACCGGTAGAGCGCCGCCAGGCGATTGACGTCGCCGGCCTCGACGGCGCTCGAGAGCTCGTACGCGAACTCGCGAAGGCTGGTGATGCAGCCGCCGGCGTAGGCCGTCAGGCCCGGCCCTGGACTCGCGGGCGCCGGGGCGGGAGCAGACAACGCGATCAGGAGCAGTACGGCAGGCATGCCGCGCATCCTGGCGCTGCGCGTGTCGGCGGCCCGTGTTCGCGCGCCGGGTCAGGCGAAGCTGACGAAATAGCAGCCCTCGTAGCGATGCACGTCGAACGTCACCGCGCCGCCGCCCTCGCCGCCGGGGGATGCGACGACCAGCTGCATCATCCCGGGATCGTCTGAGGCGGACGTCGCCGGCGTGCCGTAATACTGGCTGTCGACGACGGCCTGGCCGGCGTAATGCTGCAGGCGATCGAGCACGCGTTCGCCCGCGGCGGTCGACATGCCCGCGAAGTGGTAGCTCTCCGCGATGCGGTTGACGTCGCCCAGGGCGACGGAGGCGTGCAGGTCGTTCGCGAGCTGTGCCGGGCTGCGGGCGCAGCCGGCCGCCGGCGAACGGCGGCCCGGCGCCATGCTCCCGGACGTGCCGGCAGTCGCGATGCCGTCGCCGGCCGCGAGCGTCGCGCTCGCCATGTCGAAATCCTCGCCCGCGCCCGCCGCGGTGGCCTGCAGCCGCGCTTCGTACGCGCGGTCGCGGACGATGCGCGAGACCAGCTCGGCGTCGATCGGCACCGCCTTCGCGCCGAACACCGCGCAGCTGCGATCGGTGTAGCCGGTGGTGCCGTCGGGCATCCTGCAGCGAAGCAGGAACGCGCCATCGCTGGCCGCTTCGACGGGCGCCGGGGCAGGGAGCGCGGCGAGCGCGGTGGCCAGCGCGGTGGTCAGCAGCAGGGTCCGTTTCATGGCGAGGCTTCCGCATCGGTCGATGCGGCGATGCTCGCCACGGGTTCGTCAACGATGCGTCCGTGAACGCGCGCCCGGGATGAACCCGCGCCGAATTCAGCGCAGGTTGCGCAACACGTTCAGGGTCGGTTTGGACAGGTTCAACGTATAGAAATGCAGCGCCGGCGCGCCGCCATCGACCAGGCGCTCGCACATGCGGGCGACGATCTCGGCCGCGAAGGCGCGGATCGATTCCGCATCGTCGCCGTAGGCCAGCATGCGCTTGCCGATCCAGCGCGGGATCTCGGCGCCGCAGGCCTCGGAGAACCGCCGCAGCTGCGCGAAGTTCGAGACCGGCATGATGCCCGGAACGATCGGCACCTCGACGCCGAGCGCGCGCGCATCGTCGACGAAGCGGAAATACGCATCGGCGTTGTAGAAATACTGGGTGATCGCGCCGTCCGCGCCGGCGTCGATCTTGGCCTTGAAGTGGCGCAGGTCGGCGAGCGCGTCGTCGGCCTGCGGGTGCGTCTCCGGATAGCAGCCGACCTCGACGTGGAACCAGTCGCCGTGC
Organism: Luteimonas sp.; assembly: GCA_040255375.1. GTDB lineage: Bacteria > Pseudomonadota > Gammaproteobacteria > Xanthomonadales > Xanthomonadaceae > Cognatiluteimonas. The sequence continues at coordinate 48,095 of JBDZUW010000004.1, read as the reverse complement.
TCGGCGCGGATGAACGCGACCAGGTCGGTGGCGTAGCGCAGGTCGCCCATGCGCGCCATGCCGGACGGCAGGTCGCCGCGCAGCGCCACCAGGCGGCGGCAACCCATCGCCCGGTAGAGCTTGAGCAGCTGGCGGATCTCCTCGCGGCTGCCGCCCATGCAGCTCAGGTGCGGCGCGGCGTCCAGCGCATGCTTCTCGCGCAGGCGCTGGATCGTCTCCGGCGTGTAGGACAGCGTCGAGCCGCCCGCGCCGAAGGTGCACGACACGTATTCGGGCGCCTCGTCGCGCAGCCGGGCCGCGGTGCGGTCCAGCTGCGCGCGCTGCTCGTCGGTCTTCGGCGGATAGAACTCGAACGAGACCGGGACGCGGTAGCCCATGCCGTGCGCTCCGGGTCAGTAGCGATAGTGCTCGGCCTTGTACGGGCCGTCGACCGACACGCCCAGGTAGTCGGCCTGCGCCTGGGTGAGCTTCGTCAGCTTCACGCCGATCTTCTCCAGGTGCAGGCGCGCGACTTCCTCGTCGAGGTGCTTCGGCAGGCGGTAGACCTCCTTGCCGTACAGGTCCTTGTTCGCCCACAGGTCGATCTGCGCGAGCGTCTGGTTGGAGAACGAGTTCGACATCACGAAGCTCGGGTGGCCGGTGGCGCAGCCCAGGTTCACCAGGCGGCCCTCGGCGAGCAGGAAGATGCTGTTGCCGGACGGGAAGGTGAACTTGTCCACCTGCGGCTTGATGTTGGTCTTCCGCACGCCGGGCAGGGCGTACAGGGCGTCGACCTGGATCTCGTTGTCGAAGTGGCCGATGTTGCAGACGATCGCCTGGTCCTTCATCGCCGACATGTGGGCGAGGGTGATGACGTCCTTGTTGCCGGTCGTGGTGACGTAGATGTCGGCCTTGCCGAGGCTGTCCTCGACGGTGCCGACCTCGAAGCCTTCCATCGCCGCCTGCAGCGCGCAGATCGGGTCGATCTCGGTGACGATCACGCGGGCGCCGTACGCGCGCAGCGAATGCGCCGAGCCCTTGCCGACGTCGCCGTAGCCGCAGACCACCGCGACCTTGCCGGCCAGCATCACGTCCATCGCGCGCTTCAGGCCGTCGGCCAGCGACTCGCGGCAGCCGTACAGGTTGTCGAACTTCGACTTGGTGACCGAGTCGTTGACGTTGATCGCGGGAACCAGCAGCTTGCCCGCTTCGGCGAGCTGGTAGAGGCGGTGCACGCCGGTGGTGGTCTCCTCGGAGACGCCCTTCCAGCCGGCGACGACCTTCGTCCAGTAGCCCGGGCGCTCCTTCGCGACGCGCTTGAGCAGGTCCTTGATCACCTGCTCCTCATGGCTGCCCGAGGCGCTGTCCACCCACGAGGCGTCGCCCTGCTCGAGCTCGTAACCCTTGTGGATCAGCAGCGTGACGTCGCCGCCGTCGTCCACCACCAGCTGAGGGCCGAGGAAGCCGCCCTTGCCGTCGGGGAAGCTGAGCGCGGCGAGGGTGCAGTCCCAGTATTCCTCCAGCGACTCGCCCTTCCACGCATACACCGGCGTGCCGGCGGCCGCGATCGCGGCGGCGGCATGGTCCTGGGTCGAGAAGATGTTGCACGAGGCCCAGCGCACGTCGGCGCCGATGTCCTTCAGCGTCTCGATCAGCACCGCGGTCTGGATGGTCATGTGCAGCGAGCCGGTCACGCGCACGCCCTTCAGCGGCTGCGCGGCGGCGTGCTTGCGGCGGATGGACATCAGGCCGGGCATCTCGTGCTCGGCGATGTCGATCTCCTTGCGGCCCCAGTCGGCCAGCGAGAGGTCGGCGACCTTGTAGTCGCCGTCCTGGGAGAAAGTGCGGACTTGTGCGTTCATTTCGATGCTGCTCCGTTCAATGGGGCCCGCGCGGGGCTCGGATCAAACGGGCGCCGTTGTCGCTTCGCCTCCGCCGAGCCTGGCCGGGCGGGCTGTCGTCGACAGCGGCCCGGTCGCAGCGCCCCTCGGCGGGGCAGGCGCGCGGCGCAGGGGCCGCGCGCCCGTTCCTGCTTTCGCTTTACTTCAGCTTCGCGGCCTTGCGGAGCTCGTCGGCCTTGTCCGTCTTCTCCCAGGAGAACGCGGTGGCCGTCTGCCGCTTGCCGGCGCCGTCGACGTACTCGATCGCCTGCGGCTTGCGGCCGAAGTGGCCGTAGGACGCGGTCGCCTGGTACATCGGGTGGATCAGGTCGAGCATCTTGATGATGCCGTACGGGCGCAGGTCGAAGTGCGCGCGGATCAGCTTCTCGATGGTCGCGTCCGGCACCTTGCCGGTGCCGAAGGTGGTGACCGAGATCGAGGTCGGCTCCGCGACGCCGATGGCGTAGCTCACCTGCACCTCGCAGCGGTCGGCCAGGCCGGCGGCCACGACGTTCTTCGCGACGTAGCGCGCGGCGTACGCGGCCGAGCGGTCGACCTTCGACGGGTCCTTGCCCGAGAACGCGCCGCCGCCGTGGCGGGCCCAGCCGCCGTAGGTGTCGACGATGATCTTGCGGCCGGTGAGGCCGCAGTCGCCCACGGGGCCGCCGATCACGAACTTGCCGGTCGGGTTGATGTGGAACTTGGTGCCCTTGTGCAGCCACTTCGCGGGCAGCACGGGCTTGAGGATGTGCTCGCGCACCGCCTCGACCAGGTCCTTCTGCTTCACGTCCGCGTCGTGCTGCGTGGACAGCACCACGGCGTCGATCGCGACCGCCTTGCCGTCCTCGTAGCGCAGGGTGACCTGCGACTTCGCATCGGGGCGCAGCCACGGCAGCGGCGACTTCTTCGCCTTGCGCACCTTGGCCTGCTGCTCGACCAGGCGGTGCGACAGGTGGATCGCCGCCGGCATGTAGCTGTCGGTCTCGTTCGTCGCGTAGCCGAACATCAGGCCCTGGTCGCCGGCGCCCTGTTCCTCGGGCTTCTTGCGGTCCACGCCCTGGTTGATGTCGGGCGACTGCTTGCCGATCAGGTTGAGCACGCCGCAGGTCGCGCCGTCGAAGCCGACCTCGCTGCTGTCGTAGCCGATGTCCAGGATCACCTTGCGGGTCAGCGCCTCGAGGTCGATCCACGCGGACGTGGTGATCTCGCCCGCGACGATGGCGACGCCCGTCTTGACCATGGTCTCGCAGGCCACGCGGGCGCGCTTGTCCTGGGCCAGGATCGCGTCGAGCACGGCATCGGAGATCTGGTCGGCGACCTTGTCCGGATGGCCCTCGGAGACCGATTCGGAGGTGAAGAGGTAGGCGGACTTGGACATCGGGCGGGGCTCCAGGGGGAATATATCCCTTGATGCGGATGAAAGGATGGCCGGGCATGATACACGGCCCGCCCCCGCCATGCCACGGCGCGGGACCGCCATTGTGCCCCCGTTGCCGTGATCGGCGGGATGCCGGGCAGGGCGCGTCCGCCCTGCCGGGCCGGCTACGATCCGGGGCATGGATTCGATCACCCACCTGTTCTACGGCGCCGCGATCGCGGCTGCGATCGCGCCGGCGCGACACCGCCGCGCGGCGCTGCTCGCCGGCGCCGCGCTCAACACGCTGCCGGACCTGGACATCGTGCCGCTGGCCTTCTTCGACAGCCCGGTGGTGCGCATGACCTGGCACCGCAGCGCGACGCACTCCTGGCTGGTGCTGCCGTTCGTGGCATGGGCGCTGTGGGCGTTCTTCCGCCGCCGCGGCGGACGCGTGGCGGAGGCGCCCGCGCGCTGGTGGTGGGCGATCTTCGCCTGCCTGATGGCGCACCCGCTGATCGACAGTTTCACCGTGTACGGCACGCAGCTGTTCTGGCCGGTGCCGATGCGGCCGGTCATGTGGTCGAGCCTGTTCATCGTCGATCCGTGGTTCACCCTGCCGTGGTTCGCGGCCTGCGTCGTCGCCTGGTTCGCGCGCGGCCGGATCGGCGCTCGCGCGCTCGCGCTGGGCATCGCGCTGGGCGCGGGCTACGTCGGCTGGTCGCTCGCCGCGAAGGCGATGGTCGAACGGGCCGCGGCGCCGTCGCTCGCAGCGATCGGGCTGGCCGATGCGCCGCGCTTCTCGGTGCCGGCGCCGCTCACGACGATGCGCTGGCGCGTGGTGGCGATGGCGCCCGGCGGCTTCGTCGAAGGCATCCATCGCCTCGGCGACCCCGCGCCGATGGCGTTCGCCTTCCGTGCGTCGGATGCCGCCGCGCTGCGGGCGGCGGCGGACCTTCCCGCCGTCCGCCGCCTGGCCTGGTTCAACCACGGGTTCCAGAAGGCGGACGTCCGCGACGGCACGCTGGTGCTCAGCGACGTGCGCATGGGGCAGGCGAACGACTACAGCTTCGCGTTCGCGGTGGCGAAGCGCGAGGCCGGCGGATGGCGCGCGATCGTGCCGTACGACGCGCAGCGCATGCCGCTGCGCAAGGCGCTGGCGATGCTCGTGCGGCGCTGGTGGCAGGGCGAATAGCGGTGCGTTACGCCGCCGCCGGCAGCTCCGGCGGGACGCCCGCGGCGAGCGCGTCGAAGTAGTCGCGGGTCAGGCGCACCTGTTCCGCCGCGGTCTGCGCGCGGTTCACGACCGCGCGGAACGCGTGGTTCTCGGGGCGGTCCTTCGCGTACCAGCCCAGGTGCTTGCGCGCGATGCGCACGCCCGCGTCCTCGCCGTAGAACGCGTGCAGCGCGTCCAGGTGGCCGAGCAGGATGTCGCGCACTTCCGCGGGCGGCGGCTCGGGCAACAGCTCGCCATGCGCGAGGTAGTGCGCGATGCCGCGGAAGATCCATGGCCGGCCCTGCGCCGCGCGGCCCACCATCACCGCGTCGCAGCCGGTGCGGCGCAACACCTCGGCTGCTTTCTGCGGCGAATCGATGTCGCCGTTGGCGATGACGGGAATGCGCAGTTCCGCCTTGATCGCCGCCACCGTGTCGTATTCGGCGACGCCCGTGTAGTGCTGCTCGCGGCTGCGCCCGTGCACGGCGAGGGCGGCGATGCCCGAGGCCTCGGCGATGCGCGCGATCGCCGGGGCATTGCGGTGCTGCGCGTCCCAGCCGGTGCGGATCTTCAGCGTGACCGGCACGTCCACCGCGGCCACCACCGCCTCGAGGATGCGCGCGACCAGCGCTTCGTCGCGCATCAGCGCCGAGCCGGCCCAGGCGTTGCAGACCTTCTTCGCGGGGCAGCCCATGTTGATGTCGATGAGCTGCGCGCCGTGGTCCACGTTGTAGCGGGCGGCCTCGGCGAGCAGCGCCGGTTCGGTGCCCGCGATCTGCACGCCCACCGGATCGGGTTCGCCGGCGTGGTCCATGCGCCGCAGGGACTTGGCGGTCCGCCAGAAGCGCGGATCCGACGTCGTCATCTCGGACATCGCCAGGCCCGCGCCCAGCCGCTTGCACAGGACGCGGAACGGCTTGTCGGTGACCCCGGCCATCGGGGCCAGGATCACGCCGGGCTCGATGTCGTGCGGGCCGATGCGCATGGCGCGCATTCTACCCGGGCGGTTCAGCCGAAGCGCGCGTCCACCTCGGTGCGCAGCGGCATCGCCGCCGCAGCGCCGTCGCGTTCGGTGGACAGCGCCGCGTAGCGCGAGGCGAAGGCGACGTGGGCCGCGAAGGGAAGCGTGCCTGCGGCGGCCAGCGACGCGGCCAGCGCGCCATTGAACGCGTCGCCGGCGCCCGTGGTATCGGACGCGCGCACGGATTCCGCGCCGACGCGATAGCACGCCGATGCGTCGCCGCGCCGCGCGCCGTCCGGATGCGACACGAAGCAGCCGGTCGCGCCCAGCGTCACCACCACGCTGGCAGTCGGCGCGAGCGCGCGGCACAGCGCATGCAGGCGCGCCTGGTCGAGCGCCGCCACGCCCGCGGGATCGATGCGCTCGCCGAGGTGGCGCGCGGCCAGGGCGGCGAATTCGGTTTCGTTCGGCGTCAGCACATCGGCGAGCGCCAGCAGTTCGCGCGTGGTGGCCGCGTTCGCCGGGGCCGGATTGAGCATGGCGAGCGCGCCGTGGCGGCGCGCGGCCGCGAGCGCGGCCGACACCGCGCCGATCGGCGATTCGAGCTGCACGAGCACCACGCGCGCGGTCCGCAGCGCGTCGTCCTGCGCGGCGACGTGCACCGCCGGCAACATCGCGTTGGCGCCGGCGCCGATCACGATGCTGTTTCGGCCGGCGGCGTCCACGTAGATGCCGGCGGTGCCGGTGGGCGCCTCCGAGGCGAGCGCGCGCAGGTCCAGCCCGTCGGCGACGGCGAGCTCGCGTGCCAGCCGCCCGCCGGCGTCGTCGCCCAGCGCGCACACGAACGCGGTGCGCGCGCCCGCGCGCACCGCCGCGACCGCCTGGTTGAAGCCCTTGCCGCCCGGCCCGCTGGCGTACTCGCCCGCGAGCGTCGCGCCCGGCGCCGGAAGCGCCTCGCAGCGCCAGACGTGGTCGACGTTGAACGAGCCCACCACGACGACGTCGATCGGTACGCCGCTCATCTGCAGCCGCCTGCCGCGGGGACGGCCGCGCGCCTCAGGGATTGCCGACGTCGGCCGCGCCGTGCGCCGGCACCATCGTGCCGCGGTCGTGCCGGTGCTTGAACAGCGGCACGAACAGCACCGCCATCGCCAGCGAATACAGCGCGAACGTCACCCAGATGCCGTGCCAGTCCTTGGCCCCGCCGGGCGCGGTGAACCAGTGGTCGATCACGAAGCCGGCGACCAGGCTGCCCAGCACCGCGCCGATGCCGTTGGTCATCAGCATGAACAGGCCCTGCGCCGACGCGCGGATGCGCGGGTCGCTCTGCTGCTCGACGAACAGCGAGCCGGAGATGTTGAAGAAGTCGAAGGCCATGCCGTAGACGATGCACGACAGCACGATCATCCACAGCCCCGGGCCCGGGTCGCCGTAGGCGAACAGGCCGAAGCGCAGGAACCAGGCCAGCATGCTGATCGTCATCACGGTCTTGATCCCGAAGCGCTTCAGGAAGAACGGGATGGTGAGGATGAACAGCGTTTCGCTGATCTGCGAGATGGACATGATGATGGCGGGGTAGCGCACCGCCAGCGTGTCCTTGTACGCGTCGACGTTCGCGAAATCGTGCAGGAAGGTGTCGCCGTAGGCGTTGGTCAGCTGCAGCGCCGCGCCCAGCAGCATCGCGAACACGAAGAACACCGCCATGTTGCGGTCGCGGAACAGGCGGAACGAGGACAGCCCGAGGACATCCACCAGCGAACGGCTCTCCGACGCCTTCATGCGCGGCGGCGCCGGCGGCAGCGTGAACGCGTACAGGCCGAGCGCCAGCGAGGCGGCCGAGGCGATGTAGAACTGCCCCGCCGAGGTCTCCAGCTTCAGCAGGCTGGTGGTCCACAGCGCCGCGATGAAGCCGACCGTGCCCCAGACGCGGATCGGCGGATAGTCGCGCACCACGTCCATGCCGCGCTCCTTGAGCGCGTTGTAGGCCACCGCGATCGCCAGCGAGATCGTCGGCATGTAGAAGATCATCGTGGCCAGCATCACCCAGAACATGGTGTGCGGGTCCTCGACCGTCGGCACCATGAACAGCATCGCCGCGCCGGCGAGGTGCAGGAGGCCGTAGAGCTTCTCCGCGTTGATCCACTTGTCCGCGACCACGCCCATCAACGCCGGCATGAACAGCGCCGAGATGCCCATCGTGGAGAAGATCGCGCCGAAGCTGGTGCCGGACCACTGCTTGTTCTGGAACCAGTAGGCGCCGATGGTGAGCAGCCACGCGCCCCAGATGAAGAACTGGAGGAAGTTCATCAGCACCAGGCGCAGCTTCAGGTTCATGCGTTCTCTCGTGTGGGCTCGGCGTCAGGCCGGGAGTGTAGCGTCAGGGGTCGCGGGCCATCACGCGGTTGCCGCCCAGGCGCTTGCACGCCCGCTGGCGGCGGTCGGCGGCGGCGAGCAGCGCGGACAGGTCCTGGCCGTCCTGCGGCCAGGCGGCGATGCCCGCGCTGAAGGCGATGCGCTGCGGGTCCGCGCCATGCCCCGGATGGAAGGGCTGGTCCCACAGCGTGCGGCGCAGCTGCTCGACGCGCTCCCAGGCCGTCCCGGCCGGGCAGTAGAGCAGCGCCGCGAACTCTTCGCCGCCGAGGCGCACGAGGCGCTCGCGGTCGTGCAGGCCGGCCGACAGCACGGCGGCCGCATGCCGCAGCGCGCGGTCGCCGCCGGTGCGCCCCAGCTCGTCGTTGACGCTCCGGAAGCGGTCGAGGTCCACCAGGGCGAGGCTCAGCGAGCCGCCATGGCGCAGGTCCTCGAGCATGTGCGGCAGCTGCTGGTGCAGCCACATCCGGTTCGGCAGCCCGGTCAGCCCGTCGCGCCCCGACATCTCGACCAGGCGCTGCATGCGGTAGACGATGCACAGCGCGATGAGGGTCATGATCATCAGCAGGACGAGCCGCTCGACCTGGGTCGCGACCGTCGCCGTGCCGTAGTCGGGCGAGACCAGCTGTTCGGGGCTGGTGGCGGTGGCGAAGACCGCGACGGCGAGCGCGGCGTACTGCACGATCGCGAGGACCCCGGCATACAGGGTGAGGCGACCGTCGTTGCGCAAGGCCGTCATCGTGATGGCGACGGGATAGAAGACCCAGATGACCATGCTGTTGACCGCCGCGGCGCGGTCGGCCATCGCGAGCAGGACCAGCACGCCCGTGGTGGTGGTGACGTCGTAGCTGCAGGTCGCGTACGGCAGCCAGGCATGGCGCCGGCTGCGCGCCAGCGCCAGCCACACCTGGGCCATGATGTTGACGAAGACGGCGGCGCCCAGGCCGATGACGGTTTCGCCGACCTCCGCGCCGGTGGCGGCGCCGAGCAGCGGCATCGCCAGCACCAGCACCGACAGCGCGGCGCGCAGGCGGGCGACCAGCAGCTCGCCGCCGGCGCCCAGCTCCAGCATCACTTCATCCGGTCGTTCGAGCAGGGTCGCGCGCAGCGCGCCCAGCCGGCTCCAGTCGTCCACGCGCGAAGCTCCTCCCCGCGCGCAGCATAGCCGCTTATCGCAGCAGGGCCAGCAGCGCGTCGCCGTAGCGGGCCAGCTTGGCGGCGCCCACGCCCGGCAGCGTGGCCAGGGCATCGGCGTCGCGCGGGGCTTCTTCGGCGATGGCGCGCAGCGTGCGGTCGTGGAAGATCACGTATGCGGGTACGTTCTGCGCGCGCGCCTCGGCCGCGCGCCACTCGCGCAGCGCGGCGAAGCGAGCCGCGGCCTCCGGGCCCAGGTCGGTCGCCGTGCCGGCCGCGTGCGGGGCTGCTTCGCTGCCTCCGCCGGCGCGGCGCCGCCGCGCGGCTGCCGCCGGCGCAGCGTCCGCGCGCAGCGACAGCGTGCGTTCGCCCTTGAGCACGCCCGCGCTCGCCGCGGTGAGCCGCAGCGCGCCATGGCCCTCGACGTCCGCTTCCAGCAGCCCGAGCGACACCAGCTGGCGGAACACGCTGCGCCATTGCCGTGCGTCGAGCTCGGTGCCGATGCCGTAGGTGCTGAGGCGTTCGTGCCCGAACTGGCGCACCTTGGCCGTGTCCGCGCCGCGCAGCACGTCGACCAGGTGGGCCGCGCCGAAGCGCTGCCCGGTGCGGAACACGCACGAGAGCGCCTTCTGCGCGGCCAGCGTGCCGTCCCAGGATTTCGGCGGCGACAGGCAGTTGTCGCAGTTGCCGCAGCGGTAATCGGCGGGCGTGTCCTCGCCGAACCACCCCAGCAGGATCTTCCGCCGGCAACCCGTGGATTCGCAGTAGCCGACGAGGGCATCGAGCTTGCGGCGCTCCAGCCGCTTGCGCTCCTCGCCGGCTTCGGACTCCTCGATCATCCGGCCGAGCAGCACGGCGTCGCCGAGGCCGTAGGCGAGCCAGGCCTCGGCGGGTTCGCCATCGCGGCCGGCGCGGCCGGTTTCCTGGTAATAGCCTTCGGGCGACTTGGGAAGGTCCAGGTGCGCCACGAAGCGCACGTCCGGCTTGTCGATGCCCATGCCGAACGCGATGGTCGCGACCATCACGATGCCGTCCTCGCGCAGGAAGCGCCGCTGGTGCTCCGCGCGCACCGCGGCGTCGAGGCCGGCATGGTAGGGCAGGGCCGCGACGCCGCGCCCGGCCAGGAATTCCGCGGTGGCCTCGACCTTGCGCCGCGACAGGCAATAGACGATGCCCGACTCGCCGCGATGGCCCTCGAGGAAGGCGAGCAGCTGGCGGCGCGGGTCGTCCTTCGCGTCCACCCGGTAGCGGATGTTGGGGCGGTCGAAGGAGCCGGTGAACTGGCGGGCGCCTTCCAGGCCCAGGCGCTCGACGATCTCGCGCCGCGTGGGCGGGTCGGCGGTCGCGGTCAGGGCGATCCGCGGCACCTCCGGCCAGCGCTCGCGCAGCAGCGAGAGTTCCCGGTACTCCGGGCGGAAGTCGTGGCCCCACTGCGAGACGCAGTGCGCCTCGTCGATCGCGAACAGGGCGATGGGGCTGCGGTCGAGCAACTCCAGGCAGCGGGGAGTCAGCAATCGCTCCGGCGCGACGTAGAGCAGGTCCAGCTCGCCAGCGGCCAGGGCACGCTCGACCACGGCCGCTTCGCCGGCCGGCAAGCTGGAGTTCAGGTACGCGGCGCGCACCCCGAGCTGCCGGAGGGTCTCCACCTGGTCCTGCATCAGGGCGATCAGGGGCGAGACGACGACCCCGGTGCCCGGGCGCAGCAGGGCCGGCAGCTGGTAGCACAGCGACTTGCCCGCGCCCGTGGGCATCAGGACCAGCGCGTCTCCGCCGGTCGAAAGATGGGCGACGATGTCCTCCTGATCGCCGCGGAACGACGAATATCCGAAGACTTCCCGGAGTTTTTCCCGGGCGGCAGTGGAGGGGGTGGCGGGCACGGTGGCTCGAGGGGGGGCGGAGATAGGCACAAGAATGCCACGTTCGTCTCAGGTGACCGTGGGACACCCGTCTTTCAAGAAATGGGATTTCCGACACAGTTTTCTCATCACGCGGTGTTCACACTGTTCAGCAAGTCGCTCTTGTCCTTCACATTTTGAGCGTGATAGGGTTCCGTTTAACGAATCCGTCGCGCGGCGCTCACAAGGCCTTTCCAGGCGTCCCAAGCGTTCTGGAACCGGTTGCGCAAAACGTGCTGGACACACGACACAGGGGTTCCCCGATGAGCAAGGTCACGAAAGTCAGCGGCTTCGGCTGGGTGCTTGGCGCCCTCGTCGGCGTTTGCGCCGCCGGCCACGCGTTCGCGCAGGCGGCGAGCCCCGTCAGCATCACCAATGCCGTCTTCCAGGAAGTCCAGGTCAAGGCGAAGGACGGCAAGGTCACCACGAAGCTCGTGCCCGCGGCGAAGGTCGTGCCGGGCACCGAGGTCGTCTACGAGATCGGCTACAGCAACAACGGCACGCAGGCCGCCACGGGCGTGACGATCAACAACCCCGTTCCCAACGGCCTCGAGCTGGTGGGCGAAGGGGAGACCCCGGCGACTTCGGTCTCCGTGGACGGTGGCGTGACGTACGGCAAGCTCGCGGAGCTCTTCGTCCTGGGCAAGGACGGGGAACCGCGCCCCGCCCGCATGGCGGACGTGACCAACCTGCGCTGGGTCGTCGCCCAACTGGCGCCCGGTGCGAAAGGCAAGGTCACGTTCCGCGCGAGGGTCAAGTAAGCATCACCAGGCAGTCGCAGTCGGCAATCCCATCCACGTTCACGATTCGCAAGCTTCAGAAACAGGGGACCCAAGCTCATGAAGTTGCATAACAAACTGCTCGCCGCAGCCTTGCTGCTCGGCGGTGTCCAGGGGGCGTACGCCGCCGACCTGGGCACCAATGCCGGCCAGACCATCAACAACACCGCCAGCGTCAGCTTCTCCGTCGGCGGCGTGCCGCAGACGGCTCCGGCCGACGGCACCGCGGAATTCGTGGTCGACCGCAAGGTCGACGTCGTGGTCGATGCCACTTCCGGCGCGAGCGTCGCGCCGGGCGCCAACGACCAGGTCCTGACCTTCGACGTCACCAACAAGACCAACGACACGATGGACTTCATCCTGTCGACGGACCAGCTGACCGGCGACGACTTCAACGCCACCGGCGTGCAGATCTGGGTGGACACCAACGGCAACGGCGCGCTCGACACGACCGACCCCGACGGCGCGGGCCCGCTCGCCGCCGACTCGCAGGTCTCGTACATCGACGACCTGGCCGAGGACGACACCATCAAGGTGTTCGTGGTGAGCGACATCCCGGCCACCCCGACCGTCTCCGACGGCGATACCAGCGACATCGCGCTGGTCGCGCAGGCCGCGGCCCCGACCGGCAGCAGCGGTTCGCCGGGCGCCGCCCTGGCCGAGTCCGGTGCCGCCGACGACGCCAACACCGTCGAGAACGTGTTCGCGGATGCCGCGGGTACCGCCACCGGCGACGCCGCGGAAGACGGCAAGCACAGCGACACCGCGACCTACACCGTCGGCGCGGCGAGCGTGAGCGTCACCAAGACCTACAAGGTCATCTGGGAGAACTACGACGCGGTGACCCCGGGCAACTCCACGAACTACAGCGACACGGGCGAGCTCAAGCCGATCCCGGGCGCGCTGGTGGAGTACTGCATCCTCGTGTCGAACACCGGTGGCGCGACCGCGACCGACGTCGCGATCTCGGACCCGATCGACACGACGCACCTGACCTGGGTCGTCGACAGCATCAAGGTCGCCGCCGACTGCAGCGACTACGACGCTGCGACCAACACCGAGGACGACGACACCACGGACGAAGATCCCGATGGCGCCGGTCCGCTCCTCGGCGACGAGTCCGATGGCATCTCGGGCAGCTACAACAGCGGCACCGGCACCGTGAGCACGGACGTGGACAGCCTCAGCGGCAGCTCCACGACGGCCACCATGTTCCGGGTGATCGTGAAGTAATCCCCGCGCACCTGGCCGGCTGATGCCGGCCAGGTGTTTTCCGCCGCCTTCCTTCTGGCCTGTCGGAGCCCTGCGCTCCCGCGGGCGGGGCAGTCGCGTAGCCGTGGATACCACTTCCCACCGCCTGAAGACGCGCCAGCGCGCCGGCGATCGCCCGGTCGCGGCGATGCTCTGCGCCCTGCTGCTGGCCCTGCCGGGCCTGGCATGGGCGACCAAGGTGGACAACACGGCGCAGGTGACCTACCTGTCGCGCGACGGCGCCCCTGCCGTCACCCTGGCGACGAACACCGTCAGCTTCGAGATCATTCCGCCGCCGGTGCCGGCGACGCTGGCTTTCCTGCGCTACGACCCCGACGCCTCCGACAGCTCGCCGATCGCCATCGACGGCGGACAGTGCCGCGTCGAGAGCGGCAGTTTCGCGCCGCTTCCGGGCGTGGTCGATTCCGACGGCAAGCCCCTGGACGAGTCCCAGGCCCAGGCCAGCGCCGCGCCCGGCTACTACACGGGCGATCCCATCGTCGTCTCGGTGAAGGACGCCAACCGCAACATCGACCCGGCCGTGCGCGAGTACGTCGACGTCGACATCACCACCACCACGGGCGACGCCGAAACCCTGCGCCTGCAGGAAACCGGCCCGGATACCGGCGTGTTCGCCGGCGCCATCCAGAGCGTGCCCATGCCGCCGGAGGCGAGCCGGTACGACTGCCGCCTGTCGCTTGCGGCCTACGCGCAGATCACGGCGCGCTACACCGATACCGATTTCCCGCTCGACGCGCTGGCCGTCGCCGCCACGGGCTATGCGCCGCTGGAGCAGGGCCGGACCGTGATCCGCCTCGAGCAGTCCGTGTCGAAGGACCTGGTCGGCATCGGCGATTTCCTCCAGTACACGCTGGTCGTGCGCAACATCCACGATGCGCCCGCGCTGAACGTGCGCATCCGCGACATCCTGCCGGTCGGGCTGCGCTTCCGCCGCGGCTCGCTGCGGGTGGGCGCGCCGGTGTCCAGCGGCGGTCCCGGACCGACGCCGACGTCGCGTGGGTTCGCCACGGCGGCCGCATCTTCACCCAGGCCCGGCGCCGGGCTGATCGGCGCGGCCGATCCGATCGTCTCGACCGACGGGCGGACGCTGCGCTTCCCCGTCGGCGACCTGGCGCCGGGCGAATCCGTCACCGCGACCTTCGTCGCCGAAGTGGGCGCGGGAGCGGCAGGCCAGTACCTGCTGAACTACGCGATCGCCAAGGCCGACGGCGCGCTCTCGTCGAACGAGACCGACACCGTCGTGCGCATGCAGGACGCGCTCAACACCGGCCGCTTCACCATCATCGGCCGGGTCCTCGTCGCCGACGCCTGCGATGCGCCGCTCGCCGATCGCAAGGGCGTCCCCGACGTGCGCCTGCTGCTCGAGGACGGCACCTACGCCGCCACCGACCGCGATGGCGCCTACCACATCGAAGGCGTCCGTCCCGGCACGCACGTGCTGCAGCTCGACCCGGCGAGCATTCCAGACGGCCTGGAAGCCGTGCCCTGCGTGCGCAACACGCGCTTCGCCGGCCGGGCCGACTCGCAGTTCGTCGAGGCGCAGGGCGGGATGCTGTGGCGCGGCGACTTCTACCTGCGCAAGCGCCCGCCGGTGACCGCGGCCGTCGGCATCCGGCTGCAGCTGGCGCCGGTCGCGGGAGGCATCCGCAACACGGTCGAGGTCGACGGCGGCGCGGTGCCGGTCGGGGAACTGCGCGTCCTCGCGATCCTGCCGGCCGGCGCGACCATCGTCCGCGGTTCGGCGAAGGCCGACGGCGCACCGATCCCGGATCCCGAGGTCAAGGGAAATTTCGCGATCTTCCGGCTCGGCGATCCCGGCGTGAACTGGCGCCGGCAGGTCGTCTTCGACACCACCGTGGGCAGTTGCGGCGCCGAAGGCTACGGAGGCAAGGTCTCGGCCTTGTTCGGTTCCGGCGAGGCGGGCGGGCGAACGCCCACGGCGGAGGCCAGCACCCGATGTACCGGGAGCGGGCCGGGCGGCGAAGCCGCCGCCGGACAACGCGTGCAGACCCTCGTCACGGCCGCCGCCGAAGGGCAGGCGGCTTCCGCGCGTCCGGGCGAAACGAACGGCGAGAAGATCCTCGACGACGCGACCGCCGCCGGCGGTGGCGGCATCGACTGGCTGCGCGGCCTGACCGCCGGCCACGACTGGCTGTTCCCCGCGGAAGGCTACAACCCGCGCGCGTCGGTCACCCGCGTCGTGGTCAAGCACATGCAGGGCGAGAAGGTCGCGCTGCGCATCAACGGTGCCGCGGTGGAGCCGATCCGCTTCGACGGCCAGACCCCGGGCGCGCAGGGCGTGGCGATCTCCACCTGGCGCAGCATCCACCTCGAGGACGGCGACAACCTGCTCGAAGCGACGGTGAGCAACGCCGCCGGCCAGGTGGTGGCGCAGCTCTCGCGCACCGTGCACCTTTCCGGCGATGCGGCGCGGGCCGTGTTCGTGCCCGAGCGCTCGGTGCTCGCCGCCGACGGCATCCATCGCCCGGTGATCGCGGTGCGCTTCCTCGACGGCAGCGGCAGGCCGGTGCGCAACGGCGCCACCGGCAAGTTCACCGTGGCCGCGCCGTACGAAGCCGCGCAGGCGCTGCAGGACGTCCAGGGCCGCCAGGCCCTCGGGCTCGAGGCGCGCCCGCAGCAGTGGCAGGTGCGCGGCGACGACGGCATCGCGCGCATCGAGCTGGCGCCGACGGCGACCGCCGGCGCGGTCAAGCTCGGCTTCGAGTTCAAGGCGCCGGGCGACAGGACCGGCATCCGCGAGGACATCGACGCGTGGCTGAAGGCGGCGCCGCGCGACTGGGTGGTGGTCGGCTTCGCGAAGGGCAGCGCCGGCTACGACACCCTCGAGCGCAACATGCAGGCGCTGCCGGAAGGCGAGGACGGCAGCGGCGTGCGCGCCGACGGGCAGGTGGCGCTGTACGCGAAGGGCCGCGTGCTCGGCAGCTGGCTGCTGACGATGGCCTACGACAGCGGCAAGGACACGTCGCAGTCGCAGCGCCAGGGCCTGCTCTCGACCATCGACCCTGGCCAGTACTACACGCTGTACGGCGACGGCATGCAGCAGGGCTACGACGCGGCCAGCGCGCGCAAGCTGTACCTGAAGCTCGAGCGCGACCAGTTCTACGCCCTGTTCGGCGACTTCCAGAGCGGCCTCGACCGCACCCAGCTGTCGCGCTACCAGCGCACGCTCAACGGCCTCAAGGTCGAATACCGCGGCCCGCTGGTGGAGTTCAACGGCTTCGCCGCGAAGACCGCGCAGAACTACGTGCGCGACGAGATCCAGGGCGACGGCACCTCGGGCCTGTACCGCCTGAAGCACGCCGGCATCGTCCTCAACAGCGAGCGCATCCGCATCGAGACCCGCGACCGCTACCACAGCGAGCAGATCGTCGACTCGCGCGAGATGGTCCGCCACATCGACTACGACATCGACTACGACAACGGCACGCTGTTCTTCCGCGAGCCGATCGCCAGCCGCGACTTCGACTTCAACCCGAACTGGATCGTGGTGGAGTACGAGACGGCCGGCACCGGCGAGGAATACCTCAACGGCGGCGGCCGCGTCGGCGTGCACGCGATGGGCGGGCGGCTCGAGGCCGGCGCCACCTACATCCACGACGAGGATGCGCAGGCGAACCATCGCCTGGCGGGCGTCGACGCGAAGTTCAAGCTGACGCCGAAGGACGAACTGCGCGCGGAAGCGGCGGCGACCCGCAACGAGGGCGGCGGCGACGATGCCGCCACCGGCAACGCCTGGCTGGTCGAGTGGGAGCATCGCGGCGAACTGCTGAACCTGCTCGCGTATGCGCGGCGCCAGTCCCCCGGCTTCGGCCTGGGCCAGCAGAACCGCTACGAGACGGGGATGGCCAAGGCCGGCGTGCAGGGCCAGTACAAGCTCGGCGAGAAGTTCTCGCTGCAGGGCGAGGCGTACCGCCAGGAAGACCTCGGCAGCGGCGCGGTGCGCGACGCCGCGCGCGCGGAAGTCGTGTATCGCGGCGAGCAGGACTGGACCGCGAAGGCCGGCCTGCAGTGGGCGCGCGACACCGCGACCGACGGCACCGTCGCCGAGTCGCGGCAGGCCACGTTCGGCGCGACCAAGGGCTTCCTCGACGGCCGCCTCGAGCTCGGCGTGCAGGCCGACCTCGGCCTCGGCGGCAAGAAGGACAGCGTCGATTATCCGACCCGCGTGCAGATGAGCGCCGCGTACCGGTTCACCGACGCGTTCCGCGTGCTCGCCGCGCAGGAATTCACCGACGGCAAGGACCGCGACACCTCGACCACGCGCGTCGGCTTCGAGGCCAAGCCGTGGAAGGACGCGACGCTCACCAGCACGCTGAACCAGTCGCAGATCAGCGAGTACGGCCCGCGCACGTTCGCCCAGTTCGGCCTCGACCAGAAGATCGCCCTCAACGACCACTGGAGCCTCGACGCCGCGGTCGACTCCAGCCAGGCCTTCAACCAGACCGGCGAAACGCCGCTCGTGGTCGACCCCTCGCAGCCCGTCCAGGCCGGCGGCATCCGCGACGGCGGCGCGCTCACCGAGAACTTCGTCGCCGTGTCCGGCGGCGTGAACTACCGCAGCCCGCTGTGGCTGTGGAACGCGCGGGCGGAAGCCCGCCACGGCGACAGCAGCGAGCGCTACGGCTTCACCACCGGCTTCCTGCGCCAGGTCCAGGACGGCGTGGCGTTCTCCGCCAGCGCGCAGGCGTTCTCGCAGAGCAATGCCGGCGGCGGCACCGGGATCCTGGCCAACGCGCAGCTGTCCTTCGCGTACCGTCCCCTGGGCGGCGAGTGGTCGATGCTGGACAAGCTCGAGTTCCGGCTGGACGAGCTGCGCTCCGGCAGCGGCGAGCCGATCATCGGCCAGGCGACCCTCGCGACCAACGGCGACGCGCGCTCGGCGCGCATCGTCAACAACTTCGTGCTCAACTACGCGTCCGACGCCTGGCGCGCCACCGACGGCGGCGACGGGCAGGGCAACGTGTTCGACCTCTACCAGCGCAGCCAGCTGTCGCTGTACTACGGGTCCAAGTTCGTCCTCGACACCTACGACGGCGAGGACTACGCCGGCTACACCGACCTGCTGGGGGCCGAATTCAGGTTCGACCTCGGCCCGCGGATCGACATCGGCCTACGGGCCAGCGTCCTGCACTCGTGGCGCCAGAACACCTTCGCCTGGGCCTTCGGCCCGAGCGTGGGCTTCACGCCCTTCACCAACGCGTGGGTCAGCGTCGGCTACAACATCCGCGGCTTCAACGACCGCGACTTCGAGTCGTCGCATTACACGGCCGAGGGCGCGTACGTGGTGTTCCGCATGAAGTTCGACCAGCACTCGCTGGGCCTGGAGCGCGGCGGCACCGCCGCGCCGGTCGCGCAGCAGCATTGATCCGGAGTCGGGGCATCGTGGCGATCGTGGCGGGCGGGCGGTACTGGAATCGGTTCCTTGCGGCGGGCCGCGCCGCGCTCTCGGCCGCGGCGATGCTCGCGCTGTGCGTGGTGGCCGCGCCGGCGCAGGCCGCGTTCAACAACACGTCGCCGCGCGCCACGTTCGCCGGCACCCACAACTACGTGATGACCGGCGGCTCGCTGCGCACGCAGAGCAACACCGCCAACGCCTGTACGGTCACCACCACCCGGACCGCCGCGCTCTCGGGCATTCCCGCTGGCTCGACGATCGTGGGCGCCTACCTCTACTGGGGCGGCTCCGGCACCGGCAACGACTGGACGGTCGGCTTCAACGCCGGCAACTCGCTCACGTCCACGACCAACATCACCGCGCTGGCCGGCAACCGCTTCACCGAGACCTACACGACGAAGAGCTTCTTCGGCGGCTTCTACGACGTCACCTCGATGGTGACGGGCAACGGCAATTACACCTTCGGCGGCCTGACCGTCGACACGGGCGGCGACTACTGCTCCGGCCAGAACGTGCTCGCGGCGTGGGCGATCGTGGTCGTCTACACCAACCCGTCGGAACCCTACCGGTACACCCGCATCTACGACGGCCTGCAGCTGTTCCGAGGCAGCGCCGTGACCACGACCCAGACCGGCTTCCGCGTGCCCGACCTGCTCGACGGCAAGGTCTCGGTGATCACCTGGGAGGGCGACCCGGACACCAACTCGTCCTTCCCGCTCGACGGGTTCACCGAGGCGTTGACGTTCGACGGGCACGGCCTGTCGAACGCGGGCTGCGACGGCGCCGACAACATGTACAACTCGACGATGGGCACGCCGTCGTCGTGTTCGAACACGACCTACGGCGCGGACATCGACACGTTCGACGTGACGCCATGGCTGTACGAGGGCCAGAGCAGCGCGACCATCCAGTACAGCTCGGGCAACGACGCGGTGTTCCTGAGCACCCAGGTCATCAGCACGACCAACACCCCGGTCGCGGACCTCGCGATCACCAAGACCCACAACGGCAGCTATTTCACCGCCGGCCAGAACGGCAGCTACAACATCGACGTGCAGAACCTGGGGCCGGAGATCGCCACCGGCACGGCGACCGTGACCGACACGCTGCCGACCGGGCTGACCTTCGTCTCCGGTACAGGCACCGGCTGGACGTGCAGCGCCGTCGGCCAGACCGTCACCTGCAACAACAGCGCGCCCAGCATCGCGCTCAACGCGCATCTTCCGGCGCTGACGCTGACGGTGGCCGTCGACGGCACGGCCGCGGCCTCGACGCAGAACACCGCGACCGTCACCCATCCGATGTTCGACGGCACCGGCGGCAACTCGACCTCCACCGACACGGTCACGGTCCGACGCTCGAACCTCTCCACCTCCACGAAGACCGTCGTCGACCTCAACGGCGGCGAGGTCGAGATCGGCGACACGCTGCGATACACGATCACCTTGAACGAGACCGGCGGGCTGGGCGTGGCGGCCACCGGCGTCTCCGTCGTCGACGACCTTCCCGCGAACCTGGGCAACCTGGCCATCGTGAGCTTTCCCGCAGGGGCCACGAACGGCTCGACCGACACCGGCGGCGTCAACGGTACCGGCCAGGTCAGCATCAGCGGGATCACCGTTGCCGCGGCGGGCTCCGCGACCATCGTGTTCGACGCCAGCGTCTCGGGCGACGCAAGCCCCGGCGACACGGTGGACAACACCGCCACCATCACCAACAGCTCCGGCCCGGGCGCCACGCCCTCGGCGCCGCAGCTCACCGTCGCCGCCTCGCAGGTGCCGACCAGCGGCAACAAGGTGCTGTACGTCTACGACAACCAGCTCGCCGCCCCGAACCCGCGGCAGCAGATGACGCGCACGCCGCAGCCGACCAATACCTCGGGCACCAACTACATCACGATCAACGGGCTCGCCAGCGCGACCTGGCCGATGACCTCGACCGTCGCCACCGGCAAGAGCCTCGTGCTGCCGGCGCAGACGATCTCGGTACGCTTGTTCACCAGGGCCGGGGGCAACTCGACCAATACCAATCGGCCCACCACGGTCAGCCTGCTCAACGGCGCGACCGTGATCGCGACGTCCGCCTCGCAGAACATCAGGGGAACCACCACGACCGGGCGGACGTTCAACGTCACCATCCCGGCGACCACGATCAGCGCCGGCAGCGGCCTGAACCTCCGCGTCAACAACAACAACACGACCAGCAACCGCCAGATCTACGTGTACGCGAGGACTTCGGCGGCCAACCTCAGCACGGTGCCGTTCAACAGCGACACGGTGATCAACGTCGACGACGTCTCCGTGTACTCGGCCGCCTATCCGTCCACCGCGACCAAGACCACGTGGGAACCTGGCGACGTCGTGTATATCCGCGCGGACATCAGCGATCCGTTCGGTGGCTACGACGTCTCCGCCGCAACCTTGCTCCTCAAGGACGGCACCGGCGCGACGGTGGTGAACGGCTCGGCGATGACGGCCAAGACCAGCCCCGCCAACGACGGCACGCCGAACCGGATCTACGAATACGCATACACCATCCCGGCCAGCCCGAACTACGGCAGCTTCCTCGCCGCCGTCACCGGCAAGGAGGGCTCGGAGAACACGGTAAGCCACACGCGCAACGGCAGCTTCACCGTCGCGCCCAAGGCGCTGACGGTCGCCAAGTCGCACAGCGGGGATTTCACCGCGGGCGTCAACAACACCTGGACCCTGACGGTGAGCAACACGGGCGGCTCGACCGTGACCGGCACGACGACCGTGAAGGACACGCTCGCGGCGGGCCTCACGTTCGTGTCGGGCACCGGGACGGGCTGGACCTGCAGCGCGGCCGTCCAGGTCGTCACCTGCACCAGCACGGCAAGCATCCCGGCCACCAGCAGCATGGCCCCGATCACGCTCACGGTCGCGGTGTCGGGCGCGCTGGGCAGCTCGGTGGACAACCAGGCGTCCGTCGGCAACTCGACCATCGGCGCCGGGTTCCAGAAGCCGGGCAACACCGATACGGCCCTCATCCGCCACCCGGACCTGTCCACGTCCACCAAGTCGGTGACCGACCTGAACGGCGGCGACGCCAATCCGGGCGATACGCTCCGCTACACGATCACCGTGAAGGAGTCGGCGGGCTACGCCGCGAGCGGCGTCACCGTCACCGACACGCTTCCCGCCGGATTGACCGGGTTGACCGGCCTCAATGCCGGGCTGAGCACCTGCAGCGGCACGCCGTCCGTCGTGGGCAGCACGCTGACCGTGACGGGGCTCGGCGTCGCCGGCGGCGGAAACTGCCTGCTCGTGTTCGACGTGCAGGTCTCCGGCTCCGCCGGCACCGGCCTCGTGATCGACAACACGGCGACGATCTCCAACCCTGGCGGCGCCGGGGCGACCCCCAACGCCTCGATCACGGTCGCGCAGTCGCAGGTGGTCGCGTCCGGCAACAAGGTGCTGTACGTCTACGCGAACGACACGATGACCCGCGTCCCGCAGTCCACCGCGGCGAGCAACACCACCGCGTCCGGCGTATCGGTGTACCACGACTTCGTGCTCCCCGGGGTCGCCGCCAACCTGAACATCACCGCGGGCAGCACGATCAACATCGACCTGTGGCTCGCGCGCGCCGGCAGCACTACGACCACGACGCGCAACGTCTACGTCAAGCTGTTCAAGCGGGTGGGCGTCACCGACACGCAGATCGGCGGGCAGAGCGGCACGGTCAGCTTCTCGTCGACCACGCTGGCCAAGCAGCAGTTCACGATCACCGCGCCCTCGTTCGGCACCGCCGGCAACCTCGACGTGGGCGACAAGCTCGTGCTCCGCATCTACAACGATTCGGACACCGGCGGCAACGACCGCAGCGTCCTGTTCCAGCAGTACAACGCGGGCAGCGGCAGCACGGTCACGATCAGCACGCCGACGGTGGTCCATGTCGACAGCGTCACCGCGTATTCGGCGGCCTATCCGTCGACGTCCCAGGCCGCCTCGTACGGCGCGGGCGAGACGCTCTACGTGCGGGCGACCGTGAGCGATCCGTTCGGGTTCGCGGACATCAGCGGCGGCAGCATCGTGATCAAGAACCCGGGCGGGAGCACGGTCGCCACCGCCGCGCTGGTCAACGGGACGCACACCAAGTCCACGTCGGGCGCGATCCGCGTCTACGAATACGCCTACACCATCCCCGCCGGCGCGGCGGTCGGCAGCTGGACGGCCAGCGTGACCGCCAACGAGGGCAGCGAAGGCACCATCACCCATACCGCCAACGGCACCTTCCCGGTGGGCGGCAAGGTCACGCTGCGCAAGACCTGGGGCGCGGGCACCACGGCGGGGAATGCGGTGACGCTGACCATCACCGGCGGCACGAGCGCGGTGGCGGGCAGTTCGACCGCGCCGTCGACGCTCACCCCGGCGACGGCCAACGGTGCGACCGGCGCGACCATCACGCTCACCGAGGCGTATACGAGCGGCTCCGCGGGCAGCTACACGACGACGCTGGCGTGCACCAAGGACAGCGACGGCACCACCGTCACGCCCAGCGGCACGGGCCTGAGCCGCACGATCGTCATGCCCGCCGCTTCGGTCACCTGCACATACACCAACAGCGTGACCGTGCCGCTGACGGTGGTGAAGCTCGCGACGACCTACTCCGATCCCGTCAACGGCACCACCCTGCCCAAGGCGATCCCCGGGGCGATCGTCGAGTACCAGATCATCGTCACCAATCCCGCGGCGCTGCCCGCCGACAACAACAGCGTGGTGATCACCGACCCGATCCCCGCGCACATGGACCTGCGCGTGGCCGACATCGGCGCCTCCGGCTCCGGCCCGGTGCAATACCTCGACGGCTCGCCGGCCAGCGGCCTCACGTACACGTTCACGTCGCTGTCGAGCACGACGGACGACATCGCGTTCTCGAACAACGGCGGCTCGAGCTGGACCTACGTGCCGTCGCCGGGGGCCGACGGGACGGACCCGGCGGTGACGCACGTCCGCATCAACCCGAAGGGCGTCCTCAACGCCAACAACGGGCAATTCACGGTGAAATTGCGGATGCGGATCGAGTAGCGGGACGCCGCGGGCCGGGAAAAGGGTTGCGCCGGCGGCGCGATCGCGCTATTTCCTGAGGGGTCGGGTTCCGCCGCGCCCCCAGATGGCCCGGCGACGATCCGCGTCACAGGGAATCGCTGGTGCACAGGGGGACGACAAGCGGACCAGGACGGCCGCGCCCGGGACGGGGGTGGCTGCTGGCGTGCGCGGGTCTCCTGCTCGCGGCCGTGGCGGCCACGGCCGCGGCGACGCCGTCGATCTCGAACACGAAGAGCCTCGCCGGCAACATCAACTACGTGGTGACCGGCGGCAGCCTGCGCACCCAACCCAACGGCATCGATCCCTGCGCGGTGCAGTCGACCGGTTCCGCCGCCATCAGCGGCGTGCCCTCCGGCGCGACGATCCGGGCCGCCTACCTGTACTTCGTCGGCGACGGCGACACGCCGGACTACGACATCACGTTCAACGGCTACGCGCTGTCGGCGGACACGCAATACAACGACACGCTCAACTTCCTCGGCGAGGACTACCACTACTTCGGCGGCGTGGTCGACGTCACCGCCTATGTCGGCGGCAACGGCACCTACACCTTCGGCGGCCTCGGCGCGCAGGTGACCGACACGCCGGGCGGCGCGCTCTACTGCACCTACCAGGGCGTGATCGCCGGCTGGAGCCTGGTCGTGGTCTACGAGAAGGCGACCGAGCCGCTGCGCGTCATCAACATCTTCGACGGGCTCGAGCACTTCTACGGCACGAGCATCGTCCTCAACCCCGGCAACTTCAAGATCCCGTCCAGCGGCATCGACGGCAAGATGACCGTGATCTCCTGGGGCGGCGACGACGACATCAACACCACCCAGAACGGCCTCGGCGAGGACCTGGAGTTCAACGGGAACTCGCTGACGGACGGCTACAGCCCGGGCAACAACCAGTACAACTCGACGATCAACACGCTCGGCTCGAGCTCGGCCTGGGGCGTGGACATCGACACCTACGACGTGGGCGCCTACCTGTCGGCGGGCCAGACCTCGGCCACCACGCTGTACAGCACCGGCGCCGACGACGTGTACCTCACCGCGCAGGTGATCAGCGTCACCAACGAGCCCGTCGCGGACCTCGCGATCGACAGCGCGCATTCCGGCAGCTGGGTGCCGGGCGGCAGCGGCAGCTACACGCTCACCGTGCACAACAACGGCCCGCAGCCCGCGACGGGCACGACCACGGTCACGGACACGCTTCCGTCCGGCCTCGCCTACGCGTCGGCGTCCGGCAGCGGCTGGACCTGCGGTTTCAGCGCGCCGACCGTGACCTGCACCACCGGCAGCAGCATCGCCAGCGGCGCGAGCCTGCCGGCGATCACGGTCGGCGTGACCGTGGATGCCGGCGCGCCCGCGTCGGTCGACAACACGGCCACGGTCGCCAACCCGGTCTTCGACAACGTCGCCGCCAACAACACCGACACCGACGCCACCACGATCCTGCATCCGCTGCTCTCCGCGAATTCTACGAAGACGGTCGTCGACCTCGACGGTGGCGACGCGGACCCGGGCGATACCCTGCGCTACACCATCACCCTGGCCGAGAGCGCCGGCGCGGCGGCCTCGAACGTCTCGGTGACCGACGACATCCCCGCCGACGTCACCGGCTTCAGCGTCGTGAGCGCGCCGGCGGGCAGCGCCGATGCGTCGACCGCCAGCGGCGGCGCCAACGGCACCGGTTACCTCGACGTCACCGGCATCGCCGTGCCGGCCAACGGCACGGCGACCATCGTCTTCGACGTGACCGTCGCGGGCGGCACCGCGCCGGGCACGGCGATCGACAACACCGCCACCATCACCGTGCCGGGCGGCGGTGGCGGCGACGTCTCCGCCCCCACCGTGGTCGTCTCGCAATCGCAGATCGCCGCCTCCGGGAACAAGGTCCTCTACGCCTACGACAACGGCAGCCTCACGCGCACGCCGCAGGCCGCCGACACGACGACGCCGATCACGGTCAACGGCGGCGCCAGCACCACCTGGACGCTGACGCCGGCGATCGCCGCGGGCAAGACGTTGCAGCTGCCCGCGCAGACCGTCACGGTCGAGCTGGTGGCGGCGCCCACTGGCACCGGCACGAACGGCACCAACGGCAATCGCCGGCCGACTACCGTGAGCCTGCTCAACGGCGGCACCGTGATCGCCACGTCGCCGAACGTGTACATCGTGGGCAACAGCGGGACCCAGCTGCGGACTTATTCGATCGCCATCCCGGCGACGACGATCAACGCGGGCGGCGGGCTCAACCTGCGCTTCAACAACAACCACGGCACCGGCAACCGGCGCGTGGCGGTCTCGCAGCGGGTGGCCGGCGTCGGCGCGAGCAAGGCGACGTTCACCGCCAGCACCGTGGTGAACGTCGACAGCGTGGCGCTGCACTCGGCCGCCTATCCCTCCGCCGCGATCTCGGCCTCGTACACGCAGGGCACCACCGTGTACGTCCGCGCGGTCGCCAGCGATCCGTTCGGCAGCTACGACGTCAGTGGCGCCACGTTGAAGCTGACGGACGCCAACGGTGTCGTCCAGGGCAGCAACCTGGCCATGACCCAGGTGGCCGATTCGGGCGCCGCCACCCGCACCTTCGAGTACGCGTACGTGCTTCCGGGCGGCGCCGCGGTCGGCAACTGGACGGCGAGCGTCACCGCCACCGAGGGCACCGAAGGGACCGTCACCCATACGGCCAACGCGGCGTTCCTGGTCGGCCTGCCGGTGCTTTCGGTGGCGAAATCGCACACGGGAAGCTTCGTCGCCGGGGCGAACGCCAGCTACACGCTCGTGGTGACGAACAACAGCCTCTCCGCCATCGCGGGGACGACCACGGTCACCGACACCCTGCCGTCCGGGCTCGCTTACGTTTCCGCCACCGGGACGGGCTGGAGCTGCAGCGCCGCAGGCCAGGTCGTGACCTGCACCAATGGCGGCGGGGTGGCCGCGAGCGCCAGCCTGCCGGCGATCACGCTGACGGTCGCGGTGGCGGGTTCGGCCGGCGCGAGCATCGACAACCAGGCCCAGGTCGCCAACCCCAATGTCAACGCCGGCGCGCCGCAGGCCGGCAACACCGATACCGCCACCGTCCTGCATCCCGATCTCTCGGGCCCCGGCACCGCGAAGGAGGTCGTCGACCTGAACGGCGGCGATGCCGCGCCGGGCGACATCCTGCGCTACACGATCACGCTCGCCGAGAGCGCGGGCGCCGCGGCGTCGAACGTCTCGGTGACCGACGACATCCCGGCCAACGTCACCGGCTTCACCGTCGTCAGCCTGCCCGCCGGCAGCACCGATGCCTCGAGCGGAAGCGGCGGCGCCAACGGCACCGGCCAGCTCGCCATCAACGGCATCGCCGTGCCCGCGAACGGCACCGTGACCGTCGTCTTCGACGTCGCCGTCGCGGGCGGCGCCACCGCGGGCACGACCATCAACAACACCGCGACGGTCTCGAATCCCAACGGACCGGGCGCCACCCCGGTGGCGCCGCTGGTGACGGTCCTGCAGTCGCAGGTGGCGGCCGCGGGCGACAAGGTGCTCTACGTCTACGCGGACCGCAGCATGAGCCGGACGCGGCAGCCGGGCAGCGCGACCACGACCGTGGGCGAGGCCTCGACCGCCGACTTCACGCTGGCGGCGGTGAAGAAGCCGCTGGTGCTGACGCCGACCTCGTCGGTGACCGTCTCGCTGGTCACCTACGCGACGGGCACCATCGGCAGCCCGCGCACGGTGCAGGTGCAGCTGTTCAAGAACGGCATCACGCAGATCGGCACCGCGGCGGGGACCACGCCGAACTTCACCTCGGCGACCCCGACCCTGCGCACCTTCACCTTCGTCGTCGGGGGCGGGGGCGTGGGCTCGCTCGCCGCCGGCGACACCCTGGTGCTTCGCGTCACCAACGTCTCCAGCGGCAACGGCACGCGCAGCATCGGCATCCAGCAGTACGACGGCTCGAACCGGAGCACGGTCAGCTTCGCCACCACGACCGTCATCAACGTCGACAGCGCGGAGGCCTACAGCCTGCCCTATCCGTCGATCGCGACGTCGACGCGCTACCTGCCCGGCGGAACGGTCTACGTGCGCGCCGTCATCAGCGATCCGTTCGGCAGCGACGACGTCAACCACGCGACGGTGACCATCACCGACCCCGCGGCCGCCATCAAGGTGAACGCCGGCGCGATGAACCTCGTCGCGGAGGACACCGCCAACGCGACGCGCACCTACGAATACACCTACGCCTTGCCCGCGAACGCGCGGCTCGGCGCGTGGACGGCCAGCGTCAAGGGCTACGAAGGCGTCGAGAACACCATCACGCACACCGGCAACGCGAGCTTCGACGTCGAGGGCGCGATCACGCTGGACGCCGCCTGGGGCGGCTCCGCGACGCCGGGGGACAGCGTCTCGCTCGCGATCTCCGGCGGGACCACGGCGGTGGCGGGCAGCTCGACCGCGCCGTCCACCAGCACCCCCGCCAGCGCCACCAGCGGCGCGGGAGCGACGATCACCCTGGCGGAGGCCTACACCACCGGCGATCCGGGCGCCTACACGCCCAGCCTCGCGTGCAGCAAGGTGACCGACGCGAGCGTGGTGGCGGTCTCGGGCACCGGGCTCAGCCGCACCATCCTGATGCCCGCCGACAGCTCGGTGTCCTGCACCTGGAACAACAGCAAGACCGTGCCGCTGAACGTGGTCAAGGCGAGCCTGGTGCGATCGGACCCGATCAACGGCACGACCAATCCCAAGGCGATCCCGGGCGCGGTGGTGCGTTACCAGATCATCGTCACGAATCCGGCGGCGACCCCGATCGACGCGGACACCATCGTCCTCACCGACCCGTTGCCCCCGCAGGTGGAGCTGCGGGTCGCCGACATCGCCGGCGCGGGCTCGGGGCCGGTGGCCTACCTCGACGGCTCGCCCGCGAGCGGGATGACGTACACGTTCACCGGCCTGGGCGACTTCTCGGACGACGTGGATTTCTCCAGCGACGGCGGCGCGACCTGGACCTATGTGCCGGTGCCCGACGCCGACGGGTTCGATCCGGCCGTCGACGCGTTGCGCGTGAACCCGAAGGGCGCGTTCAACGCGAACAACGCCCAGTTCACGCTCAAGTTCCGCGTCCGCATCAAGTAGAGCCGGCCGCGGGCCGCCTCTACTCCAGCAGCGAGCGCAGCATCCAGGCCGTCTTCTCGTGCACCTGCAGGCGCTGGGTCATGAGGTCGACGGTGGGGTCGTCGCCCGCGTCGTCCGCGGTCTTGAGCACCTTGCGCGCGGTGCGGCACAGCGCTTCGTTGCCCAGGGTGAGCTGGCGGACCATTTCGCGCCAGTCGCCGGTGTCGGCCGGCGCCGGCTCGTCCTGCATCGAGGACAGGCGCACGAACTCCGCATACGACCCCGGCGCCCGCGCGCCGAGCGCCCGGATCCGCTCGGCCACGAGGTCCAGGGCCGTCCACTGCTCGGTGTACTGGGTCTCGAACATGAGGTGCAGCGTGTTGAACATCGGGCCCGTCACGTTCCAGTGGAAGCTGTGGGTCTTCAGGTACAGCGTGTAGGCGTCGGCAAGGAAGCGCGACAGCCCGTCCGCGATCTTCGCGCGCTGCGCGGCGGTCAGCCCGATGTCGATCGCGGGCGCGCCGCCCGCCTGCATCGCCGCCTTCGAGGGGGCGCCTGCCCCGGACCTGGATTTCGACTTGGCCATGGTTCGGACTTCCGTGGGGAGGAAGCTTCACAATAGTCCCCTCCCGTGCAGCATGGAAATACGCCGTTGCGAAGGCGCCCATCGACCCGGCCTATCGCCGATCCCGCCGCGCGCGCCGCGCGCGAGGCGCGGGTGGCGGCGCTCGCCCGCCATCCGGTGGACCCGGGCCTGCCGATCGCGACCGAGGCCGAGCGGATCGTCGCGCTGATCCGCGCGCACCAGGTCGTGGTGGTCGCGGGCGAGACCGGCTCCGGCAAGACCACCCAGTTGCCGAAGCTGTGCCTGGCCGCCGGGCGCGGGGTCGACGGCATGGTCGGCTGCACGCAACCCCGGCGGCTGGCCGCGCGCGCGGTGGCGCGCCGCGTCGCGGAGGAACTGCAGGCGCCGCTCGGCGAGGCGGTCGGGTTCCAGGTGCGCTTCAGCGAGCAGGTCGGCGATTCGACCGTCGTGAAGTTCATGACCGACGGCATCCTGCTGGCCGAGATCCAGTCGGATCGCCTGCTGTCGCGCTACGACACGATCATCGTCGACGAGGCGCACGAGCGCAGCCTCAACATCGACTTCCTGCTGGGCTACCTGAAGCGGCTGCTGCCGCGCCGGCCCGACCTCAAGCTGATCGTGACGTCCGCGACCATCGACACGGCGCGCTTCTCCGCGCATTTCGGCGATGCGCCCGTCGTCTCCGT
This sequence comes from Luteimonas sp., assembly GCA_040255375.1. GTDB lineage: Bacteria > Pseudomonadota > Gammaproteobacteria > Xanthomonadales > Xanthomonadaceae > Cognatiluteimonas. Next base: position 18,405 of record JBDZUW010000004.1, on the reverse strand, counting down.
CGAGGGCCGGGGCTTCCCGGTGGAAGTGCGCTACCGCCCGCTGGAAGGCGAGGGCGAGGACGAGGGGCAGCGCAGCGTGCTCGACGGCATCGTGGCGGCCTGCGACGAGATCGACCGCGAACGCGCCGGCGGCGACACGCTCGTGTTCCTGCCTGGCGAGCGCGAGATCCGCGACGCGCACCAGGCGCTGGAGAAGCGCGGCTACCGCCATACCGAGGTGCTCCCGCTGTACGCGCGGCTGTCCGCGCGCGACCAGGACCGCGTGTTCCACCCCGGTCCGCAGCGGCGCATCGTGCTGGCGACCAACGTCGCCGAGACCTCGCTGACCGTGCCGCGCATCCACTACGTGGTGGATCCGGGCGTCGCGCGCGTGAAGCGCTACAGCCCGCGGCAGAAGCTCGACCGCCTGCACGTCGAGGCCGTCAGCCAGGCCAGCGCCGACCAGCGCAAGGGCCGTTGCGGGCGCGTCGCGCCCGGCACCTGCATCCGCCTGTACTCCGAAGCCGATTTCGAATCCCGCCCGCGGTACACCGATCCGGAAATCCGCCGCGCCGCGCTCGCGGGCGTGATCCTGCGCATGCTGTCGCTCGGCCTCGGCGCGATCGAGGACTTCCCCTTCCTCGAGCCGCCGGAGCCGCGCGCGATCGCCGACGGCTGGCAGACGCTGCTCGAACTCGGTGCGGTCGACGAGCGCCGGCGCATGACCGCCACCGGCCGCCTGATGGCGCGCATGCCGATCGACGTGAAGCTCTCGCGCATGCTGGTCGCGGCGCATGCGCACGGTTGCCTCGGCGACATGCTGGCGATCGCCAGCTTCCTCGGCGTGCAGGATCCGCGCGAGCGGCCGGCCGACCAGCGCGCCGCGGCGGACGCCGCGCACGCGCAGTTCGCCGACCCGCGCTCGGAGTTCCTCGGCATCGTCAACCTCTGGCGCGGCTACGCAACGGCGCACGACGACCTGACCCAGTCGCAGCTGCGGCGCTGGGCCGAGAAGCACTTCCTCGGCTTCCTGCGACTGCGCGAATGGCGCGAGCTGCACCGCCAGCTGAAGCTGGCGTGCACGGAACTCGGCTGGGACGCGGACGGCGGGAAGGCGGGCGGCGACGACACCGCGGGCGCGGGCGGCGCGCACGCGGACGAAGCGGCGCAGCGCCGCCGCTACGTCGCGCTGCATCGCGCGCTGCTCGCGGGCCTGCCGACGCAGGTCGGCAACCGCCTGCAGGACGGGCGCGAGCGCGACCGCAAGGCGCCCCCGCAGTACCAGGGCCCGCGCGGGCGCCGGTTCCAGCTGTTCCCCGGCTCGGTCCTGGCGAAGAAACCGCCGCCGTGGGTGCTGTCGGCCACGCTGCTCGATACCGAGAAGGTCTGGGCGCTGACCAACGCGTCGATCGAGCCGGACTGGGTAATCGCCGAACTGCCGCACCTGCTCGCGCGGCGCCGCTTCGATCCGCACTGGTCGCGCAGGCAGGGCAGGGTGGTCGGCAGCGAGCAGGTCAGCCTGTTCGGGCTCGTGCTCGCGCCCTCGCGGCCGATCCACTACGGCGCGCTGTTCCCGGAGGAGTCGCGCGCGCTGTTCGTGCGCGATGCCTTGCTCACCGGCGAGATCGACACGCGCAGTCCCTTCCTCAAGCGCAACCTGGCGACGCTGGCGAAGGCGCGCGAGGAGGAAGCCAAGCAGCGCCGCGCCGGCCTGGTCGTCGACGAGGACTGGCAGGCGCGCTGGTACCTCGACCGCCTTCCGCCCGACGTGCACAACGTGCAGGCGCTCGACGCGTGGTACCGGGCGCTGCCGCCGGAGAGGAAGCGCGGCCTGGAGTGGTCGCGCGAGGACCTGCTGGCCGGCGACGAGAGCGACATCGCGCTGTTCCCGCCGTACCTGGCGCTCGGCGACGCGCGGCTCGCGGTGCGCTATCGCTTCGAGCCGGGTGCGGTGGATGACGGCATGACCGTGGCCGTGCCGCTGCACCTGCTGAACGCGCTCGACGCCGCGCGGCTGTCGTGGCTTGCGCCGGGCTTCGTCGCCGACAAGGCCGCGGCGCTGATCCGGTCGCTGCCGAAGGCGCAGCGCCGCAACTTCGTGCCGGCGCCGGACTTCGCGCGCGCCTTCGCCGAAGCCTGGCCGCAGCCTTCCGCCGACAGCATCGAGGGCGAGCTCGCGCGTTTCCTGCACAAGGCGACGGGCGCGGCGGTCGCGGCCCCGGATTTCGATGCGGCCTCGATCGAAGCGCACCTGCGCGCGAACCTGCGGCTGCTCGATGCCGACGGACGCAGCGTGCTCGCCGAGTCGCGCGACCTCATGGAGCTGCGCGCGCGCTTCGGCGAGCGCGCGGCCGCCGCGTTCGCGCGCCATGCCGCGCAGGGCATGGCGCGCCGCGGCCTCGTGGCGTTCCCGGACGTGCCGATCCCGGAGCAGGTGCCCGGCGCCGGCGGCGTTCCCGCATGGCCCGCGTTGCAGGACGATGGCGAGAGCGCCTCGCTCGCCGTGCACGCGGACCGGGCGGTCGCGGCGCGCCTGCACCCGGGCGGCGTGCGCCGGCTGCTGGCGATCGCGCTGGCGGACAAGCTGAAGCAGGCGCGCAAGCAGCTTCCGGTGCAGCCGAAGACCGCGCTGCTGTACGCGGCGATCGAATCGGCCGCGCCGCGCGGCGTCGCCGCCGACAGCCTGCGCGCCGACCTGGTCGACGGCGCCTTCGCGGCGCTGGCGGCCGATGGCCCGGGCGATGGCGGGCCGGGGAGCATCCGCGACCCGCAGGCCTTCGCCGCGCGCCGCGACGCGATCGGCAAGGCGCTCTTCCCCGAGGCGGTCGCGCGCCTGCGCCAGGCGGAAACCATCCTTTCGCTGGTCGCGGACGCGCGCGCCAGGCTGGATTCGAAGCTGGTCGGCTGGGCCCGCGGCAACCTCGACGACATGCAGGCGCAACTGGCCGCGCTGGTGCCGCCCGGCTTCCTGCGCGACGTGCCCGCGCCGGCGCTGGCGGAGTACCCGCGCTACCTGCGCGCGCTCGCGCTGCGTGCCGAACGGGCCCTGCGCGATCCGGCGCGCGACCAGGCGCGCATGCTCGAGCTCAAGCCCTTCGCGGACGCCCTCGCCGCCGCCATGCGCGAAGGCAAGGCCGGGGATCCGGGCTGGCAGGCGCTGCGCTGGGACCTGGAGGAATTGCGCGTCTCGCTGTTCGCGCAGGAACTCGGCACCCGCGGCGGCGTTTCGCCGAAGAAGCTCGCCGCGCGCGTGGCAGCGCTGGGCTGAATCGCCGCCGCGACGCTCCGGGCGCCGGCGCGGCGATGCGGCCGCGGTGATGCTAAGGTCGCGGCAGGTCCCCACTTCCTGCCGCCGTGCCCTCCCCCGAGCACGCCAATCCGCGCACCCTCGTCCCGGCGCTGCTCGACGCCCCGGGCGCGGCCGCGTTGCCGCCCGCGCTGCGCAAGCGCCTGCGCGAGGGCATCGAGGCCGGCGCCACCGCGTTGCGCGACCCGCTGCCGGTGCTGCGCGACACGCTCGACCTGCTCGCCGCGCTCGATTCCGACGGCGACGTGCTCGCCGCCGCGATCCTGCACGTCGCGCCCGCGCTGGAGGAGCGCCTGCACGACGACATCGCGCGCCACCACCCGCAGGTCGCGGCGCTCGTCGAAGGCCAGCGCGCCGCCGGCCAGGTCTGGCAGCTGCACGCCGAGCGGCGCGAGCACGATTCTGGCAGCGAAGGCCTGCGGCGCCTGCTGCTGGCGATCGTGCGCGACCTGCGCGTGGTGCCGATCCTGCTCGCGCGCCAGGTCGCGCGCCTGCGCGGCGCCGCGTCGCTGCCGGAGGACGAGCGCGTCGCGCTGGCCCGCCTCGCGCGCGACATCCACGCGCCGCTCGCCAACCGGCTCGGCATCTGGCAGCTGAAGTGGGAGCTCGAGGACCTCGCGTTCCGCTACCTCGAGCCCGAGGCCTACAAGCGCATCGCGCGCATGCTCGACGAGAAGCGCGCCGACCGCGAGCGCTACATCGAGGAAGTGAAGCGCCTGCTGGGCGAAGCGCTCGCGGGGCACGGCCTGCGCGCCGAGATCTCCGGGCGCCCGAAGCACATCTACAGCATCTGGCGGAAGATGCAGCGCAAGGACGCGCCGATCGACGCGCTGTACGACCTGCGCGCGGTGCGGGTCATGGTCGACGACGTCGCCGCGTGCTACGCCGCCCTCGGCGTGGTGCACGCGCTGTGGGCGCCGGTGCCCGGCGAGTTCGACGACTACATCGCGCGGCCCAAGCGCAACGATTACCGTTCGCTGCACACCGCCGTCGTGGGGCCGGAAGGCAAGACGCTGGAGGTGCAGATCCGCACCGTCGAGATGCACGCGCAGGCCGAGCTCGGCGTCGCGGCGCACTGGCGCTACAAGGAAGGCCCCGGCGCCGGCGGCCGCTCCGCCGCCGGCAACGCGGCGCTCGACCGCAAGATCGAGTGGATGCGGCGGCTGCTCGACACGCATATCGAGAACGGCCGCGCCGACGCCGCGCAGGACGGCGGCGCGCGCGCCGCCGACGGCGCGGGCCTGTTCGGCGAGCTCGACAGCGAACTGGTCGAGGACCGGGTCTACGTGCTCACGCCCAAGGGCGAGGTGGTGGACCTGCCGCTCGGCGCGACGCCGCTGGATTTCGCCTACCACGTGCACACCGAGGTCGGTCACCGCTGCCGCGGCGCGAAGGTCGACGGCCGCATCGTGCCGCTCGACCACAAGCTGCAGAGCGGCGACCGCGTCGAGATCCTCACCGCGAAGACGGGCGAACCGCGCCGCGACTGGCTCGTCGCCGCGAACGGTTTCCTGGCCAGCGCCCGTTCGCGCGAGAAGGTGCGCAGCTGGTTCCACCGCCTCGACCGCGCGCGCAACCTGCAGGCCGGCCGCGAACTGCTCGAGCGCGAGCTCAAGCGCGTGGGGTTGCAACATGCGGACCTGTCGCCGGTGCTGCGCAGGTTCAACGCCGACACGGTCGAGGACCTGCAGGTGCTGGTCGCGCTCGGCGACGTCGGTCCGCACCAGGTGCTGCGCGCGCTGTCCGAGCACGAGCGCGCGCGCGCCGCGGCGGCCGCGCCGCAGCCCGCGCACGGCCATGCGCCATCGCAGCCCGCCGCCCGCGTGGCGCCGCGCCGCAAGTCCAACAAGGCCTCGGCGGCCACCGTCGTCGGCGTCGGCAACCTGCTGATGCAGATGGCGCGCTGCTGCCAGCCGCTGCCGGGGGAGCCGGTGGCGGGCTACCTCACGCGCGGCCGCGGCGTCAGCGTGCACCGCACCGGCTGCGCGACGTTCCAGCGCCTCGCCGCCGCGCAGCCCGGCCGCGTGCTGCCGGTGGAGTGGGGGCAGGGCGGCGCGGCCGCGCACAACGAGGTGGACCTGCAGGTCGATGCGATCGACCGCAAGTGGCTGCTCAAGGACGTGGCCAACCTGATCGCGCAGGAGGACGCGCACGTGCTGGACATCCATAGCGAGCATGGGCGCGAGGGCAGCCGCGGCCGGTTGCGCCTGCGCCTGCGCGTGCGGGTGGCCGACTTCGGGCACCTCGCGCGCCTGCTCGGCCGGCTCGAAGGGCTCGCCGGCGTCGAACGCGCGCGCCGCGCCTGATCAGGGCGCAGGCGCGGCCGTGCCGGGCAGCAGCACGCGGCGGACGGTGTCGCGCGCCGCGTCCGCGGAGAAGTGCCGCGCCACGTTCGCGAGCCCGCCCGCGGCGAGCCGCTGCCACAACGCCTCGTCGCCGTACAGGCGCAGCACCGCATCGGCGAACGCGTCGGCATCGGCGGCCACGAGCACGTCCTCGCCGTCGGCGAGGTGCATGCCTTCCACCGCGCACGGCGTCGCCACCACCGGCTGGCCGTGCGCCATGCTCAGGTTCACCTTGCCCTTGACGCCGGCGCCGTAGCGCAGCGGCGCCACCGCCACGCGGCATCCGTCCATGTACGGATCGATGTCCGGGACATGGCCGTGCACGACGATGCCCGGCTGCGCCGCGAGCGCGGCCACCTCGCGGGGCGGACTGGCGCCGATGCAGTGGAGCGACACGTCGGGCAGCGCGGCACGGATGCGCGGGAAGATGTCGCGCGCGAACCACAGCACCGCATCGGTGTTCGGCGGATGATGGAAACCGCCGACGAACACCAGGTCGCGGCGCCGCGCGAACGGCTGCCCGGGGCCGGCGACGCTGTGCAGGTTCGAGACCACCTCGACCCGCGCGCCCGGCGCGTCCCGGGCGAGGAGTTCGCGCTCGGCATCGCTGACCACCAGCGTCGCGTCGGCGCGCGCCACCAGCTCGAGTTCGCGGCGGCGCGTGCGCGCGGCCAGGCGCAGCAGGACCGCGTCGCCGGCGAGTTCCGCTTCGCGACGCTCGCGGAGGTAATGGAGGTCGACGCTGTCGAACACGAAGCGCGCGCCGGGCGCATGCGCGCGCACCAGCGGGAGCATCTCGCGCGCGACATGGTGGCGGCTGGCGAGCACGCTCGCGAAGCGATGGCCGTGCTCGCGCATCCAGGCCGGGATGCTGCGCACGTACGGCGCATGCCAGGTCTCCACGCCGAGCTGCTGGAGCGCGGCCGTGTAGCGGCTCGCGCCTTCGCGGCCGGTCGGGAGGAACACCACGTGCGCGCCCTCCGCGACCAGCAGGCGCATGAGGTTGACCAGGCGCAGCGAGCCGGAATCGTGGTCCGGGCGCGGCACCTGCGCGTCGACCAGCAGCACCTGCGGTCGGTCGCGGTGCAGCAGCGCCGGCGTCGGGATCGTGCCGGGCGCCAGGCGATCCGCCAGTTCCGCGGCGCGGCGCAGCGCGAACCGCGTGCGATTCGTCGCCTGCGCCGCCTTGGCGCCGGTGCCGGGATCGGTCCCCGACGTGGCGCCCTCGTCGTGGACGATGCGCGCCGCCGGCTGGTAGAGGACGCGCCGCCCGGCGGCACGCACGGCGAAGGCGAGGTCCGTGTCCTCGTAGTACGCGGGCGCGTAATGCGCGTCGAAGCCGCCCACGGCATCGAACAGCGCACGCGGGATCGCGATCGCCGCGCCGCTGGCGTAGTCGGCGTCGCGCAGGTAGCCGTAGCGCGGATCCGAGGGCGATCCAAAGCGGCCGTAGTTCCATGCGCTGCCGTCGCGGAACACCACGCCGCCCGCTTCCTGCAGGCGTCCGTCGGGGTAGAGCAGCTGCGCGCCGACGAGGCCCGCCGACGGCACGGCGTCGAACGTGGACAGGAGCGCGTCGAGCCAGCCCGGTTGCGGCACGGTGTCGTTGTTGAGGAACACGAGGTACCCGGCGCGGGCGAGCGCGGCCCCGTCGTTGCAGGCGGCGATGAACCCGCCGTTGGCTTCGCGGCGATGGTAGCGGAGCCCTTCGACCTTCGGCAGCACCCGCGGCGTGTCGTCCGTGGAGGCGTCGTCCACCACGATGATCTCGACCGGCGCCGCGGGCGGATGCGCCGCCAGCGCGCGCAGGCATGCGACCGTGTGCGCCAGTTGTCCGTAGACGGGGATGACGATGCTCGCGCGCGGCGCTGCCGACTGCGGCACCGCGAAGGGCGCGAACGGGGCGGCGGGCGGGACGTAGAGGTCGCAGGCCTCGGTGCGCACCGGTCCGAAGCGTTGCCGGGCGTGCGCCAGCGTCGCCTGCCAGCCGCGCGTGCGCAGGCTCGCCATCCCGCGGCGCAGCAGGCCGGTCATCCGCGCGACCAGGAACCGGACCTCTGCCGACAAACCGCTGCACTCCGGCTGACTGGAAGGAACGCGGGCGCAGGGCGCCCACGCCGCCTGCGCTAGACTCGGCGTTCGCCGGCCCGCCGGGCCATTGTCGCATCCACGCGCCTGCCGCGCAGGCCCGAACAACCTGAAGTTCCCGTCCATGCCGCGCATCGAGAACGAAGACCACGACGACCACGACGACGCCGGCACGGAGGCCATCGACTGGCGACGGCGCCTGCTGACCTGGGGCCTGGTCGCGGCCGGGCTGGGGCTCGGCTTCCTCGTTCCCTACGTGCTCTACCTCAACCACCAGGTGGGCGAGCGCTTCGGGCAGCTGCGCTGGCAGCTCCCGACGCGTGTATACGCGCGCCCGCTGCACCTGGCGCCCGGGCTGGCGATGGACGCGGCCACGCTCAAGACCGAGCTCGACGCCGCGTCCTACCAGGACGACGGCGCCGGCGTGCGCCCCGGCAGCTACCGCCACCAGGGCAGCACCTGGCGCATCGCCAGCCGCGGTTTCCAGGACGTCACCGGGCCCGTGGGCCCGAGCAGGGTGGAAGTGGTCGTGTCCGGCGGCCGCGTGGCCGCGCTGCGCGACCTCGCGCGCAACCGCGCCATCGGCGGCGCGCGGCTGGACCCGGCGCGCATCGCCACGCTGTACGGCCAGAAGCAGGAAGAGCGCCGCCTGATCCAGCTCGAGGACGTGCCCGAGCTGCTGGTCACCGGCCTGCAGGCGGTCGAGGACCGCGATTTCGCCCACCACCACGGCATCGACCTGAGCGGCATGCTGCGCGCCGTCTTCATCACCGTGAAGTCCGGCGGCGAGACCGTGCAGGGCGCGAGCACGCTCACCCAGCAGCTCGCGCGCAGCGGCCTGCTCGGCATCGGCAGCGAGCAGACGCTCAGCCGCAAGTTCAACGAGATCATCTACGCGCTGCTGCTCGAGGCGCGCTACGACAAGAGCACCATCCTCGAGACCTACCTCAACCAGGTCTACCTGGGCCAGCGCGGCAGCCAGGAGATCCGCGGCGTCGCGGCCGGCTCCGAGTACTGGTTCGGCCGCGACCTGCGCGACCTCAGCACCTCGCAGATCGCGCTGCTGGTCGGCATCATCCGCGGCCCGTCGTGGTACGACCCGCGCAAGCATCCCGACCGCGCGCTCGCGCGCCGCAACTTCGCGCTCGAGAAGTTCCACGAGACGGGGCTGATCAACGACGCTGAACTGGCGCGCGCGAAGGCCGCGCCGCTGGGCATCACCACCGCGCCGGGCAGCACCTCGGCCAACCGCTTCCCGGCGTACGTCGACCTGGTGCGGCGCCAGCTCGCGCGCGACTATCCCGCCGACGCGCTGCAGGGCGCCGGCCTGTCGGTGATGACCGGCATGTCGCCGGCGGCGCAGGCCTATGCGGAAGGCGCCGTGGTGCGCACGCTGAAACAGCTCGACCGTCGCAAGGGGCCGCCGCTGCAGGCCGGCCTCGTCGTCACCGACGTGCACGAGGGCGAGGTGCGCGCCGTCGTCGGCAGCCGCGACCCGACGAAGCACGGCTTCAACCGCGCCGTCGAGGCGCAGCGTCCGGTGGGCTCGATCGTCAAGCCGTTCGTGTACCTGCTCGCGCTGGCGCAGCCGGGGCGCTGGTCGCTCGCGAGCTTCGTCGACGACAGCCCGGTGACCGTCACCCTCGACACCGGCAAGCGCTGGAGCCCCGGCAATTCCGATGGCCGCAGCCACGGCACGGTGCGCGTGATCGACGCGCTCGCGCATTCGTGGAACCAGGCGACGGTGCGGCTCGGCATGCAGGTCGGGCCGGAGCGCATCGCCGACCTGCTGCGCACGCTCTCCGGCATCGAGGCCGAACCGAACCCCTCGCTGATCCTCGGCTCGACCGACCAGAGCCCGTACGCGATGGCGCAGCTCTACCAGTTCCTTGCCTCCGACGGTGAAGTGCAGCCGCTGCATGCCGTGCGCGGGGTGATCGACCCGGACGGCAAGGTCGTCAACCGCTACGACAAGGCGCCCGCGCCGGCGCAGGAAGGCGACGCGATCGCCGCGCGGCTGGTCACCATCGCCCTGCAGTACGCCGTCACCAACGGCACCGGCCACCAGCTCGTCGCCGACGGCCTCGGCCGGCTCACTCCCGCGGGCAAGACCGGCACCAGCAACGACAGCCGCGACAGCTGGTTCGCGGGCTGGACGGGCGACCACCTCGCGGTGATCTGGGTCGGCAACGACCAGAACGCGCCGACCGGCCTGTACGGTGCGACCGGCGCCATGCGCGTGTGGTCGGGCATCTTCTCGCGGCTGCCGAGCGCGCCCCTGAAGGTCGCCGGCAAGGGCATCGACTGGCAGTGGGTGCAGGGTGGCGCGAGCACCGATCCGGGATGCCCGGATGCGCGCCAGTTCGCATTCGTCGCCGGCTTTGCGCCGCCGTACCGTGCTTGCACGTACGCCGATCCTTACTACCAGCAGCAGGGCGAGGACGCCGGGGAAGACAGCGGCGGCGGCTGGCGCAGCTGGTTCGGCTGGGGCGACCGCGACGATCCGGCGAAGCGCGTGCCGCCGCCTCCGCCGCAACCCGCCGCGGCGCCGGCCCCGGCGAATCCGTGAGGGCGCGCGTGTTCCGCATCGCGGGCGTGATCCGCATGGCGCTGCTCGCTTCCGGTTGCACGGCGCTGCTCGCGTCGTGCGCCACGCCGCCGGCGCCGGCGACCGCGGCGCCGGCGATCGCGCCCGCCGCGATGGCCGCCGCGATCCGCGCCGCCGGCGGACAGGACGACACCGAGTTGTCGGTGCAGCCGCTGCGCGATCCGATGGTGGAAGACCTGCGCGTGCAGGCGCAGCGCCTGGAAACGGCCGGTCGCGCCGCGGAGGCCGCCGCCGCGCTCGACCACGCGCTGCGCCTGGTGCCGGACGATCCGGCGTTGCTGCAGGAACGTGCCGAGGCGGCCGTGCTGCTCGGCGACCTCGCCGCCGCCGAAACGCTGGCCACGCGCGCATGGGACCTAGGCAGCCGCGTCGGGCCGCTGTGCCGCCGCCACGCGGAGACGCAGCGCCAGGTGCGCCTCGCCGCGGGCGACGCGGCCGGCGCGGCCGCGGCCGCGCAGCGCCGCGAGGCGTGCACGGTGGCGGCGCCCGCGCGCTACTGACGCGGTCCGATGTCGACGCTATCCGAACTGAGCCGCGCCGCGCTGGCGGAAGGCGGCGCGCTGGCCGAAGCGATCCCCGGCTTCCGCGCGCGCCCGGGCCAGCAGCGCCTGGCCGAGGCCGTCGCCGCTGCGTTCGAGGCGCGCGAACCGCTGCTCGCGGAAGCGGGCACCGGCACCGGCAAGACCTATGCCTATCTCGTCCCCGCGCTGTTGTCGGGCCTGAAGACCATCGTCTCGACCGGCACCCGCGCGCTGCAGGACCAGCTCTACCACCGCGACCTGCCGCGCGTGCGCGACGCGCTCGGCATCGGCCTGCAGACCGCGCTGCTGAAGGGGCGCGCGAACTACCTGTGCCGCTATCGCACCGAGCAGGCGCGCGGCAGCGCCACGTTCGGCGATCGCGCGCAGGCCGCGCTGTTCGCGCGCATCGTCGCGTGGGCGGGACGCACGCGCATGGGCGACCTCGCCGAGATCGAGGACCTGCCCGAGGATTCGCCGGTCCTGCCGCTGGTGACGAGCACCGCGGAGAACTGCCTCGGCAGCGAGTGCCCGTTCTGGTCGGAGTGCTTCGTCGTGCAGGCGCGGCAGCGCGCGCAGGCGGCCGACCTCGTCGTCGTCAACCACCACCTGCTGCTCGCGGACCTCGCGCTGAAGCAGGAAGGCTTCGGCGAGATCCTGCCGGGCGCGCAGGCGTTCGTGGTCGACGAGGCGCACCAGTTGCCGGAACTCGCGGCGCAGTTCTTCGGCGAAGGCATCGGCGCGCGGCCGCTGGTGGAACTGGCGCGCGACGCGCTGCGCGAATGCGATGGCGTCGACGGCGCGCTCGCCGCGCTGCAGGCGCCGGCGCAGCGCCTCGAGCATGCGACGCGCGCGCTGCGCGCGGCGATGGACGTGCTGCCGGTGCGTGCGACGCGCGAGCGCGCGCAGGACGAGCCCGCCGTCGGAGACGCGCTGGCCGCGCTGGCGGAGGCCCTGGCCGGCCTCGCAGCGGCGCTCGCGCCGCTGCGCGAGGCGTCGCCCGGGCTGGATGCCTGCCACGCGCGCACCGTCGACCTCGCGGCGCGACTGTCGCGCTGGGCGGGAAGTCCTGCGGATGGAGCGGAGGATGCGGACGGGTCGAACGCGCCCGCGCGCGCCGATCGCGACGGCGACGTCTTCTGGTTCGAGCTGACGCCGCGCGGCTTCCGCCTGCAGCGCACGCCGCTCGACGTGTCGGGCCCGCTGCGACAGCACCGCGAACAGTCGCGCGCGGCCTGGGTATTCACCTCGGCCACGCTCTCGGTCGCCGGCGGCTTCGGGCACCTGTCGCAGCGGCTCGGGCTCGAGGCACCGCGCACGCTGCTCGAGCCCAGCCCCTTCGACTGGGACGCGCAGGCGCTGTGCTACCTGCCGGCGGGCCTGCCCGAGCCGATGTCGCGCGGCTACACCGGCGCGCTGGTCGACGCGATCCGCCCGGTGCTGCGCGCATCGGGCGGCCGCGCATTCGTCCTGTTCGCCTCGCATCGCGCATTGCGCGAGGCGGCCGAGGCATTGCGCGACGGACCATGGCCGCTGTTCGTGCAGGGCGAGGCGCCGCGCGCGCAGCTGCTGCAGCGCTTCCGCGAGTCCGGCAACGGCGTGCTGCTCGGCGCCGCGAGCTTCCGCGAAGGGGTCGACGTCGCCGGCGACGCGCTGAGCGTGGTGGTCGTGGACAAGCTGCCGTTCGCCGCGCCGGACGACCCGGTATTCGAGGCGCGGCTGCAGGCGGTGCGCCGTGCGGGCGGCAATCCCTTCATGGACGAGCAACTGCCGCAGGCCGCGATCGCGCTGAAGCAGGGCGTCGGCCGGTTGATCCGCACCGAGACCGACCGCGGCGTGCTGGTGCTGTGCGATCCGCGCCTGACCGGCCGCGCCTACGGGCGCGTGTTCCTCGAGTCCCTGCCGCCGTTCCCGGCGACGCGTCACCTGTCCGAGGTCGAGGCCTTCTTCGCCGAGGCCGCCTGCTCGGCCAGCGTCAGCGCCACGTTGTCGCGCAGGTAGGCCGGTTCCACGCGCTCGGGCGCGACCGCTCCGCCGCGCGCGAACAGCGCGGCCCCGAGCCGCGCGACGTCCGCCGCATGCGGCAGCGCCGCGGCGTCGACGGAGGCGAGGCGGCCACCCAGCCGCGTCCGCAGCGCGCCGTCCACGGCATCGAAGCCGGTGCCCACGCCCGCCCAGCCGTCGCCGTCGGGCAGCGCGATCGCATCGGGGGCGCCGACGGCCTCGGGCTGCAGCGCGCGCCATCCATCGCCTTCGCGCGCGAAGGCGCCGGCGTAGACCTCGCCCATGCGCGCATCGATCGCCGCGAGCACGCGTTCCGCGGCCGCCGGCGCGCGCAGCGCCAGCGCCAGCAGCGTCGACACCGGCAGCACCGGGCGATCGAGCGCCAGCGCGATGCCCTGCGCGATCGCCACGCCCAGGCGCACGCCGGTGAACGCGCCGGGGCCGCGCCCGACCGCGATCGCGTCGAGTTGCGCGCGCGCCAGCCCGGCTTCCGCGAGCAGCGCCTCGGCCCACGGCAACGCGAGTTCCGCGTGCCGCCGCGGCGCGACTTCGAAGCGCTCCACGACATCGCCGTCGCGCCACAGCGCCACGGAGCAGGCTTCGGTCGACGTTTCGAAGGCGAGCAGGTTCATGGCGTGCACTGTCTCATGGCGCGTCCCCCGCGTTGGTGTCGAGCATGGTGCCGCCCGGCATGAACTCCCAGGTGCGGACCACGTTGAGGATGTCGGGATCCTCGCGCGTGCGCGGCAGCGGCGGGTAGGGTTCCGCGAGGCGGGCGATGCGCAGCGCCGCGTCGTCGAGCAGCGGCAGTCCGCTGGAGCGCACGATGCCCGCGCTTTCGACGCTGCCGTCGCGGCGGATGCCGACGTTGATCACCACCGTGCCGCCCAGGCGCCGCCGCCGCGCCTCGTCGGGATAGTTGAGGTTGCCGACGCGCTCCACCCGGTCCACCCACGCGCGCAGGTACCCGGCCCAGGCGTATTCGCGGGTGCTCGCCGACACGAACTTGCGCGAGGGCCGGCGCGCGTACAGGCGCGTGCTCGCGTCGATCTCGGCGGCGAGGCGCGCCATCGCCAGGTCCTCGGGCACGAGGCGCTCGCCCGGCGGAAGCGGTGCGCGCGCGCTGGCCGGCGTTTCCCGCGCCACCGGGATCGGCGTCGGCCCCGCGGTGCTCGACAGCACCCGCGCGCTGGGCGGCGGCGCCGGCCGCGGCGCCTGCGCGCGGAGCTCGCGCGGCGCCACGCCCGCCTGCGGCTTCGGTGCGAGGCCGGCCTGGCTGTCGCGCGGGCGGCGGGCGACGTCGTCCTCGCCGCCGCCGCGGTTGTTCGCCTGGGCCAGGAAGTCGGCCTGGGCCGGCGTCAGCGCGTTGCGCGCCTGGGTCAGGATCACGTCGAGGGTGGGCATCACCGGCGCCGCCGATTCCAGGGCGAAGCCCACGCCCAGGATCACCAAGCCGTGCAGCAGCAGCGACAGCACCATCGTCGCGTGGAGGCGCTCGCGCTCCCCGATCCGCGGCCGCGACGCCACCGCGCTCACCGTCCCTGGCCGGGGGCGCGGCTCCGCCTTTCGATCGCGTCGAACAGCAGGCCGGCGATGTTCAGCCCGTAGGCCTTGTCGATCTCGCGGATGCAGGTCGGGCTGGTGACGTTCACTTCGGTCAGCCAGTCGCCGATCACGTCCAGGCCTACGAACAGCATCCCGCGGCCGCGCATCTCCGGGCCGACCTGGGCGGCGATCCAGCGGTCGCGGTCGGTCAGCGGCCGGGCCTCGCCGAGCCCGCCCGCGGCCAGGTTGCCGCGGAATTCGTCGCCCTGCGGGATACGGGCCAGGCAGTAATCCACCGGCACCCCGTCGACCAGCAGGATGCGCTTGTCGCCGCCGGCGATCTCGGGGAGCCAGCGCTGGGCCATGGCCAGGCTGCGCCCGCCCGCGGTCAGGGTCTCGAGGATCACGTTCAGGTTCGGATCGCCCGCGGCGGCGCGGAAGATCGAGCGTCCCCCCATGCCGTCCAGCGGCTTCAGCACGGCCTGGCCGTGGTCGGCCACGAAGGCCTTGAGCGCGGCCAGGTCGCGCGAGACCAGGCTCGGCGGGCAGCACTGCGGGAACAGCAGGGCCGCCAGCTTCTCGTTGTAGTCGCGCAGGCCCTGCGGGTCGTTCACCACCAGGGCCCCGGCGGCCTGGGCCAGCCCGAGCACCTGGGTGTCGTGGATGTACTCGCTGTCCACCGGCGGGTCGGTCCGCACCAGGACCACGTCGCCCGCGCCCAGGTCGCGGCGCGCGGCCGGGCCCAGCTCGAACCAGCCGGCGGGGTCGTCGCGGACCGACAGGGGCGCGACCAGGGCGGTCGCGATGCCGTCGCGCACCCCGAGCCCGCCCGGGACCACGTAATGCAGCCGGTGCCCGCGCCGCTGGGCCTCCAGCAGCATCGCGAAGGTGGAATCCTTGGCGATCCGGATCGACCCGATCGGGTCCATCACGACGACGATGTCGAGCACCATGCGGGCGTCCGCGGCGGGAGAAGGGCATGGTAGCAGCGGGCGCAACGCCCGGGCGTCGCTGCAACGTGTTCGGAAGCACGGTCCGGCCAACGGAAGCTTGACACGCCTGCCGCGGGCTGGGATATAGGTGTTTCGCAGCGGGGCCGGCACTCATGAGCACCGCGCAGGGGAGCAACTGATGACGCCAGACGACAGCCGCACCGGAAGCCTCGACGGCCTCCGAGTGATGGTGATCGACGACTCGAAGACGATCCGCCGCACCGCCGAAACCTTGCTCAAGCGCGAAGGCGCGGACGTGGTCACCGCCACGGACGGGTTCGAGGCCCTGGCCAAGATCGCCGACCAGCAGCCCCAGATCATCTTCGTCGACATCATGATGCCGCGCCTGGACGGCTACCAGACGTGCGCGCTGATCAAGAACAACCAGCTGTTCAAGTCCACGCCGGTGATCATGCTGTCGTCCAAGGACGGCCTGTTCGACAAGGCGCGCGGCCGCATCGTCGGCTCCGAGCAGTACGTGACCAAACCATTCACGCGCGAGGAACTCCTCGACGCCATCCGCAAGCACGTCAACGCCTGACCGGGGGGGTAGGGCACACATGGCACGCATCCTGCTGATCGAGGACTCGCCGACGGACGTCGCCGTCCTCACCCAGATGCTCGAGAAGAACGGCCACGAAGTGCTGTCGTCGGGCAGCGCCGAGGAAGGCATCGAACTCTGCAAGCGCGAGCTTCCCGACCTGGTGCTGATGGACGTGATCCTGCCCGGGATGAACGGCTTCCAGGCCACGCGCGCGCTGGCGCGGGACGCTTCCACCGGCAAGATCCCGGTGGTGATCGTCAGCACCAAGAACATGGACACCGACCGCGCCTGGGGCCTGCGCCAGGGCGCGAAGGACTACATCGTCAAGCCGCCGAACGCCGAGGCGCTGGTCGCGCGGATCAACGAGCTGGTCGGTGGCTGAGATGGCCGCGCGCGGGCCGTTCGACATCCTGGCCGACTACGAGCAGCGCAGCCTGGCGCACGTCGCGGGCCTGCCCGAGCAGCTCGATGCGCCCGGCCTGTGGCGTGGCGTCGGCTTCCGCGTCGGCGGCCGCCGGCTGGCCGCGGGCTTCGAAGAGGTGGTCGAGATCCTGCCGATGCCGCAGGTGACGCCGGTCCCCGGCGCGCAGCCGTGGATGCTCGGCGTGGCCAACGTGCGCGGCAACCTGCTGCCGATCGTCGACCTCAAGCAGTTCCTCGAGGGCGAGCGCACCGTGCTCCACGAGGGCCAGCGCGTGCTGATCGTGCGCCAGCCCGGCGGCGACGTCGCCGTCACCATCGACGAGCTGTTCGGCCAGCGCAGCTTCGTGGACGAGCAGCGCCTCGACGACGACGCGGTCCGCGAGCAGGCGCTCGCCGAAGGCCGCTACACCCATTTCGTCGAGCGCGCGTACCGCCTCGGCGACGACGCCTGGGCCATCTTCAGCCTGCAGAAGCTGGCCCGCACACCCGAATTCAGGCAAGCCGCGGCCTGACGCCGCGCACCGCAACGGAAGACCAGGGGTAGAACGATGAGCACCGTGATGGAAAGCACCGCCAAGGGCAGCCGCAGCACCAGCTTCTGGTCCTTCCTGCTGGTCGTGTCGCTGATCGTGTTCGGCGCGAACACCGGCTACTCGATCTACAAGGCGCGCCTGCTCGGTGGCGCCTCGACCGCCGCCTCGAACCTGCAGGTGAACTCGCAGCGGCTCGCCAACCAGGGCCGCGAGGCTGTCGGCGGCAACGCGGACTCGTTCGCGGCCTTCAAGGCCACCAAGAACCAGATCAGCAGCGACATCGGCACGCTGACCACGAACTACGGCCAGGCGCCGGGCGTGAGCGGCCCGATCAACACCGTCGCCGAGACCTGGACCCCGCTCGACAAGAGCGCGCAGCAGGTGATCGAGTCCGAGCGCGCGGTGCTCGGCCTCGCCGGCAACGCCAACAGCTTCGTGCAGCGCGTGCCGCAGCTGCAGGCGCAGATGGACGAGGTGGTGCGCGCGATGCTGGCCGGCGGGTCGGCCTCCTCGCAGGTCTACCTGGCGGTGCGCGAGGGCATCCTCGCGGCGACCATGGCCCGCCGCGTCGCGGAAATCCAGGCCGGCGGCGCCGGCGCGCAGATCGCGGGCGACGCGCTCGCGCGCGACGCCGGCGTGTTCGAGCAGGTGCTCAAGGGCTTCCGCGAGGGCGGCGCCGGCGAGGCGCAGAAGGTCAGCGCGCCCGCCGCGGTCGCGTCGCTGAACCAGGCGAACACCCTGTGGACCGCGATGAAGACCGACCTCGACGCGATCCTCAGCACCTCGCAGAACCTGTTCCGCGCGCAAAGCGCGGCGGCGGCCATCGCCACCGGCTCGGACAAGCTGCTCGCCGACAGCGAAAGCCTGTTCGCCTCGCTGACCGCGTTCGGCTCGCTGAAGGACACCAGCATCATCGGCGGCGTCTGGGTGTCGATCGTCTCCGGCGTGCTGACCCTGCTCTCGCTGGTCGGCCTCTACTTCTCCACCCGCCGCGCCGAGCGCAAGCGCTACGAGAGCACGCTCGAGCTGAACAACCGCAACCAGGAGGCGATCATGCGCCTGCTGGACGAGATGGGTTCGCTCGCGGAAGGCGACCTGACGGTGAAGGCGACGGTCACCGAGGACATGACCGGCGCGATCGCGGACTCGATCAACTTCGCGGTCGAGCAGCTCCGCAGCCTCGTGCAGACGATCACCGACACCTCGGTGCAGGTGGCGTCGAGCGCGCAGGAAACGCAGGCGACCGCCATGCACCTCGCCGAGGCGGCCGAGCACCAGGCTTCGGAAATCAACTCCGCCTCCGACCGGATCAACGAAATCGCGGCGAGCATCAACCAGGTGTCGCGCAACTCCGCCGAGTCCGCGGAAGTGGCGCAGCGCTCGGTGCAGATCGCGACCAACGGCGCCGGCGTCGTGCGCCAGACGATCCAGGGCATGGACAACATCCGCGACCAGATCCAGGAGACCTCGAAGCGCATCAAGCGCCTCGGCGAGTCCTCGCAGGAAATCGGCTCGATCG
>JBDZUW010000165.1:0-2742 GCA_040255375.1 Luteimonas sp. | reverse complement strand
CCAGATCATCGTGCCGCGCAAGGGCGTGACCGAGCTGCAGCGCCTGCTGGAAGGCAGCGACCGCGACCTCGAGCTGGAAGTCGGCCGCAGCCACATCCGCATCAAGCGCGACGATGTCACCTTCACCAGCAAGCTGATCGACGGCCGCTTCCCCGACTACGAGGCGGTGATCCCGATCGGCGCCGACCGCGAGGTCAAGATCGACCGCGAGGTCCTGCGGGCCGCCCTGCAGCGCGCGGCGATCCTCTCCAACGAGAAGTACCGCGGCGTCCGCGTCGAGGTCTCTCCGGGCCAGCTGAAGATCAGCGCCCACAACCCGGAGCAGGAAGAAGCGCAGGAAGAAGTCGAGGCCGACACCAAGGTCGACGGCCTGGCCATCGGCTTCAACGTGAACTACCTGCTGGACGCCCTGACCGCGCTGCGCGAGGAATTCGTGGTCCTGCAGTTGCGGGACGCCAACTCCTCCGCCCTCGTCCGCGAGGCCGGGAGCGAGCGCTGCCGGCACGTGGTGATGCCGCTGCGCCTGTGACCGACCGGTTCCACGTGGAACAGCAAGGACGCCCGGTCACCGCCGGGCGTCGTGCTTTGTGCGCCCCTGAATGGGGCTGCGGGTGGCCGGCATGAGGGTGACCCGCCTCGAATTCTCTGGCCTGCGCTGTTTCGAGCGCGGGGAGCTGGCGCCCGCGCCGGGCCTCAACCTGATCCACGGCCCGAACGGCAGCGGCAAGTCCAGCCTGCTGGAGGCGCTGCACCTGATGGCCTACGCCCGCAGCTTCCGCGGGCGGGTGCGGGACGGGCTGGTCCGTGCCGGCGCCCCGGCGGTGGAGGTCTTCGTGGAGTGGCAGGAGGCGTCCGGGCGCACGCGCCGGGCCGGCCTGCGCCATTCCGGGCAGCTCTGGGAGGGCCGGTTGGATGGCGCGCCCCTCGTCCAGCTCGGCGACCTGTGCGCCGCCCTGGCCGTGGTCACCTTCGAGCCGGGCAGCCACGCGCTGGTCATGGGCGGCGGCGAGGCCCGGCGGCGCTATGTCGACTGGGGCTTGTTCCACGTGGAACCGGAGTTCCTGGGCCTGTGGCGCCGCTACGCCCGCGCCCTGAAGCAGCGGAACGCCCTGCTCAAGGCCCGCCAGCGCGACGGTCAGCTGGATGCCTGGGAGCATGAACTGCACCAGGCGGGAACGCCGCTGGGGCAGGCGCGGGAGCGCTACCTGCAGGCGCTGCAGCCCTACCTGCAGCGGGTCTCCGCCGCCGTCTTTCCCGAGGGGCAGGGCGCCCGGCTGCGTTACCTGCCCGGCTGGCGCCAGGAGGAGCTTTCGCTCGCGGACGCATTGCTGCTGGCCCGGGAGCGGGACCTGGCCGCCGGGTTCACCTCGGTGGGCCCGCACCGGGCCGACTGGCGGATCGAGCATGAAGCCATCCCTGGCCGCGAGGCGCTGTCCCGCGGCCAGGCCAAGCTCACGGCGCTGGCGGCCCTGCTGGCGCAGGCGGAGCACCAGGCTGCGGTGCGCGGTGACTGGCCGGTGGTGGCGCTGGACGACCTGGCCTCGGAGCTGGACCGGAACCACCAGGCCCTGGTGCTGGAGCGCCTGGCCGCCACCGGAGCCCAGGTCATCGTCACCGGAACCGAACCGCCACACCTGCCGCCGGATCTGGAGCAGGCACCAGCCGTGTTCCACGTGGAACACGGCGATCTCCGCCCCGACGCCGACGCCGCCTGAAGCGACCCCCAGCGGCGGTGCAGGGGACTCCGCAGACAGCGCGCCGGATTGCTATACTGCGCGCATCCATAACTAGTGTGTCTTCGGCGCGTCGGGCCCAGGCGGCCCCGTGCGCCATCGGAGCCTGCCAACGCATGTCGCAAGAACACGATTCGCCCGCCACCGAGAACGAAGCGGGCAACGCGTACGACTCCAGCCGGATCACCGTGCTCCGCGGCCTCGAAGCCGTGCGCAAGCGCCCCGGCATGTACATCGGCGACGTGCACGACGGCACCGGCCTGCACCACATGGTGTTCGAGGTCGTGGACAACGGCGTCGACGAAGCGCTCGCCGGCCACGCCAACGACATCGTCGTGACCATCCACGAGGACGGTTCGGTGTCGGTGTTCGACAACGGCCGCGGCATCCCGGTCGACATCCACAAGGAAGAGGGCGTGTCCGCTGCGCAGGTCATCATGACCCAGCTGCACGCGGGCGGTAAGTTCGACGACAACAGCTACAAGGTTTCCGGCGGCCTGCACGGCGTCGGCGTGTCGGTGGTCAACGCGCTGTCGAGCAAGCTCACGCTCGACATCTGGCGCGACGGCTACCACCACCACCAGGAATACGCGATGGGCGAACCCGTCGCGCCGCTGGAGCGCCTGGAAGCGACCGGCAAGCGCGGCACGCTGGTGCGCTTCTGGCCGTCGGCGGAGACCTTCACCGACATCGAGTTCCACTACGAGATCCTCGCGCGCCGCCTGCGCGAGCTGAGCTTCCTCAACTCCGGGGTGAAGATCACGCTCGTCGACGAGCGCGGCGAGCCCCGCCGCGACGTGTTCCAGTACGAGGGCGGCATCCGCTCCTTCGTCGAGCACCTCGCGCAGCTCAAGACGCCCCTGCACCCGAACGTGATCTCGGTGAGCGGCGAGCAGAACGGCATCACCGTGGACGTCGCCCTGCAGTGGACCGACGCCTACCAGGAAACGATGTTCTGCTTCACCAACAACATCCCGCAGAAGGACGGCGGCACCCACCTGCAGGGCTT
>JBDZUW010000051.1:0-14115 GCA_040255375.1 Luteimonas sp. | reverse complement strand
CGCCCCTCGTGGACGTGATGCTGGTCCTGCTGATCATCTTCATGATCACGGCGCCGCTGATGTCGCACAAGATCAAGGTCGAGCTGCCGCAGGCGAACCTCGACAAGCGCGACGAGAAGATCCCGCCGGCCCCGCCGATCACGGTCACGGTGACCGAGAACGGCAGCCTGTACTGGAACGACCAGCCGGTGACGGCGCAGTTGCTCGAGAGCCAGCTCTCGGTCGAGGCGCAGAAGACCCCGCAGCCCGCGGTCAACATCCGTGGCGACGAGACGACCAAGTACCGGACCATCGCCGAGGTGGTGAACACCGCCCAGGCGCAGGGCATCCGCAAGGTCGGCTTCGTGGCCACCAAAGAACGGCCGCGCTGAGGAGCTAAGACAATGGCAATGAGTACTGGTGGTTCGGGCGGCGGCCCGATGTGCGACATCAACGTCACGCCCCTCGTGGACGTGATGCTGGTGCTGCTCATCATCTTCATGGTGACCGCGCCGATCCTGTCCTACCCGATCGACATCGACCTGCCGCAGAAGTCGCTGACGCCGCCGCCGGAGCAGAAGAACCCGCCGGAGCCGATCGACCTGCGCATCGACGGCGCCAACCAGGTCTTCTGGAACAACAGCCCGGTGCCGCTGTCGGCCCTGCGCAACATGATGGAAGCCGAGGTCGAGCGCGACCCCAACAACCAGCCCACGCTGCAGATCGACACCGCGGAAGACGCGGACTACGGCGTGCTGGCCAAGGTGCTCGCGACGGCGCGCAACGCGCAGATGCAGAAGATCGGTTTCGTCAAGAAGTAAACGCACTACGCCGGCGCGCCGCGCGCGCCACGACGCTTACCAAGTTCCAACTTTCAGGCCGCCCCCAAAAGGCGGCCTTTTTTTTTGGCTCGTCGAAGGAGCTTTGCCACAGATCACACAGATCAAAAAGGATCAAGGCGGATCAAGCAAGGCAAAGTGGTTCCGCGCGACCGTGGGAGCGCCTGGACCCACTAAAGCTTATCCGCCCTGATCCTTTTGAATCTGTGGAATCTGTGGCGGGCTTTTTTTCAGGCGGCGAGGATGGCGAGGTAGGCGCGGACGGTGGCGTCGAGGCCGTCGTAGAGGGCCTCGTCGATGAGGGCGTGGCCGATCGAGACTTCGAGGACGCCCGGGACGGCCGCGACGAAGGCGCCGAGGTTGGCCTGGCTGAGGTCGTGGCCGGCGTTCACGCCCAGGCCCGCGGCTGCGGCATGGCGCGCAGTCCTCGCGCACATCGCCAGCGCATCGCCGGGTTCGCCGGCCGCGAAGGCTGCGGCGAACGGGCCGGTATACAGCTCGATGCGGTCGGCTCCCACGGCTGCCGCGGCCTCGACGTCGGTCCCCGCACCGGCATCCGCGAACAGGCTGACGCGGCAGCCGAGCGTCTTCAGCGCCGCGACGTGCGGCCGCAGGCGGTCGGCGTCGGCGAAGAAATCGAAGCCGTGGTCGGACGTGAGCTGCGCATCGCTGTCGGGCACCAGCGTCGCCTGCGCCGGGCGCGCCTGCGCGCACAGCGCGTGGAAACCCGGATAGCCCTCGCGCGGCGGCGCGAACGGGTTGCCCTCCAGGTTGAACTCGACGCCGCGCGCGTGGCACAGCGCGGCGAGCGCGAGCACGTCGGCGGCGCGGATGTGGCGCGCGTCGGGACGCGGGTGCACGGTGATGCCGTGCGCGCCCGCGTCGAGGCACACGGTGGCGGCGCGCACGACGTCGGGGGCCGTGCCGCCGCGCGAGTTGCGCAGCACCGCGATCTTGTTGACGTTGACGCTGAGGACGGTACTCACGGGCGTCGCGCCCGTTGCGCCAGCCAGGCGAGCATCGCGCCGACGCCGAGCAGCAGCGAGGCGAGGAGCGCGGCGCCTAGCGCCGGGGTCGACGCGCTGCGCCAGGCCAGGGCAAGCGCGGCGGCGGCGAGGACGAGCAGGATCCAGGGCATGGGGGCCTCCTTGCCACGCAAGTCTAGCGTGGGCGGCGCCGCGCGGGCGTCAGAGCACCGGCGACAGCAGCCGCGCCAGCGCCTCCGGCAAGCGCGCGGACCACAGCGGCCGGGCGCGGTCGGCGCGCACGCGCGGGGCGCTGGCGAGGTCCGCCTCGAAATGCCGCGCGAGTTCCCCCGCGATCCCGGCGTCGCGGAACAGCACCGCGACCTCGAAGTTCAGGCTGAAGCTGCGCGAGTCGAAGTTGGCGCTGCCGACCAGCGCCATCGAATCGTCCACCAGCAGCGCCTTGGTGTGCAGCATGCGCGGCCCGTACTCGTAGACGCGCACGCCGGCCTCCATCAGCTCGTCGTAGTAGGAACGCGCGGCCAGCGTCACCGTCAGCGAATCGCTGCGCCGCGGCACCATCACGCGCACGTCCAGGCCGCCGAGCGCGGCCGACGTCAGCGCCATCATCGCGGCCTCGCCGGGCACGAAGTAGGGCGTCGCCAGCCAGACCCGCTGCTTCGCCTCGTGGATCGCCGCGACGTGCAGGCGGTGGATCGATTCCCACGGCGAATCCGGCCCGGAGCCCAGCACCTGCGCCGCGATCGGCCCGGGCGTGCGCGGCGGCATCGCCTGCGCCACCGACGAGATGAAGTCGCGCTGCCCCGTGGCGTACGACCAGTCCTCGACGAACAGCAGCTGCAGCCCGCGCACCGCGTCGCCCTCGATGCGCAGGTGCAGGTCCCGGTACGCGTCCTCGCGCAGCCGCTCGTTCTCCTCGTCGGTGACGTTGATGCCGCCGGTGAAGCCGACGCGGCCGTCGACCACCACGATCTTGCGGTGCGAACGCATGTTGACCCAGGTGCGGCGCCAGATCCGGCCGAAATGCATCGGGTGGAACCAGGCCAGTTCGCCGCCCGCGTCCAGCAGGGGCTGGAAGAAGGCGCGCGGGCACGCGCCGGAGCCGACCGCATCCAGCAGCAGGCGCACCGCGACGCCGGCGCGCGCGCGTTCCGCCAGCGCATCGCGCAACGCGGTACCGGTGCGGTCGGCGGCGAAGATGTAGTACTCCAGGTGCACGTGGTGGCGCGCGCCGCGCACCGCCTCGAGCAGCGCGTCGTAGGTGGCGGCGCCGTCGACCAGCAGGCGCACGCTGGTGGCGGTGCTGGCCGGCAGGCCGCTGGTCGACTGCGCGAGCGTCGCCAGCTCCATCGCGCCGTCGCCGCCGCCGGCGGGCTCGGGCAACGAGACGTGCGAGCGGGCGCGACGCAGCCGGTGCCGCCGGATGCGCTGCGGCCCCAGCACCAGGTAGACGAGGAAGCCCACGTAGGGCAGCGCCGCCAGGCCCAGCAGCCAGCTCAGCGTCGCGACCGGCGTGCGCTTCTGCAGCACGATCCAGCCGCCGAGGCACAGCAGGTACAGCGCCCAGCCGAGCGCCAGGTACAGCCCGATGTGCGGTATCGAGGCCAGCCATTCCCAGAGGTCGCGCAGCGGGTTCGGCATGAACGGTTCATCGTCCGGTCGCGGGCACTGCGACGGTAACAGCGTAGGCTGCGCAGATGGAAGACGGCGCGCTCGAAGACGGCTGGCTCGAAGACGGCGCCTTCGCCGACGCGCGCGAGCCCCGGGTCCCGATCAAGGGCCGGGGCGCGGCCTCGCGCGTGGCCGGCCGCTTCGAGAAGACCATCGCCCGCGGCGAGGACGACGGCTGGGGCTCCGTCTACGCCGACGCCTTCGATGCCGCGGGCGAGCCGCTCGCGCCGCCGCGCACCGTCGTCGTGGAGGAGCGCGCGCGCAGCATCATCAGCCGCAACAAGTCGCCGGACATCGGCTTCAGCCAGTCGATCAACCCGTACCGCGGCTGCGAGCACGGCTGCGTGTACTGCTTCGCGCGCCCCTCGCACGCCTACCTGGACCTGTCGCCGGGGCTGGACTTCGAGACGCGGCTGTTCGCCAAGGCCAACGCCGCAGAACGCCTGCGCGAGGAGCTGGCGAAGCCCGGCTACGTGCCGTCCACCATCGCCCTGGGCATCAACACCGATGCCTACCAGCCCATCGAGCGGCGCCACCGCATCACCCGGCAGGTGCTCGAAGTGCTGGCCGAAACGAAGCACCCGGTCGAATTCGTCACCAAGAGCGCGCTGATCGAACGCGACCTCGACCTGCTCGCGCCGATGGCGCGCGACGGCCTGGTGGCGGTGCATTTCTCCATCACCACGCTCGACAACCGCGTCGCCTCGCGCATGGAACCGCGCGCGACCGCGCCGCACGGCAAGCTGCGCGCGATGCGCGCCCTGCACGAGGCCGGCGTGCCGGTCGGGGTGATGGTCGCGCCGGTCGTGCCGATGGTCACCGACCACGAGATGGAGCACATCCTCGAGGCGGCGCGCGAGCATGGCGCGCAGTCCGCGGGCTACGTGCTGCTGCGCCTGCCGCACGAACTCAAGCAGGTCTGGCGCGAGTGGCTGCAGCTGCACTATCCGGAGCGCGCGGCGCACGTGATGAGCCTGGTCCAGCAGATGCGCGGCGGCAAGGACTACGACAGCGCCTTCGGCACGCGCATGCGCGGCGAGGGGCCGTTCGCGCAGCTGCTGCAGCAGCGCTTCCGCAAGGCCCGCGCGCGCCTCGGCTTCACCCGCCTCCCCGCGCCCACCGCCGCGAAGTTCGTCGCCCCCCGCAAACCTTCGCCCCAGGCGCGTCTCTTTTAGCCACAGATTCCACAGATCCCAAGAGCGATCAGAGCGGATAAGGCAGGAGTGGGTTCGCGCGACTGGTCGAATTGCGACAGTCCACTAAAGCCCTATCGGCTCTGATCGTTTTTCGGATCTGTGTGATCTGTGGCCAAGCTTTCTGGCATCAGCCGAAGAAGTGGGGGAGGAGCGGGCCGGCCAGCCAGAGCCAGCGGGCGAGCCAGGCGCTGACGAAGGCGATCAGCGCCGTGAGCGGCAGGCCGACGAGCAGGAAGTCGCCGAAGCGGTATTGCCCCGGCCCCAGGATCAGCAGGTTCCCGTGGTGCCCGATCGGCGTCAGGAACGCGACGACCGCGCCCAGCGCCGTGCACACCACGAACGGCGTCGGCGGCAGGCCCAGCGATCCCGCCAGCGAGATCGCGATCGGCGCCAGCAGCACCGTCGTCGCCGAGTCCGACAGGATCTGCGTCAGCAGCGCGGCCGCGCCGAACAGCACCAGCAGCACGCCCAGCGTCGGCCAGTCGGCGACGACGCGCAGCAGCCCGCGCGCCAGCAGGTCGGCGGTACCGGTCTGTTCCATCGCGATGCCGAGCGGGATGACGCCGGCGATCATCACGAAGATGCGCACGTCGATCTCGCGGTAGGCGCGGCTGATGTCGACGCAGCCGGTCGCGACCATCGCGACCGCGCCGAGCATGAAGGCCAGCGGCGCCGGCAGCCACTCGGTGGCGGCCGCGGCCACCGTCGCGAGCAGGATGCCCAGCGCCAGCGGCGCGCGCAGCCGGCGCTTGGCCTCGCCGGCGAACGGGACGAGCATCAGGAAACCGTGGTGCGCCGACAGGTCGCTGAAGTGCTCGGGCTTGCCCCACAGCACCAGCACGTCGCCCTCGCGCAGGCGCGCGTCCGACAGGCGTTCGGCCACGTCGCCGTCGCGGCGCCACAGGCCGAGCACCAGCGCATCGAACTGGCGCGAGAAATCCAGCTCGCGGATCGAGCGGCCGATGAACTCGGAGCCGGGCGCCACCACCGCCTGCACCAGCTGCAGGTCGCCGTCGCCGAGCTTGCTGCCGTAGCGCGAGATCGCGTTGAGGTCCAGGCCGGGATCGTCGTGCAGCGACAGAAGCTCGTCGGCCGCGGCCTCGACCAGCAGCAGGTCGCCGTGCAGCAGCGGACTCGAGGGGCCGAGGTCGTCGCGGCGCTTGCCGTCGCGGAGCCAGCCGCGCAGGCGGAACTTGTCGCCGAGCGACTTCTGCAGCTCCTCCAGCGGGCGCGTGTTCCAGCGCGAGCCTTCCGGCACGAGCAGCTCGGTGCGGTAGCGCTCCAGCCGCAGGTAGTCGTCCTCGCCGCCCGCGCCGCTGCGCCGCGGGAGCAGCCAGCGCGCCGCCTGCATGTAGCCGACGCCGACCACGACCAGGGCGATGCCGATCGGCGTGATCGAGAAGATGCCCAGCCCCTGCGCGCCCGGCGTGCGCTCGAGCATGTCGCTCGCGAGCAGGAAGGCCGGCGCGCTGACCAGGGTGAGCGTGGTGCCGAGCGATGCCGCCAGCGACATCGGCATCAGCAACCGCGACGCGGGCAGGTGCCGTTCGCGCGCGTAGCGCTGCAGGATCGGCAGCATCATCGCGGTGACCATGACGTGGTGGGTGAACGCCGACAGCGCCGCCACCGCCGGCATCACCACCGCCACCGCGCGCGCCTCGCTGCGGCCCGCGGCGCGCCCGATCCACTGGCCGATGCGCTCGGTGATGCCGGTGGCGGCGAGGCCGCCCGAGATCACGAACACCGCCGCGACGATGATCGCCGGTTCGCTGGCGAAGCCCGACAGCGCCTGGTGCGGGTCCAGCACGCCGGTCAGGACCATCGCCAGCAACAGCAGCATGGCGGTCACGTCGACCCGCAGCCGTTCGCTGACGAACAGGTAGAGGCCGGCGGCCAGGATCAGCAGGAAGAGGGTCTGGTCGAGGGACACGCGCGCATTGTGCGGCATGGCCGCGCCGACCGTTCATGCAGCCTGCACGTCCGGGGCCGGCGCGGGGCGCATACTTCCTGCCCATGCCCGACGACCTCGGACAATCCATGGATGCGGGTACCGGCGAAGCGGCCGCCCTGCGCGCCGCGCTGGAAGCGAGCGAGGCGCAGGTCCGCGCGCTGCTGGCCCAGCAGGAAGCGCTGGCCTACGGCCTCTCCCACGACCTGCGCGCGCCCCTGCGCGCGATCGACGCGTACTCGGCCCTGCTCGCGCGCGGCGCGGCGGGGGCGCTGGACGCCGACGCCCTCGACCATCTCGCCCGCATCCGCGCCGCCGCCGCGCGCATGGGCGCGGTGCTGGAGGCGCTGCTGGACTACTCCCGCGCGGAGCGCGGCGAGCTCGTCCACGCCCCGGCCGACCTCGGCCTCTGCGCCGAGCTGGCCCTCGCCGAGCTGCAGGAAACCGACCCGGCTAGGCGCGTCCGCGCCAGCATCGCGCCGGGCCTGGTCGCGTTTGGCGACGAGCGCCTGCTGCGCATGCTGATGACGCAGCTCGTGCGCAACGCCTGGCAGTTCTCCGGCGACGACGTCGAGCTCGACGTCTCCGGCACGCGCGACGGCGACGTGCTGCGCGTGGACGTGCGCGACGCCGGCAGCGGCTTCGACCCGCAGTACGCGCAGCGCATCTTCGAACCCTTCCAGCGCCTGCACCTGCCGGAGCAGGGCGCCGGCACCGGCCTCGGGCTGGCGATCGCCGCGCGCATCGCCGCGCGCCACGGCGGCACGCTGCAGGCGGACTCCACGCCGGGCCGCGGCAGCGTGTTCCGCCTCCAGCTGCCGGCGGCGCCCGCAGCGCCGGCCGAAGGAAGCCCGCCATGACCCACAAGGACATCCTGCTCGTCGAGGACAACCCCGACGACGTCGAGCTCACCCGCATCGCCTTCGACGAGGCGAAGGTCGCCAACAACCTGGTGGTGGTGCGCGACGGCGCCGAAGCGCTCGACTACCTGTTCGCGCGCGGCGCGCACGCCGGCCGCGATGCCGCCGACCTGCCGTCGATCGTGCTGCTCGACCTCAACCTGCCGCGCGTCGACGGCCGCGAGGTGCTGCAGGCGATCCGCGAGGATCCGCGCACACGAAGCCTGCCGGTGGTGGTGCTGACCACCAGCACCGAGCCCTTCGACCTGGAATCGGCGTACGCGCTCGGGGTCAACAGCTACATCCAGAAGCCCGTCGATTTCGAGCGCTTCGTCTGGGCCGTCAAGCAGGTCGGCCTCTACTGGCTCGTCCTCAACCACTCCCGCGACGGCTGACCGCCGCGTGTGGCTTTCTTTAGCCACAGATCACACAGATTTAGAAGGATTGGTTTCTCGCGGTCCGGGCCGATCGCCTGGACCCAATCCCTCTAAATCTGTGTGATCTGTGGCAAAGCTTTTCAGGCAGCGTCGTGGCGCGCGTGGTAGGCGACGGCGGCCTCGACTTCGCGGCGGGAGCCAAGGAAGACGGGGACGCGCTGGTGCAGCCCGGTCGGCTGCACTTCCATCATGCGCTGGCGGCCGGTGCTCGCGGCGCCGCCGGCCTGCTCGACGAGGAAGCTCATCGGGTTGGCCTCGTACATCAGCCGCAGCTTGCCGCCCTTGGGCGCGCACTTGCTGTCCAGCGGATAGCTGAAGATGCCGCCGCGGGTGAGGATGCGGTGCACGTCCGCGACCATCGAGGCGATCCAGCGCATGTTGAAGTCCTTGCCGCGCGGCCCTTCCTTGCCCTGCAGCAGGTCGCCGACGTAGGCCTGCATCGGCGGCTCCCAGAAGCGCTGGTTCGACATGTTGACCGCGAACTCCTTCGTCTCCTCCGGGATGCGCATGCCGCGCACGGTGAGCACGAAGCTGCCGACCTCGCGGTCGAGCGTGAACGCGTGCGTGCCGCTGCCGACGGTCAGGACCAGCGTGGTCTGCGGACCGTACACGCAGTAGCCGGCGGCGACCTGCGCGGTGCCCGGCTGCAGGTAGTGCTCGTCGCCCGGCGAGACGACGCCTTCGGGGCAGCGCAGCACGGAGAAGATGGTGCCGACGGAGACGTTGACGTCGATGTTCGACGAGCCGTCGAGCGGATCGAACAGCAGCAGGTAGTTGCCGCGCGGGTACACGTCCGGGATCGGCTGCGAGTGGTCCATCTCCTCCGACGCGAGGCCGGCGAGGTGGCCGCCCCAGGCGTTGGCTTCCATCAGGATCTCGTTGCTCAGCACGTCGAGCTTCTTCTGCGCCTCGCCCTGCACGTTGATGCTGGCCTCGCCCGCGGTGCCGGCGTCGCCGAGGACGCCGCCGAGCGCGCCCTTGCCCACCGCGATCGAGATGCGCTTGCAGGCGCGCGCCACGACCTCGATCAGCAGGCGCAGGTCCGGGCCGATGCGGCCGGCGCGCTGTTCCTCGATCAGGAAGCGGGTCAGGGAGGCGTGCTGGGGGGCGGTGGTGCCGGTGTCGGTCATGGCGAAGGGCGGTCGTGGCGACCGCCCATTGTCGCATTCACCCGCGCGGGGCGCTCAGGCCGCGGTGCGCAGCCGGCCGTTGGCCACGCGCCGGCACAGCGCGGCCAGGCGCTGGCGCGCCATCCCGAGCATCGCCAGCGGCGCTTCCGGCTCGGCGGCGTTCATCGCGCGCTCCGCCGCCTCCATCGCGTCCTCGGCGACGCTGAGGTCGTCGGGTCCCAGCATCGTGCGCAGGCTGCGCAGGTGCGCGCCCAGGCGGCGTTCGAAGTCCGGCGCGCAGCCCTGCCCGGCGCGGCGCGCGGCTTCGTCGAAGGTGGCTTCGATGCGGTCGAGTTCGAGCAGCAGTTCGTCGGCGGCGATGTCCATGCGGGCACTCTGGGGCGAACGGGTCGCACGGGTTGAGAAGAACGGATCCCGGGCGCTGCGCATGATCCGTTGGGGATCGTGACAGGAGGGTGTACGGCCCTGGAAAACGATGAACGGGGCGACCGGAGGCCGCGTTCAGATATCGCCGTCGGCCGCCCAGCCTTCGCCGCTGCCGCGCGTGTACACGCGGTCGCTGTCGAGCACGCTGCGCGCGGGCAGCGACTCGCCGTCGGCCAGGCGCGCGTAGATCGGCGCGAAGTCGCGCCGCGTTTCCTCCATCAACTGCTCGAAGCTGTCGATGACGAAATAGGTCTGCTGGTAGGTGTCGATGCGGTAGCGCGTGCGCATCACCCGCTCGAGGTCGAGGCCGATGCGGTTGGGCGCCGGGCTTTCGAGGCTGTACACGCTCTCGCCGCTCGACGACACGATGCCGCTGCCGTAGATGCGCAGGCCCTCGGGCTCGCGGATCAGGCCGAACTCGACCGTGTACCAGTACAGGCGCGCGAGGTGCTGCATCGCCGCCGCGCCCAGCCCGTGCGCCTTGATGCCGCCGCGCCCGTACGCCTCCATGTAGTCGGCGAACACCGGGTTCATCAGCAGCGGCACGTGGCCGAACAGGTCGTGGAAAAGATCCGGTTCCTCGATGTACTCGAACTGGTCCGGGCGGCGGATCCACCAGGTCACCGGGAAGCGCCGGTTGGCCAGGTGGGTGAAGAAGTCGAGCTCGGGCAGCAGGCCCTCGACGCCGACCAGCTGCCAGCCGGTGGCCTCGCCCAGCACGGCGTTGAGGTCGTCGAAGCGGGGGATGCGGTCGGGGGTCAGGCCCATCTGCGCCTGCGCCTGCAGGAAGGCCGTGCTGGCGCGGCCGACCAGCAGCTCGCGCTGGCGGGCGTAGAGGCGCTTCCAGACGTCGTGGTCGGTCGCGCTGTAGCCGTCCCAGGGCTGCTCGACCACGCCGGTGGCGTAGACCGGGATCTTGCCGCGGTCGGTCTGGATGTTCTCGAGGCGGCGTGGCTCGCTCATGACCCGACTTTAGCGGCCGGCGGGCGCAACGGGGTTGCAAAATTGCAGGAACTGTCGCCTGATACGCAATGATATTGCGCTGATACGGCCAAGGAAGCACAAAATGAACGGTTCCGCGCTCGATCGCATCGATCTGTTGCTGCTGGCCGAGCTCCAGCGCGACGGCCGCGTGCCCAACGCCGAGCTGGCCGAACGCGTCCACCTCTCGGCCTCGGCCTGCCTGCGCCGCGTGCAGCGGCTGGAGCGCGACGGCGTGATCGCCGGCTATCGCGCCGAGCTCGACCCCGAGAAGCTCGGGCTCGGGCTGCAGGCCTTCGTCCGCGTGCAGCTGCGCCAGCACGACCCGCAGACCGTCGAGGCCTTCGCGCGCAGCGTCAACGCCTGGGACGAGGTGGTGGCCTGCAACGCGCTCACCGGCGACATGGACTACCTGCTGCAGGTCGTCGTGCGCGACCTCGACCACTTCTCGCGCTTCCTGCTCGACAACCTGCTCGGGCAGGCCGGCGTCGAGGACGTGAACTCGAGCTTCGTGCTGCGCCAGGTCAAGCCGATGCGCGGCCTGCCGCTGCCGTCCGCCTGAGGCGCGGGCGACCCATGCCGGCGCGTGGCCGGCCGGCTAGTCCCCCGTGCGCGCCGCGCGGTCGAACACGACGCGCCCGCCGAGCAGCGTGAGGTCCACGCGCGCGTCGGCGATCCTTACCGGATCGATCGAGAAGATGTCGTCCGACAGCACGACGAGGTCGGCGAGCCGGCCCGGTTCCAGGGTGCCCTTTACCGTCTCCTGGCCCTCGGCATACGCCGACCCGAAGGTGTAGGCGCGCACCGCTTCGGCGACGCTGATCTTCTGCTCCGGCACCCAGCCGTCGGGATGCGCGCCGTCGAGCGTGCGCCGCGTGACCGCGCCGTAGATGCCCATCAGCGGTTCCATCGGCGCGACGAACCAGTCGGAGCCGAACGCGAGCACCGCGCCGGCGTCGAGCATGGAGCGGAACGCGTAGGTCCCCTTCGCGCGTTCGGCGCCGATGCGTTTTTCGGCCCAGCGGCCGTCGTCGATCGCGTGGTAGGGCTGCATCGAGGCGATCACGTGCTGCGCCTGCATGCGCGGGATGTCCGCCGGGCGGAAGTGCTGCGCGTGCTCGATGCGCGGGCGGCGGTCGCGCGGGCCGTTGCGGCGCTCGACTTCGGCGAGCATGTCGAGGATCGTCGCGTTCGCCTTGTCGCCGATCGCGTGGATCGCCAGCTGCAGCCCGGCCGCGTCGGCGCCGGCCATGTCGGCCAGCATCGCGTCGGCGTCGACGAGCTCGTCGCTGGGCAGGCCGCTGGTGCCTGGCGCATCGAGGTAGGGTTCGAAGAACAGCGCGGTGGTGGAGCCCAGCGAACCGTCGGCGAAGCCCTTGAGCATGCCGATGCGCAGCATGTCGCCGCCGAAGCCCGCGGCGATGCCGGGCGCGGCGAGGCGCTCCCAGCGCGCCAGCGGCTGCGCGCCGTACACGCGCACGGTGAGCGCGTCCTCGGCGAGCAGCTTTTCGTAGCCGCGCAGGATCTCCGGCGACGCCGACATGTCCTGCACGCTGGTCACGCCGTTCTCGTTCGCATAGCGCATCGCCGCGCGCAGCGCGGTGTCGATTTCGTCGGCGCTCGCTTCCGGGATGACCGCATAGACCGCGTTCATCGCCGCATCCTTGAGCATGCCGGTCGGCTCGCCGTCGGCGTCGCGGACGATGCTGCCGCCCGGCGGGTCGGGCGTGTCGCGGGTGATGCCGGCGAGCTTCAGCGCCAGCGTGTTGGCCAGCGCCATGTGTCCGTCGAGACGGTTGATGAAGACCGGGTTGTCGGGCGTGACCGCGTCGATGAGCTGGCGCGTGGGCAGGTCGGCGGGCGTCCAGCGCTCGTGGTCCCAGTTGCCGTTGAGCACCCAGCGGCCCTTGGGCAGCGTCGCGGCGTACGCGCCGATGCGGTCGCGGAAGGCTTCCGGCGAAGGCGCGTCGCGCAGCTGCACGGAGGCCAGGCCCTGGCCGCCGTCGAAGAAGTGCACGTGCGCGTCGTTGAAGCCGGGCACGACGCGGCGGCCCTTCAGCGCGATCCGCGTGGTGGCCAGGCCGGCCAGGCGCGCGATGTCCTGGTCGCTGCCGACCGCGACGATGCGGCCGCCGGCGATCGCGACGGCCGTGGCCTCGGGCTGGCGCGCATTGCCGGTCCAGACCTTGCCGCCGAGCAGCACGGTGTCGGCCTGCGGGCGGGCGGAGGCGTGGAGCGGGAGCAGGGCGAGCAGCAGCCCGGCGAGTGCGTGGATCAGGCGGTTGGCGTGCATGCGCGGAGCATAGCCCCGCATCAGCCTTCGTGCCTGGCGCCCGTCGCGTCCCCGGCCGCGCTGTCGTCCTCGAATTCCCAGCTGTAGCGCTTGCGCGGCGGCAGCGGATCGGCGCGACGGAACAGCCACGCCGCGAGCAGGCCCGCGACCGCGCCGCCGAGGTGCGCCTGCCAGGAAACCCCGGGTTCGCGCGGCAGCACCGTCAGCAGCATGCCGCCGTAGAACATGAAGGCGATCATGCCCGCGGCCACCGCGGCGCGGTCGCGGCGCAGCACGCCGAGCGCGAACAGCAGGAAGCCGAGCCCGTGGGTCACACCGCTGGCGCCGAGGTGCAGGCTGCCGGGCTCGCCGAGCAGCCACGCGCCCAGGCCGGAACCGAGCCACAGCAGCGGCAGCGCGCGCCAGGTCGCGCGCGGGTACACGGTGCCGGCCAGCGTCCCGAGCAGCAGCAGCGAGACCGCGTTCGCGCCGACGTGCGCCGGCGAGCCGTGCAGCAGCGGCGCGGCGAGGACGCCCCACAGGCCGTGCAGGGTGCGCGGCGCGATCGCGAACGGCCGCCAGTCGAGGTGCTGCTGGGCCCAGAACGCCAGCAGGACGAGCAGCACCGCGGCCAGGCTGGCGTTGAGCGCGCGCTGGATCCGCGCCGCGTCGGCGCGCCGCTGGCCGGGGGTGTCGGGCGGGGCTTCGTGGACGGGCAGTTGCATCGCCACGACATGGCGGCAACGGCCCGCTTTGCAAGCCCGGCACCGCCCGGAGGCGATAATGGCGGCATGAACGCCTCCGCGACCCCCGCCAATCCCGTCGTCCGCCTGCGCAATCCCTGGCGCTCCACCCATCCGTGGGTGTTCCAGAAGATCGTCGACAAGCCCGCGCAGAAGCCGAAGCCCGGCAGCATCGTGGACATCGTCGGCGTGGACGGCGAGTGGATCGGCCGCGGCTTCTACAACGGCCATTCGCGGATCGCGCTGCGCATCCTCGAGACGCATCCGGACGTGGCGGTGGATGCCGCGTGGTTCGCGCGCAGGATCGCCGAGGCAGTGGCGCTGCGTCGGGAGGTGCTGCGGCTGGACGCGGTGAGCGACGCCTGGCGCGTGGTCCATTCCGAAGGCGACGGCCTCTCCGGCCTGGTCGTCGACCGCTACGCCGACCTGCTGGTGGTCGAATTCTTCAGCGCCGGCATGTTCCGCCACCGCGAGTGGATCTACGACGCGCTGCGCGCGCAGTTCCCCGGCTGCCGCTTCCATGCGTTCGCCGACGAGCACGTGCAGAAGCAGGAGTCGTTCGACTTCAAGACGTGGAACAGCGAGGGCGGCGGGCCGTCCGCGCCGGC
>JBDZUW010000050.1:0-14150 GCA_040255375.1 Luteimonas sp. | reverse complement strand
GCATGTTCCAGGGCGAGACCGCCATCACCATCGACGACAAGGGCCGGCTGGCGATTCCCACCGCCTACCGCGACGTCGTCGCGCGCGCGTCCGGCAACCGCCTCGTCGTGACCTACAACCCGTTCGATGCAGGCTGCCTCTACATCTACCCGCACGACGTGTGGGAGAAGGTGCGCGACCAGGTCAATGCGTTGCCGCGCACGCGCGCGGTCAACCGCCAGCTGCAGCTGAAGCTGGTCGGCGCCGCCTGTTTCGTCGAGCCCGACGGCAGCGGGCGCATCTCGATTCCCGCCTCGCAACGCAGCGCATGCGCGCTCGACAAGCGCGCCGTGCTGCTCGGCATGGGCGACAAGTTCGAACTGTGGAGCGAGCAGGCGCACCACGCGCAGATCCGGCAGACGCTCGGCGACGCCGACCTGGGCGACGACCTGCTCGAGCTGCGGCTATGACGGCGGGTGGCCACGCGGACGACCGCGCAGGCCACCTTCCGGTGCTCTACGACGAGGTCATGGACGGCCTCGCGGTGAAGGCGGAAGGGACGTACCTGGATGGCACGTTCGGGCGCGGCGGCCACGCGCGCGGCGTGCTCGCGGAGCTGGGCCCCGGAGGGCGACTGCTGCTGATGGACAAGGATCCCGAAGCGATCGCCGCGGCCGAACGCGAGTTCGGCGGCGACCCGCGCGTCTCGATCTTCCGCGGCAGCTTCGCGGAACTCGGGCGCTGGGACGCGACCGCCGCGGGCCTCGACGGCGTGCTGTTCGACCTCGGCGTGTCCTCGCCGCAGCTCGACGTCGCCGAGCGCGGCTTCTCCTTCGCGAAGGACGGCCCGCTCGACATGCGCATGGATCCGGCGCGCGGCGAAAGCGCCGCGCAGTGGCTCGCGCGCGCCGACGAGAAGGAGATCGCGGACGTACTGTGGACGCTGGGCGAGGAGCGCATGTCGCGCCGGATCGCGCGCGCCATCGTCGCCACGCGCGGCCAGAAGCCGCTGGAGCGCACTGCGCAGCTCGCGGACCTGGTCGCGTCGGTCGTGCCGCGCGGCAAGGACCGCAGCCATCCGGCCACGCGCAGCTTCCAGGCGATCCGCATCCACGTGAACCGCGAGCTCGGCGACCTGGAGGACGGCCTCGAGGCCGCGTTCTCGCGCCTGAAGCCCGGCGGCCGGCTCGCGGTGATCAGCTTCCATTCGCTCGAGGACCGCATCGTCAAGCGCTTCATGGCCGCGCGCGCGAAGGCGCCGCCGGCGAACCGGCGCCTGCCCGAGGCGCAGGCGTTCGTGCCGACGCTGCGCCTCGTCGGCGATGCGCGCAAGGCGGGCGAGCGCGAGCTGGCCGCCAACCCGCGCGCGCGCAGCGCCGTGCTGCGCGTGGCCGAGAAGCTCGCGGTGGCCGCATGACCCTGCGCATCGTGCTCGCGCTGGTGGTGGTGGCCGACGTGCTCAGCGCGATCGGCATCGTCTTCGCGCGCCACGAACACCGCCAGCTGTTCATCGAGCTCACCCGCCTGGAGAAGGCGCGCGACGAGCTCAACATCGAATTCGGCCGGCTCCAGCTCGAGCAGGCGACGTGGGCGGAGAGCAACCGCATCGACCAGGTCGCGCGCACGCGCCTGGGCATGGTGTTCCCCGAGACGCGCGACATCGTGGTGGTGCGCCCGTGAGCCCGCGCGCCACGCCCCGTTCCGCCCGCCCGGGCAAGCAGAAGCCCGCGCGCGGCCAGCCCGGCCGCGGCTTCGGCCTGCGCGCGCGCCTCGGCCTCGTCGCCGGGACGCTCGGGCTGTGCTCGCTGGCGCTGGTCGGCCGCGCGGTCGACCTGCAGCTGGTCGACAACGATTTCTACCGCCAGCAGGGCGACGCGCGCTTCGTCCGCGAGATCCCGATCCCGACCTCGCGCGGCATGATCACCGACCGCAACGGCGAGCCGCTGGCGGTGTCCTCGCCGGTGGAGTCGGTGTGGGGCAACCCGCAGGAACTGCTGCGCAACCCGGGCCGCCTGCCGCAGCTCGCGCAGGCGCTGGGCGTGCCGCTCGACCAGCTGACGCGCAAGCTCGGGCAGCGCAGCGACAAGGAATTCGTCTACCTCAAGCGCCGCATCAACCCGGACGAGGCGAAGGCGATCCTCGCGCTCGACATCCCCGGGGTGTCCTCGCAGCGCGAATTCCGGCGCTTCTACCCGCAGGGCGAGGTGCTGTCGCAGGTCCTCGGCTTCACCAACATCGACGACCGCGGCCAGGAAGGCGTCGAGCTCGCCTTCGACGACTGGCTGCGCGGCACGCCCGGCATCAAGAAGGTGATCCGCGACCGCCGCGGCCGCATCGTCGAGAACGTGGACCTCGTGCGCCCCGCGGCGCCGGGCCACGATCTGACGCTGTCCATCGACCGGCGCATCCAGTACCTCACCTACCGCGAGCTCAAGCGCGCGCTGCTCGAGACCGGCGCGAGCAGCGCCTCGGCGGTCGTGCTCGACATCGCCACCGGCGAGGTGCTGGCGATGGCGAACCTGCCGACGTTCAACCCGAACGCGGTGGACGGCAGCCATCGCGACGCGCACCGCAACCGCGCGATCACCGACGTGGTCGAGCCGGGGTCCACGATGAAACCCGTCACCATCGCGGCGGGCCTCGCGATGGGCGCCGTCACGCCCGACACGCTGATCGACACCAATCCCGGCTGGATGCCGAACGGCCGCTGGCGCACGACCGACACCAGCAACCACGGCGTGCTGACCGTCACCGGCGTGATCACGAAGAGTTCGAACGTCGGCGCCGCGAAGATCGCGAACATGCTGCCGGATCGCGCGTACTACGAGTTCGTGCGCCGCTTCGGCTACGGCAGCCTCCCGGGCAGCGGTTTCCCCGGCGAATCCGCCGGCGTGCTGCCTTCGCCCGACCATTGGTCCGGCACGTCCAAGCAGACGATGTCCTACGGCTACGGCCTGTCGGCGACGCCGCTGCAGATCGCCGAGGTGTACGCGGCATTCGCGAACGGCGGGCGCATGATCGCGCCGACCTTCGTGAAGGGCCAGCGCAACGAGCCGCGCCAGGTGCTCGATCCGGCGATCGCGCACGAAGTCATGAAGATGATGCAGACGGTGACCGAGCCCGGCGGCACCGCGACGACGGCGGCGATCCTCGGCTACCACGTCGCCGGCAAGACCGGCACCGCGCGCATGGCCGCGGGTGGCGGGTACGCCTCGCGCAAGTACGTCTCCACCTTCGCCGGCGTCGTCCCCGTCGACAATCCGCGCTTCGCGATGGCGGTGGTGGTGAGCGAACCCGATCCCAGCCGCCGCGGCTATTACGGCGGCTCGGTGTCCGGCCCGGTGTTCCACGACGTGATGCAGGGCGCACTGCGCCTGATGGACGTGCCGCCGGACGACATCGGGAGCTGGCTCGCCGCGCAGGAGAAGCAGAAGGCGAAGGCGCGCGTGGCCGTGGCCGCCGTGCCGGATGCGCCCGCCGCCGCGGGCGCGCCGCTGGCGAGCGCCAATCCGCCGGCGCCTGCGGGAGCGGTGCAATGAGCCGCGCGATGCCGCTCTCCGCGTTGCTGCCGGATGTCGCCGCGGTGCCCGCCGGACTCGTCGTCTCCGGGCTCGTGCTCGACAGCCGCGACGTCCGTCCCGGCGACGCCTTCGTGGCGATCGCGGGCTTCGGCGCGCACGGCCTGATGTTCGCCGACCAGGCGCGCGCGAACGGCGCGGCGGCGATCCTGTTCGAGCCGCCCGCGCCTGCGGACATTCCCGCGCCGGCCGATGCGATCGCCGTGCCGGGCCTGCGCGCGCGCATGGGCGCGATGGCCGACGAATTCCACGGGCGCCCCTCGCACGCGATGACGATGGTCGGCGTCACCGGCACCAGCGGCAAGACCTCCACCGTGCAGCTGCTCGCGCAGGCGCTGTCGCTGCTGGGCACGCCGGCGGGTACCGTCGGCACGCTCGGCGCCGGGCTGTACGGCCAGGCCGTGGCGACGGGCTTCACGACGCCGCTGGTGCTGCAGATGCACGCGCTGCTCGCGCAACTGCGCGACGCCGGCGCGCGCGCCGTGGCGATGGAAGTCAGCTCGCACGCGCTCGACCAGGGGCGCGTGGATGCCGTGCATTACGACGTCGCGGTGTTCACCAACCTCACCCGCGACCATCTCGACTACCACGGCGACATGGCCAGCTACGGCGCGGCGAAGGCGAAGCTGTTCGCGCGCCGTGGGCTGCGCGCGGCGGTCATCAACATCGACGACGCGTTCGGCCGCGAACTGCTGGCGGCGCTGCCGCCCGGCGTGCGCGGCATCGGCGCCAGCTCGCAGGGCGCGCAGGCGGACGTGCGCGCCGAGAACCTGGCGCTGGGCGGCGACGGCCTCGCCTTCGACCTGGTCGTCGGCGACGCGCGCTGCAGCGTGCGCTCGCCGCTGCTGGGCCGCTTCAATGCGGACAACCTGGTCGCCGTCGCCGGCGTGCTGCACGCGCTCGGCACCAGCGTCGAAGCGATCGCCGCGGTGCTGCCGCGGCTGGAGCCGATCCCGGGCCGCATGAACCGGCTGGGCGGCGGCGACGCGCCATTGGTGGTGGTGGACTATTCGCACAAGCCCGATGCGCTGCAGCAGGCGCTGGAGTCGCTGCGCGGCCACCTGCGCGCCCGCCTGGTCTGCGTGTTCGGCTGCGGCGGCGAGCGCGACCGCGGCAAGCGCCCGCAGATGGCGGCGATCGCCGAAGCCGCCGCCGGCACCGTGATCGTCACCGACGACAATCCGCGCGGCGAGGACGGCGATGCGATCGTCGCCGACATCATGGCCGGCTTCGCCGATCCGTCGAAGGTGGTGGTCGAACGCGACCGCCGCCGCGCCATCGCGCGCGCCATCGGCGCCGCCGGCCCCGGCGACATCGTGCTGATCGCCGGCAAGGGCCACGAGACCTACCAGGAAGTCGCGGGCGTGAAGCATCCGTTCGACGACCGCGAGGTCGCCGCCGCGGCGCTTGCGGCGCGCGCCGCGCGGGCCGGCGGGGAGGCGCGGGCATGAGGCCGCTGCCGCTCTCGCGCATCGCCGCCTGGACGGGCGGCCGCGTGCACGGCGCCGACGCCACGGTCGACGCGGTGTCCATCGACACGCGCACGCTGGTCGCCGACGGCGACCACGCGCCCTTGTTCGTCGCGCTGAAGGGCGAGCGCTTCGACGGCCACGACCATGCCGCGGCCGCGGTGGTCGCCGGCGCACGGGCGCTGATGGTCGCGCGGCAGCTGCCTGAGGTCGCCGCGCCGCAGCTCGTCGTCGCCGACACCGAGCGCGCGCTCGGCGATTTCGCCGGCGCCATGCAGCGTTCGCGCGCCACCCGCATCGCCGCCGTCACCGGCAGCAACGGCAAGACCAGCGTCAAGACGATGCTGCTGCCGATCCTGCAGCGCATGGCCGCCCTCGAGGGACGCGAGGCCTACGCCAACCCCGGCAACCGCAACAACGAGATCGGCCTGCCGCTCGCGGTGATCGATGCGCCGGAGGACGCGGCCTATGCCGTCTACGAGATGGGCGCCGGCAAGCCGGGCGACATCGCCTACCTGACCGCGATCGCGCGACCGGACGCGGCGCTCGTGAACAACATCGCGCCCGCGCACCTCGAGCGCATGGGCAGCCTGCTCGGCGTCGCCGACACCAAGGCGGCGATCTACGACGCGCTGCCGCCCGATGGCGTGGCGGTGATCAACGCCGACGACGCCTTCGCGCCGTACTTCGCCGAGCGCGCGCACGGCCGCCGCCTGCTGCGCTTCGGGCTCGAGGCCAGCGCCGACGTCACCGCGCGCGACATCGCCGCCGATGCGGACGGGTCGCGCTTCCTTCTCGCCACGCCCGCGGGCGAGGTCGCCGTGGCGATCGCGCTGCCGGGCCGCCACAACGTGCGCAATGCCCTGGCCGCCGCGTCGCTGGCGCTGGGCCTGGGCGCGAGCCTCGAAGCGATCCGCGACGGGCTCGCCGCGGTGCGTCCCGTGGCGGGCCGGCTCGTGCGGCACGCGCTGCGCGGCGGCGCGACGCTGGTGGACGACAGCTACAACGCCAACCCGGGATCGCTCAACGCCGCGATCGACCTGCTCGCGTCCGGCGGCAGGCCGGGCTGGCTGGTGCTCGGCGACATGCGCGAGCTCGGCGAAGACGCGGAAGCGCTGCACGCCGAAGCCGGCCGCCGGGCGAAGGCCGCGGGCATCGCGCGCCTGTATGCGCTCGGGTCGCTCAGCGCCGCGACCGTCGCGGCGTTCGGCGAAGGCGCGATGCATTTCGACGACCACGCGGCCCTGGCCGCCGCGCTGCGCGCCGACCTCGCCGGCGCGGCGCCGGTCGTGCTGGTCAAGGGCTCGCGCGGAAGCGCGATGGACAGGATCGTGAAGGCGCTGCTCGAAGGGGAGACCGCCGATGCTGCTTGAACTCACCCGCTGGCTGCAGCAGCTCGAAGGCCTCTTCGGATTGTTCGGCTACCTCACGTTCCGCGGCATCCTCAGCGCGCTCACCGCCCTCGCGCTGTCGCTGTGGTGGGGTCCGGCGATGATCCGCAAGCTCGCCGAGTTCAAGGGCCAGCCGATCCGCCAGGAAGGCCCGAAGACCCACTTCACCAAGGCCGGCACGCCGACCATGGGCGGCGCGCTGATCCTGCTGACGGTGTTCGCGTCGGTGCTGCTGTGGGGCGACCTGCGCAACCGCTACGTGTGGAC
Source organism: Luteimonas sp. (assembly GCA_040255375.1). GTDB lineage: Bacteria > Pseudomonadota > Gammaproteobacteria > Xanthomonadales > Xanthomonadaceae > Cognatiluteimonas. Next base: position 7,466 of record JBDZUW010000050.1, on the reverse strand, counting down.
GGTGCTGCTGGTCATGGTCGCGTTCGGCGCGATCGGCTGGTACGACGACTGGATCAAGATCGTGCGCCGCGACCCTAACGGGCTCAAGTCGCGCTGGAAGTACCTGATGCAGTCGGTGCTCGGCCTGGCGGTCGGCCTGTACCTCTTCTACAGCGCCGACATCCCGGCGGCCACCACCTTCTACATCCCGTTCTTCAAGTCGGTGGCGCTGCCGCTGGCCGGCATCGGCTTCGTGTTCATCGCCTACCTGTGGGTGGTCGGCTTCTCCAACGCGGTCAACCTCACCGATGGGCTCGACGGCCTGGCGATCATGCCTTCGGTGCTGGTGGCCTGCGCGCTGGGCGTGTTCGCCTACGCCTCGGGCCACGCGCAGTTCGCGGGCTACCTGCAGATCCCGCGCATCCCCGGCGCCGGCGAGCTGGTCATCATCTGCGCGGCCATCGCGGGCGCGGGCCTGGGCTTCCTGTGGTTCAACACCTACCCGGCGATGGTGTTCATGGGCGACATCGGCGCGCTCGCGCTCGGCGCCGTGCTCGGCACCATCGCGGTGATCGTGCGCCAGGAGCTGGTGCTCGTGGTCATGGGCGGCGTGTTCGTGATCGAGACGCTGTCGGTGATGATCCAGGTCGCGTCGTTCAAGCTCACCGGCAAGCGCGTGTTCCGGATGGCGCCGATCCACCACCACTTCGAGCTGAAGGGCTGGCCGGAGCCGCGCGTCATCGTGCGCTTCTGGATCATCTCGGTGGTGCTGGTGCTCCTCGGCCTCGCCACGCTGAAGGTGCGTTGATGGGCGACACGCGCGCGAGCATGGGGCAGGCGACACGGGCGGACGCCATCGGCGGCCGCTTCGACCCGTGGCTGCTCGGCGTATCGCTGGCGCTGGCCTGCTTCGGCGTGGTGATGGTCGCCTCGAGCTCGATCGCGATCGGCGAAGGCCTCGGCGTGGGCCCGTTCTACTTCCTCGAGAAGCACCTGATGTTCCTCGCCGGCGGCTTCGCGCTCGCCGCGTGGGCGATGCGCACGGAGCTGAAGTCCGTGGAGCAGCACAGCCAGTGGCTGCTGCTGGCCTGCTTCGTGCTGCTGCTGCTCGTGTTCGTGCCCGGCATCGGCCGCAGCGTCAACGGCGCGCGGCGCTGGATCTACATGGGCGTCTCCAACTTCCAGGCAGTGGAAGCGGTGAAGGTGCTCTACATCGTCTGGCTTGCGAGCTACCTCAAGCGCTACAGCGAGGACGTCACGGTGACCTGGTCGGCGATGCTGAAGCCGCTGGGCGTGGCCGTGGTGCTGGTCGGCCTGCTGCTGATGCAGCCCGACTTCGGCTCGTCCTCGCTGCTGCTCGCGATCACCGCGGGCATGCTCGTGCTCGGCGGCGTGAACATGCCGCGCATGTTCGGGCCGGTGCTGGTCGGCCTGCCGGTGCTGGCGGTAATCGCGATCGCCGAACCGTACCGCATGCGCCGGCTGACGACCTTCATGGACCCGTGGGCGGACCCGTTCAACAGCGGCTACCAGCTCACCAACGCGCTGATGGCCGTGGGCCGCGGCGAGTGGTTCGGCGTCGGCCTGGGCGCGTCCGTGCAGAAGCTGTCCTACCTGCCCGAGGCGCACACCGACTTCATCATGGCGGTGATCGCCGAGGAGCTCGGCTTCGCCGGCGTCTGCGCGGTCGTCGGCGCCTATGCGCTGCTGGCCGGGCGCGCGTTCTGGGTCGGCCTGCGGTGCGTGGAGATGCGCCGCCATTTCGCGGGCTACATCGCGTTCGGCATCGGCTTGTGGATGGCGCTGCAGAGTTTCGTGTCGATCGGCGTGAACCTCGGGCTGCTGCCGACCAAGGGCCTGACGCTGCCGATGATTTCCTCCGGCGGTTCGAGCGTGCTGATGACCAGCGCGGCGCTCGGCCTGCTGTTGCGGGTGAGCTACGAACTCGACCGCGCGCGCCGGCAGGTAGCGCTGCGCCGCGCCGACGCGATGCCGGCAGCGGCTCCCGCGCTGCAGGATGCGCCGGCTTCCGTCGCTCCCGCGCGCGCGGAGGCGCGGGCGGCCGCCGCGCCCGCCGCGCGCGCCCGTCCTGCGCGGATCGAGCCCGTGCTCGGCGCGCCGGTCGCGGTGCCCGCCGTCGCGCATGCGCTGCGGAGGCGCCCATGAGCGCGCGCCGCGACACCGCTTACCGCGCTGCCGGCGGCCCCGTGCTGATCCTCGCGGGCGGCACCGGCGGCCACATCTTCCCGGGCCTGTCGGTGGCCGCGGAACTGCAGGCGCGCGGCGTGCCGGTCGCGTGGCTGGGCGCCGAGGGCGGCATGGAAACGCGGCTGGTGCCGCAGCACGGCATCGCCATCGACGCGATCGCGGTGAAAGGCCTGCGCGGCAAGGGCATCGCGACGCTGCTCGCGGCGCCCGCGCGCGTGCTGGCCGCGGTGCGCGCCGCCTCGCGCGTGCTGGCGGTACGCCGGCCCCGCGCGGTGGTGAGTTTCGGTGGCTACGCGGCGGGCCCGGGCGGCATCGCCGCGCGCCTGCACGGCGTGCCGCTCGTGGTGCACGAGCAGAACCGCGCGCCGGGCATGACCAACCGCGTGCTGGCGCGGTTCGCGCGGCGCGTGCTCACCGGTTTCCCGCAGACGTTCGGTGGCGCGCGCGAGGAGCTCGCCGGCAACCCGGTGCGCGCGGAGATCGCCGCGCTGCCGCCGCCCGCGCAGCGTTTCGCCGCGCGCGGCGCAGGCACGGGCCCGCTGCGCCTGCTGGTGCTCGGCGGCAGCCAGGGCGCGCGCGCGCTCAACACCGCCGTGCCGCGCGCGCTCGCGGAGTCGGGCATCCAGGCGCAGGTGCGGCACCAGTGCGGCGAGAAGCTGCGCGCCGAAGCCGAGCAGGCCTACGCCCAGGCCGGCATCGCCGCCAGCGTCGAACCCTTCATCGCCGACATGGCCGCTGCCTACGCGGACGCGGACCTCGTGGTCTGCCGCGCCGGCGCGCTGACCCTCGCCGAGCTGTGCGCGGCGGGCGTCGGCAGCGTGCTGGTGCCGTTCCCGCAGGCGGTGGACGACCACCAGACCCGCAACGCCGAATACCTCGTCGAGCGCGGCGCCGCGCTGCTGCTGCCGCAGGGCGACCGCCTTGCCGGCCAGCTGCGCGATGCGCTGTCCACGCTCGCCGCCGATCCCGCGCGCCGCCTGGCCATGGCCGAAGCGGCGCGCACCCTCGCCAGGCCCGATGCCGCGGCCCGCGTCGCCGACGCGGTGCTCGAGGCCGCCGGCCACGACGCCGCACAGCACAAGGAAGCCGCATGAGCGCCCGCCGCCTGCTCTCCAGCCGCGACATGGCCCGCACCGGGATGGACGGTGCCGCCACGCGCGTGCATTTCGTCGGCATCGGCGGCGTGGGCATGAGCGGGATCGCGGAAGTCCTGTGCACGCTCGGCTATCGCGTTTCCGGCTCGGACAACGCCGACAATGCGGTGACCCGCCGCCTCGCTTCGCTCGGCGCCAGCATCTACCGCGGCCATGCCGCGGCGAACGTGCACGGCGCCGACTGCGTCGTCGCGTCCAGCGCCATCAAGCGCGACAACCCCGAGCTCGCCGAAGCGCACGCGCTGCGCATCCCGATCGTGCCGCGCGCGGAGATGCTCGCCGAGCTGATGCGCTTCCGCCGCGGCATCGCCGTCGCCGGCACGCACGGCAAGACCACGACCACCTCGCTGGTCGCCAGCGTGCTGGGCGAAGGCGGCATGGACCCGACCTTCGTCATCGGCGGCAAGCTCATCGCCGCGGGCGCGAATGCGCGCCTGGGCGGCGGCGACTGGCTGGTGGCCGAGGCCGACGAGAGCGACGGCAGCTTCCTGCGCCTGAACCCGCTGGTCGCGATCGTCACCAACATCGATGCCGACCACCTCGAGAACTACGGCGGCGACTTCGCGCGCGTGCAGGCCGCATTCGCCGAGTTCCTGCACCGGTTGCCGTTCTACGGCCTCGCGGTGCTGTGCATCGACGACCCGGAGGTGGCCGCGCTCGCCGCGAACACCACCCGCCACGTCATGACCTACGGCTTCGACGGCCGCGCCGACGTGCGCGCCGAGGACGTCAGCCAGGACGGCGCCTGCATGCGCTTCGTGCTGTGCCTGCCGGACGGCAGCCGCACCCGCGTGCAGCTCGCGCTGCCCGGCCGCCACAACGTGCTCAACTCGCTGGCCGCGGCCGCGGTGGGCTGGCAGCTCGGCATCGATGCCGGCGCGATCGCGCGTGCGCTGCAGAAGTTCGAGGGCATCGGCCGCCGCTTCAACCTGCTCGCGCAGCTGACCACGGCGAAGGGCGCGACGGTGCAGCTCGTCGACGACTATGGCCACCATCCGAAGGAGCTCGAGGCGGTGTTCGCCGCGGCGCGGGGCGGCTGGCCGGACAAGCGCCTGGTCGTAGCGTTCCAGCCGCATCGCTACACCCGCACGCGCGACCTGTTCGACGACTTCGCCGGCGTGCTCTCCACCGTGGATGCGCTGGTGCTGACCGAGGTCTATGCGGCGGGCGAGGCGCCGATCGCGGGCGCCGACGCGCGTTCGCTGGCGCGCGCGATCCGCACCCGCGGCCGCGTCGATCCGGTGGTCGTCGGCGAGGCCGCCGAGCTCGCGGGCGTGCTCCCCGACATCCTCCAGGACGGCGACCTGCTGCTGGTGATGGGCGCGGGCGACATCGGCCGCGTGGCCCAGCAGCTGGCCGCCAACGGCTTCGCCGGAGGCACGGCATGAACGGCGCGCACGCCTTCCCGCCGCCGCGTTTCGACGACCCGGCCGTGTTCGGCCACGTCGCCGTGCTGATGGGCGGCACCAGCGCCGAACGCGAGGTCTCGCTCGATTCCGGCCGCAACGTGCTGACCGCGCTGCGCGCGCGCGGCGTGCGCGCGGACGCCGTCGACGGCATCCCGACGCTGGCGCGCGAGTTGCAGGCCAAGCACTTCGACCGCGTCTTCAACATCCTCCACGGCAACAAGGGCGGCGGCGAGGACGGCACCCTGCAGGGGCTGCTCGAGGCGCTGGGCGTGCCCTACACCGGTTCCGGCGTGCTCGGCAGCGCGCTCGCGATGGACAAGATCCGCAGCAAGCAGGTGTGGCTGTCGCTGGGCCTGCCGACGCCGCGCTACGTGCGCCTGGCGCGCGGCGGCGACGTGCACGCGGCGGTACGCGAACTCGGCCTGCCGGTGATCGTGAAGCCCGCCAGCGAAGGCTCGAGCGTCGGCGTGAGCCGCGTGTACCAGGAGTCCGACCTCGAAGCCGCCGTCGAGCTGGCCGCGCGCTATCCCGGCGAACTGCTCGTCGAGCAGCTCATCGAAGGCGACGAGCACACCATCGGCGTGCTCGAGGGCCGCGCCCTGGCGACGATCCGCATCGTGCCCAAGGGCAGCTGGTACGACTACAACGCCAAGTACCTCGCCGACGACACGCAGTACATCTGCCCCGGCCTCGACGAAGCCGGCGAGGCCGAGGCGCGCGACCAGGCCGAGCGCGCGTTCGCGGCGCTGGACCTGCGCGGCTGGGCACGCGTGGACTTCATGCGCGACAAGGCGGGACGCAACTGGCTGCTCGAGGCGAACACCGCGCCGGGCATGACCAGCCATTCGCTGATGCCCAAGTCCGCCGCGGCGTTCGGCCTGTCGTTCGAGGACCTGTGCTGGCGCATCCTGGAATCCAGCATGCCGGAGGCCGGAGCGCGATGAACGCGACCGCCGGCCACCGCATCGCCGACAGCGCCGTCCTGCGGATCGCCGCATGGACGCTCGCGCTGGCGCTGGTCGTGCTGCCGGTGGTCGCCGTGGTCAACGGCTGGATCGGCGCGCAGCGCTGGCCGCTGCGGACGCTGCGCGTCGAAGGCAAGCTGCAGCGCGTGGATCCCGCGCAGCTGCAGAAGACCCTGCTCCCGTACGCGCGCCGCGGCTTCTTCGCGGTGCCCCTGGACGAAGCGCAGGCCGCGGTCGCGCGACTGCCGTGGGTCGACCACGCCGAAGTGCGCAAGCGCTGGCCGGACGTGCTCGAGGTGCGCGTGGTCGAACACCGGCCGTTCGCACGCTGGGGCGAATCGCGGCTGCTGTCGGAGGACGGCCGCCTGTTCGCCGCCGCGGGCGTGGCCGTGCCGAAGTCGCTGCCGCTGCTCGACGGTCCGCCCGGTCACGAGGCCGAGGTGATGGCGCTGTACGGCGAGTCGCGCGACCTGTTCGCCGGCGTCGGGCTGGACGTGCGCACGCTCGCCCTCGACCGCCGCGGCAGCTGGTCGCTGCAGCTCTCCAACGGGGTCGACGTCCTTGTCGGCAGCCGCGAGGCGCGCTCGCGCATGGCCCGTTTCGCGCGGCTGCTGCCGCAGGTGATGGCGCCGGCCGGCGGCGCCGCGCTGCGCCGCGCCGACCTCCGCTACACCAACGGTTTCGCGCTGACGTGGGGCGACGCGGCCCCGCAAGGCAACGCACAGGCAACAGGCACATGAACCGCAAAGGCGACAAGGCATTGATCGTGGGTCTCGACATCGGCACCTCCAAGGTGGTGGCGCTGGTCGGCGAGTACTCGCCCGGCAACCCCATCGAGGTGATCGGCATCGGCTCGCACGAGTCGCGCGGCCTCAAGCGCGGCGTCGTCGTGGACATCGAGTCGACGGTGCAGTCGATCCAGCGCGCCGTCGAGGAGGCCGAGCTGATGGCCGGCTGCGAGATCAGCTCGGTGTACGCGTCGATCTCCGGCAACCACGTGCAGTGCCGCAACTCGCCCGGCATCGTCCCGATCCGGGACGGCGAGGTCACCTGGGCCGACCTGGACCGGGTGCTCGAGGCCGCCAAGGCCGTCGCGATCCCGGCCGACCAGCGCATCCTGCACGCGATCCCGCGCGAATACGTGCTCGACGACTCGCAGGACGGCATCCGCAACCCGGTCGGCATGAACGGCGTGCGCCTGGAGGTGCATGCGCACCTCGTCGTGTGCGCGCAGTCCGCGGCCGCCAACATCACCAAGTGCGTGCAGCGCTGCGGCCTGCAGGTCGACGACCTGGTGCTGTCGTCGCTGGCCTCGGCGGTGGCCGTGCTCACCGCCGACGAGCGCGAGCTCGGCGTGGTGCTGGTGGACATCGGCGCCGGCACCACCGACATCGCGGTGTTCGTGCAGGGCGCGATCAGCCACACCGCCTCGCTGCCGATCGCCGGCGACCACGTCACCAGCGACATCGCCCACATGCTGCGAACGCCCACGCCCGAGGCCGAGCAGATCAAGGTGCGTTACGCCTGCGCGCTCGCACAGCTGGCCACCGCCGAGGAATCGATCCAGGTGCCCAGCGTCGGCGACCGCCCGCCGCGGCGGCTGCCGCGCCATTCGCTGGCGCAGGCCGTGCAGGGCCGCTACGAGGAGATCTTCGAGATGGTGCAGGCCGAACTGCGCCGCTCCGGCTTCGAGGAACTGGTGCGCGCCGGCATGGTGCTCACCGGCGGCGCCTCGAAGATGGAAGGCGTGG
>JBDZUW010000164.1:0-2786 GCA_040255375.1 Luteimonas sp. | reverse complement strand
GCTGATCATCCTCTCAGACCAGCTACGGATCGTCGCCTTGGTGGGCCGTTACCCCGCCAACTAGCTAATCCGACATCGGCTCATCCAATCGCGCAAGGTCTTGCGATCCCCCGCTTTCACCCGAAGGTCGTATGCGGTATTAGTCCCGGTTTCCCGAGGTTATCCCCCACGACTGGGCAGATTCCGATGTATTCCTCACCCGTCCGCCACTCGCCACCAAGGGAGCAAGCTCCCTCGTGCTGCCGTTCGACTTGCATGTGTTAGGCCTGCCGCCAGCGTTCACTCTGAGCCAGGATCAAACTCTTCACTTAAGTTTTGCGACTCGACCCGAAGGCTTCGTCAATAGCTTGAGTGCAGTCGTCGTTTCCCGAGCTCCAGAATCACTCGCATGCATTTCTGCATTTTGAATTGACTTTGTTGCTCTTGTTACGAACGTCTGCAAGTGGACGATTAGCCACCCGCCAGACGCCCGCACAAGTCACCTGCGCACACTGTCAAAGATCTTCGGAACCGGCCTCAGCGCCTTGTTCCGTCCTCGCCACCGAAGTGCCCGAGGGAGCCGCACATGATACATGCCTTTTCGGGAACGTCAACACCCCGTGAGGGATTTTTTTCGCTCTCCGGAGGGTGGGTGGAGCCGGTTTCCGGCGCCGCCTCCTCGGCAGGGCGCGCATTGTGCACGGGGCGCAGGCGTTTGGGAAGGGGGTCCGGCGCCTTGACGGCGGGCCGGCGGTCGGGGAAGGTCGCCGGGACCTTCCCAGGAGCCTTCCCATGACCCGCTTCCGCCGTGTTTCCCGCGCCCTCGCCCCTGCTTTCCTGCTGGCCCTGAGCGGCTGCGCGAGCGGCGGCAACTGGGTGGAAGTCGGCGGGCACCGCTACACGGTCGAGGTCGCGGACGACGAGGAAGAACGCGCGCGCGGCCTGATGTTCCGCGACCAGCTCGCGGAAGGCCACGGCATGCTGTTCATCCACGAGCAGGAGGGCCCGCAGTCCTACTGGATGAAGAACACGCGCATCCCGCTGGACATCCTGTATTTCGACGATTCGCGCAAGCTCGTGTCGCAGAAGCGCGACGTGCCGCCGTGCACGCTGGGCGACGCGTGCCCGCCGTACCCGAGCGACGCGCCGGCGCGCTACGTGCTCGAGCTGAACGCGGGCGAGGCGGCGCGCCTCGGCCTCGCCGACGGCGCCGTCATGGCGTTCGGCCCCGGCATTCCCGCCGCGCGCTGAACGGGCGTGGTTGCGCGCCCGCCGATGGCGTAGCACGCTGGCGCGCATGCCATCGCGCATCGAACTCCCCGACTGGAACGCGCTCGCCGAGCGCGACGACGACGGACTGCCGCTGCTCGACGTCGCGCTGCTGATCGCGCGCGACGAATATCCCGCCCTGGACCCGGCGGAGTACCACGCCGTCGCGCAGGCGCACGCGGACGCGCTGCGCGGCCAGGTCGAGGCGATCGCGCCGCTGCCGCTGAAGATGGCGGCGATCAACCACCACCTGTTCGACGAGCTCGGCTACGCGGGCAACCACGCCGAGTACTACGACCCGCGCAACAGCTACCTCAACGAAGTGTTCGAGCGCAGGCTGGGCAATCCGATCTCCCTCGCCGTGGTGCAGATGGAGGTCGCGCGCCGGCTCGGACTGCCGCTCGACGGCGTGTCGTTCCCCGGCCATTTCCTCGTGCGCCTGCCGGTCGGCGACGGCGTGCTGGTGATGGACCCGTTCAATCGCGGCCGGCCGCTGGACGAGCACGAACTGCGCGAGCGCGCGCGCCCGCACCTCGGCGGCGAACCGCCGGACGACGAGGCGCTGTACCAGATCCTGCACCCCGCGTCGCACCGCGCGATGCTCATGCGCATGCTGCGCAACCTGCACGGCGCCTACGCCGACCGCGAGGACTGGGAGCGCGCGGTGCGCTGCGCGGACCGCATCCTGCGGCTGTCGCCCGACAACGCGGAAGCGCTGCGCGACCGCGGCCTGGGCTACGCCAAGCTGGGCCACCGCCACGGCGCGCGCGCCGACCTGGGACGCTACCTGCACCTGTATCCGCGCGCGGCGGACGCCGGCTCGCTGCGCGAGCGGCTGGTGGACCTCGGGGCCGCCCCCGCGACCCCGCACTGATGCCTACAGCGGCATCATCTCGAAATCGTCCTTGGTGACGCCGCAATCCGGGCACGTCCAGGTGTCCGGGATGTCCTCCCAGCGGGTTCCCGGCGCGATGCCCTCCTCGGGCAGGCCCGCCGCCTCGTCGTAGATGAAGCCGCAGACCACGCACATCCAGGTGCGGTAGGCGACGGTGGTGGCTTCTTCGGGCATCTGCGGGGTTGCGCGGCCGCGGGAGCGTCGCGTGGCGATGGGGGATGGCCATTGTCCCACTGCAGGCCCCCGGCCGAAAGCCGATAATGCGCGTTCCCCAGCACGCAGGCCGCAAGCGCATGGCAGCCGCCGCCGCACCGGGACGCGCGGAACGGCCGCGCGGCCTGTACCTGGTCACGCCGGACGATGCCGACACCGGGCGGCTGCTGGCGCGCGTCGCGCCGCTGCTGCCGCACGCGACCTGGCTGCAGTACCGCAACAAGGCCGCCACGGCGGCGTTGCGCGGCGAGCAGGCGGCGGCGCTGCAGGCGTTGTGCGCGGTCGCAGGCGTGCCGCTCATCGTCAACGACGATCCGGCGCTCGCAGCCGCGGTGGGCGCCGCGGGGGTGCACCTGGGCGAAGGCGACGCGGCGATCGCGGCGGCACGCGCAGCGCTCGGCGCCGGCGCGATCGTCGGCGCGTCCTGCTA
>JBDZUW010000049.1:4853-14504 GCA_040255375.1 Luteimonas sp. | reverse complement strand
TCCTGCACGCCGTAGCGTTCGCGCAGCTTCGGCTCGAAGAACGCGCCGATGCCGGTCTCGAACAGCACCGTCCTGCCGGAGAGCGGACTGGCGAGCAGCGCGCGGCAGGCGAGCGTAATGCGGTTGGCCTCGTCGGGCGGCGACCAGCGCTCCCACATCGCCCGCGGCGCGTTGCCGTACATCGCGCCGCCGTCGAGCTTCTGCGAGTTGCCGATGATCGACCAGAGCCTCATGGCGCCGATTCTATCGCTCCCTCGAGCGTGGCCGCCTTGCCGACCGGGTTGCGCGGATCGGTGCCGCCCTCGAGCGTGCCGGCGACGCGGTCCCAGGCCACCGTCTGCAGGTTGCCCCAGGTGCCTTCGCCCGCATTCACGGTGTGGCCCATGGCTTCCAGCGCCTTCACGGTCGCCGGATCCAGCGCGCCCGGCTCTGCGGAGATCACGTCCGGCATCCACTGGTGGTGGATGCGCGGCAGCGCCGCGACTTCCTGCGCCGAGAGGCCGGCGTCGTAGCCGAGGATGCCGAGCAGCACCTCGGTGATGATGCGGCTGCCGCCGGGCGCGCCGAGCACCGCCACCTTCGACGGCGAGGCCATGATCGTCGGCGTCATCGAGCTGAGCATGCGCTTGCCCGGCTTCGGCGCGTTCGCCTCGAAACCCATCACCCCGAACGCGTTCGGCGTGCCCGGCTTGAGCGCGAAATCGTCCATCTCGTCGTTGAGCAGGACGCCGGTGCCTTCGGCGACGAGGCCCGAGCCGTAGAGCAGGTTCACCGTCTGCGTCGCCGACACGATGTTGCCCTCGGCATCGATGATCGAGAAATGCGTGGTCTCGTCGTCCTCGAGCGGGGCCGGCTTGCCGGACAGCAGCTCGCTCGGCGTGGCCTTGTCGGGATGGATGGTCGCGCGCAGGCCGGCCGCGTAGTCGGCGCTGGTCAGGCGCGCCACCGGCACGCTGGTGAAATCGGGATCGCCCAGGTAGATGGTGCGGTCGCGGTACGCGCGGCGCATCGCCTCGACCAGCAGGTGGGTGCGGTGCGCGGCGTCGAGCTCCTGCAGGTTCCAGCCCGAGACGATGTTGAGGATCTCGGCGATCGCCACGCCGCCCGACGAGGTCGGCGGCGCGGTGGTGATGTCCCAGTCGCGGTACTTGAACCGGATCGGCTCGCGCTCGCGCACGTGGTAGCCGGCGAGTTCCGCGGCGGTCCACTTGCCGCCCTCCGCGTTCACCGAGGCGACCAGCTTGCGCGCGGTCTCGCCGCGGTAGAAGCCGTCGAAGCCCTGCTGCGCGAGCAGCTCGAGGGTGTGCGCGAGCTCGGGCTGGCGCAGCGTCTCGCCGACCTTCGGCGGGTCGCCGTCGGCCAGGAACACCGCGCGGGTCCCGGGATAGCGTTCCATCACTTCGCGCCGCGACGCGTAGCCGCGCTCCAGCCGCGCGTACACCGGGAAGCCTTCGCGCGCGATGCGGATCGCCGGCGCCAGGCTGCGCGACAGCGGCAGCCGGCCGTGCTTCGACGCGAGCTCGACGAGCGCCGCCGGCAGCCCTGGCAGGCCCGCCGACCACGGCCCGTTCTCGGACTTGTCGGGATCGAGGTTGCCGTCCTTGTCGAGGTAGACCTCCGGCGTCGCCGCCTCCGGCGACATCTCGCGCGCATCGAGGAACGTGTCCTTGCCGGTGCGCGCATCGTGCAGCAGGAAGAAGCCGCCGCCGCCCAGGCCGGAACTGATCGGCTCGACGACCGACAGCACCGAGGACACGGCCACCGCCGCGTCGAAAGCGTTGCCGCCCTCGCGCAGGATGGCCAGGCCGGCGTCGGTGGCCAGCGCATGGGCGCTCGCGATCGCCGCGCCCGGCGGATGCGCCGCGGCTGCGGGCGACGCCGGCGCGGATTGCGCCTGTGCGGTCGCCGCGAACGGCAGCAGCAGGGAGAACAGCGCACCCAGCGCTGCGGCGGCGTACGGACGATGCGCGGTCATGGCGACTCCTGTTGCAGCCGCAGCAGCTTCGCCAGCAGCTGCGGTTCGGTCTCGGGGTGGTCGGGATCGGGATCGATGCATTCCACCGGGCACACGACCACGCACTGCGGCTCGTCGAAGTGCCCGACGCATTCGGTGCAGCGCGCCGGGTCGATGACGTAGATCGTCTCGCCCTGGCGGATCGCCTGGTTCGGGCAGGCCGGCTCGCAGACGTCGCAGTTGACGCAGAGGTCGTTGATCTTCAGCGCCATCTCGAACCGCTCGACCCTCGTATCGCGCGCGGGGCGCCCGTCGCGGGCGCCCGCGCCTGTGCTGCCCGGCTTACTTGTCGGTGTCGACGAACACGTACTCGACGCCGGCCGGCGACACGGCGGCCTTCACCCGCTCGCTGTCGGCGGCCTTGCCGATGAACACCACGCGCACGCCCTTCATCGACTCGGCGGGCACGCCGTCGAACGCCGCGATCACCAGGTCGCCCATCTTCGCCGACGCCGGCGAGGCGTAGGCGAGCATGTTGCCGGAGATGATGCCGCGGGCGACGTCGCCCTGCGCCTTCTCGAGCATGCGGTCGTACTGGTCCTGGAAGTCCGGCGCGCTCTCGCCGGGCAGCAGGTACACGTAGGGCTGGTTCGGGATGCCGGCCATGTGGCGCGGCACGACGTCGTTGAGGTAGTCCACCCAGGCCTGGCGGTCGTCGGTCTTCGGCGCGCTCATCGGCGGCTTCACCGCTTCCTGCGGCGCCTCCTGCTTCTTGCATGCCGCGAACGGCAGCACCAGGCAGGCGATCACCAGCAGTCGGGTCATGGTCTTGATCATCGTCGTTTCTCCCCCAAGGAGTGCATGCTCTCTAAGCTACGTTGCGCTGCCTTTCGGCCTGCAGCGCTTGGGCCACCGCCGGCGGGACGAACGCGGACACGTCGCCCCCCAGCCGGGAAATCTCGCGGACCAGCGAGGAGGAAATGAAGCCGTACTCCTCGGCGGGCGTCAGGAACAGCGTCTCGACGTCCGGGATGAGGTGCCGGTTCATGCTCGCCAGCTGGAACTCGTACTCGAAGTCGGACACCGCGCGGAGGCCGCGCAGCAGCACGCCGGCACCGACCTCGCCGACGAAATGCGCCAGCAGCCCGTCGAAGCCGCGGACCTCGACGTTGGGATGGCCGGCCAGCGCCTGCCGGGTGAGGTCCACGCGCAGCGCGAGCGGCAGCGCCGGGCGCTTGGACGGGCTTTCGGCGACGCCGACCACCAGCCTCTCGAAGAGCGGCGCGGCGCGCTCGACGAGGTCGACATGCCCGTTCGTGACCGGATCGAACGTGCCGGGATAGACCGCGATGCGGGTGCGGGCCACGCTCATCCTGGTGTCGCGCCGCCTGTGCCGGAACCTTCCTGAAGTGTAGCAGCGCCCCCCGCCGCCCGGCCACGGCGCCGATACAGGGCGCAATGCGCGTCCCGCGTGGCGACCGCGCGATGCGCGACCCAGCCCTCGCCCGCCGCCGGCGGCGCGCCCGCCGGTCCCTCCAGGTAGAGCCAGGCGTCCGCCGCGAGCACCGGCGGCAGCGCGTCGAGGATCGCGGGCCACAGCCCTGCGGCGAACGGCGGATCGACGAACACCACGTCGAACGTCCCCGCGGCCGCGGGCGCGCGGAGCCACGCCAGCGCATCGGCCTCGACCACGCGGACCTCGGCGCCGGCGCCCAACCGGCCGACCGTTTCCCGCAGCGAGGCGGCGAGCCGCGCATCGCGCTCCACCAGCACCGCCTCGCGCGCGCCGCGCGACACGGCCTCCAGGCCGAGCGCGCCGCTGCCGGCGAACAGGTCGAGCACGCGCGCGCCGGGAAGCGCCGGTTGCAGCCAGTTGAAGAGGGTCTCGCGGACGCGGTCCGAGGTCGGGCGCAGGCCTTCGGCTGCGGCGACGGGCAGGCGCGTGCCGCGCCAGCGGCCGCCGACGATGCGGACGCTGCCGCGCGGGCCGTCCGTCGTCCGGGGCGTCGTGCGGGGCGGCTTCTTCATGCGGCGAGTTTCATCGGGGCGTTCCGCGGGCCGGTGCTACCATGCGCGCCATTCTGCGCGATGGTCCCCACGATGGTGAGTTTCTTCCGCCGCAAACGGCCGGAAACGCCGGCCGCGGCTCCCGCACAGCCCACCCCGGAACGCGCTGCGCCGGCCGTCGACCCGGCGGCCGTCGACCCGCCCGCGGCTCCACCCCCGGCCGCCGCCGGCGCTCCCGGCTGGCGCGAACGCCTGCGCGGCAGCGGCCTCGCCCGCGGCCTGGGCAGCCTGTTCTCGCGCAATCCGCGCCTCGACGACGACCTGCTCGACGAGATCGAAACCGCGCTGCTCGTCGCCGATGTCGGCGTGCCGGCGACGACGGCCCTGCTCGACGACCTGCGCAAGCGCATGAAGGCGCGCGAGTTCGCCGACGCCGGCGCACTGCTGCAGGCGCTGCGCGCCGATCTCGTCGCGCTGCTCCGGCCGGTGGCCGTGCCGCTGGCGATCGATCCCGGCGCGCGCCCGTTCGTGGTGCTGACCGTCGGCGTCAACGGCGTCGGCAAGACCACCACCATCGGCAAGCTCGCGAAGCGCTTCAAGGACGACGGGTACTCGCTGATGCTCGCCGCCGGCGACACGTTCCGCGCCGCCGCCGTCGCGCAGCTGCAGGCCTGGGGCGAGCGCAACGGCGTGCCGGTCGTCGCGCAGGGCCAGGACGCGGACGCGGCCGCGGTCGCGTACGACGCGCTGCAGTCGGCGAAGGCGCGCGGCGTGGACGTGCTGGTCGCCGACACCGCCGGCCGCCTGCACACGCAGCAGGGCCTGATGGCCGAACTCGGCAAGATCCGCCGCGTGCTCGCCAAGCTCGATCCCGATGCGCCGCACGAGGTGCTGATGGTGATCGACGGCACCACCGGCCAGAACGCGCTCTCGCAGCTGCGCCAGTTCCATGCGGCGGTCGGCGTCACCGGCCTGGTCGTGACCAAGCTCGACGGCACGGCGAAGGGCGGCGTGGTGTTCGCGCTGGCCCGGGAGTTCGGCATCCCGATCCGTTACGCCGGCATCGGCGAGCGGCCGGAGGACCTGCGCGTGTTCGATGCGCAGGCCTTCGTCGACGCCCTGCTCCCGGCGGCGCTGGGGGGCTGACGCCGGGCATGGGCACCGCCCCGCGCGCGGACGCCGGGCCCGGACGCCGCGGGCGGATCGCGCTCGTGGCCGCGGCGATCGTGCTCGGCTTCGCCTTGCTGCTGTCGCTGCTGCTGCATGCGCTGCTCGAACCGCAGCGCGCCAGCCGCTTCCTCCTCGACCGTGCCGGCAATGCCCTCGGGCTGGAGATCCGCGCCCGCGGCCGCGCGGAATACCGGCTGCGCGGCACGCCGCTGCTGGTGCTGCGCGACGTGTCCGTGCGCGAACCCGGCGCCACGCGCGAACTGCTGCATGCCGACCGCCTGTTCCTGTCGTTGCCCTGGTCGACGATCCGCGCGCGCGGCGACGTGCTCGCGGCGACTCGGCTGGAAGCGGACGGCCCGCGCGTAGACCTGCCCGCGCTGCAGCACTGGCTCGACACGCGTCCGCCTTCGACGACCCCGAAAAGGCTGCCGACCTTCGCCGACGGCGTGCGCATCCGCGACGGCCGCGTGTCCGGCAGCGCGTGGACGATCGACGGCATCCAGATCGAGCTGCCGCGGCTCGCCGCGGGCGAGCCCGCGCATGCGCGGCTGCGCGCGCGCTACGTCGATCCGCCGCTGGACATCCCTTTCGACATGGCGATCTCGATCGCCGACCCCGGCGCGCTGCTGCGCGACGCGCGCACCGGCTTCGCGGCGAGCGGGCGCGTCACCGTGCGGCGCGGCGACGAATGGTCGCTGCCCGGGTGGCTGGTGCTGTCGGGGCCGCTGCGCATCGGCGCCGGCGCACTGCGGCTGGATCCGGCGCGCTTCGGCATCGCTGCGCAATGGGAGTCCGGCGCCACGCGCGTGCCGTTCGCGCTCGGCGCCCGCGGGCCGCTGATCTTCGACCAGGCGGTGTGGCTGCTTGCCGACACCGATGTCGCCTTGCGCGGACGCGGCGCACCGGCGAGCGACCCGGTGCCGCCGCTGCGCACGCACGGCCAGCTCGCGCTCGGCGAGCGCCTGGTGCTGCGCCTGCAGGGCGACATCGCGCGCTGGCCGCAGGCCTGGCCCACGCTGCCCTCGCCCCTGGACGCGGCAACGGCGCCGATGCCGTTCGCGCTCGACTACACCGGCGCGCCCGATCTCGGCGACGTCGCCGCGCTGTCGCTGCAACGCGACCGCGCCACCCTCGACGCGCGGCTACGGCTCGCGGAGGTGCAGGACTGGCTGGCCAACGACGCAGGCAACCCGCTGCCGCCGCTCGACGCGCACCTGCGCGCGCCGCTGCTGGAGCTCGATGGCGCCCGCCTCGAAGGCGTCGAGGCGACGTTCGACGCGCCGGAAGTCGCCGATGCCGCGCGCTGACGCCGCACCGGAAGCCGCCTTCGCGGCCACGCTGCTCGCCTGGTTCGACCGCAACGGCCGGCACGACCTGCCCTGGCAGCACCCGCGCACGCCGTATCGCACCTGGCTGTCGGAGGCGATGCTGCAGCAGACCCAGGTGCAGGTGGTGATCCCGTACTTCGAGCGCTTCGTCGCCGCGTTCCCCGACTTGCCGGCGCTGGCGCGCGCGCCGCTCGACGACGTGCTCGCGCTGTGGTCGGGACTCGGCTACTACGCCCGCGCGCGCAACCTGCACGCCGCCGCGCGCGCGTGCATGGAGCGGCATGGCGGCGACCTGCCGCGCGACCTCGATGCGCTCGTCGCCCTCCCCGGCATCGGCCGGAGCACCGCGGGCGCCATCCTCGCCCAAGCCTGGGGCGACCGGTTCCCGATCCTCGATGGCAACGTCAAGCGCGTGCTCGCGCGCTACCACGGCGTCGACGGCTGGCCGGGCGCGCCCGCGGTCGAACGCGCGCTGTGGGCGCTCGCCGAAGGCCACCTCCCGGACGCGCGGCTCGCCGACTACACGCAGGCGCAGATGGGCTTCAGCGCCACGCTGTGCACGCGCCACGCGCCCGCCTGCGCGATCTGCCCGCTGCAGGCCGGCTGCATCGCGTTGCGCGAAGGCCGCACCGACGCGTTGCCCACGCCGAAACCCGCGAAGCCGCTGCCGGAGCGCGAAGCGCTCGTGATGCTGCTGCGCGACGCCTCGGGCCGCGTGCTGCTGCAGCGCCGCCCCGCCACCGGCGTGTGGGCGCAGCTGTGGTCGCTGCCCGAAGCGGACGGCCATGCGCAGGCCCGCGCGTGGTTCGCCGCGCACGTGTCGGGCGACTACGACGCCGCGGAGCCGCTCGCGCCGGTCGCGCACGGCTTCACCCACTACCGCCTGCTGCTGCAGCCGCTGCACTGGCGCGAAGTGGCCACCGCCGCCGCGGTGGCGGACAATGGCGACCTGCGCTGGGTCGCGCCGGGCGAGCTCGATGCGCTCGGGATCCCGGCACCGGTGCGCAAGCTGCTGCTCGGGCTGGCGCGCGACCCGCACCACGACGAGGAGCCACGCCGATGAGCCGCAGCGTCTTCTGCGAATACGAACAGCGCGAAGCCGAGGGGCTCGACTTCGTGCCCTGGCCCGGCGAGCTCGGCAAGCGCGTCTTCGCGCACGTCGGCAAGGCCGGGTGGGCGGCGTGGCTCGCCCACCAGACCATGCTCATCAACGAGAACCGGCTCTCGCCGCTGGACCCGAAGCATCGCGCCTTCCTCGAAGGCGAGATGGAGAAGTTCCTGTTCGGCGGCGGCGCCGACAGGCCGGCGGGCTACGTGGCGCCGCCGGCCGGCTGAGCGGTCGCGGGCCGGTTGCCGGCCCGCGCGCACGCCTCCCTCAGGGCTTCGCGGCCATCGCGTTGCGCGCGTCGCGCACCGCGACCGGGTCCACCACGCGGATCTCGCTGATCCGGCACGAGATCCGCGAACGCAGGAAATCGACGCTGTCGAGCCCGGCGCTGACGAAACCGCCGTTGTGGCGGATGGAAATCGTCTGGTCGGAGCGCCCCCAGTCCAGGCACGGCCCGGACATGGTGACCAGCCAGGACTCGCGCGGGCGCACGTCCACGACGAGGTGGAGGTCGTCGATGCGCTGCCAGCCGATCGGATCGACGTAGCGGACGGTCTTCACCGGCGGGCCGGCGTGTCCCTGGTACAGGGCGAGCTTGTCCGGGTCGCTCATGCGGGTCGTGGCGCAGGAGGCGGCGGCGAGGACCAGGAGCGAGGCCGCCGGCAGGAAGGATCGGGCGATACGCATGGCACAGACCTCTCGTGTGGGGTGCGGGCCAATCTTGCTCCGGCCGCGCAGCGCCGGAACGGCCCCCCGCGCACCCTGTTCAGCCGCCATCCGGCTTGCCCCGCGGGGGCCGCATCCGTATCATCGCGGCCTCGCGGAACGGCCCCAGCGCCCGACGTCGCGAAGTTCCGGCCGGGTAGCTCAGTTGGTAGAGCAGGGGATTGAAAATCCCCGTGTCGGGGGTTCGATTCCCTCCCCGGCCACCATTTCGGTGGCGCGACACCGTCGCATTCACGTCGCCGCGAAGCCGCAATCCCCAGCATCGACGCATCTCCCCCGAGGTGCCGATCCCGATGCATGCAGCTCCCGCCGCCCTCCTCCTCGCGCTCGCGCTTGCGGCGTCGCCCTTCCGTGCGGATGCGCAGCAGCAGCCCGCGTCCGGCACGTTCTCGAACGTGCGCAGCGCCGTCGACACCGTCGCTGCCGGCACATCCGCGAACCCGGAAACGCAGGCGCCGGACGCGGAGGCGTGGTCGCCGTCGCAGCCGCTTACCGCTTCCGCGGCGGATGCCGACATCGCCCGCGACAGCGTCCTGCGCGCGCAGGTGCTGCTCGACCGCGCGCACTTCGGGCCCGGCCAGATCGACGGCGCCAGCGGCAGCAATACGCGCCGCGCGATCGCCGCGTTCCAGCGCGCGCACGGCCTGCCCGGCGACGGCAGCCTCGACGATGCGACCTGGCGCGCGCTCCAGGCGGACGATGCGCCCGTACTCGTCGACTACACGATCACCGACGCCGATGCCGCCGGCCCGTACGCGCCGGTACCCGACGACATGATGGAGAAATCGAAGCTCGACCGGCTCAGCTACGCGTCCATCGACGAAATGCTCGGCGAACGCTTCCACGCGAGCCCCGCCCTGCTGCGCGAACTCAACCCCGGCAAGGCGTTCGAGGCGGGCACGGCGATCGCCGTGCCGAACGTGCACGGCACGGCGCCGCTGCAGAAGGCCGCGCGCGTGGTCGTGGACGGCTCCGACGCGAGCGTGTCGCTCGAGGACGCCGACGGCAAGGTGTACGCGCGCTATCCGGCGACGTCGGGCAGCAGCCACGATCCGCTGCCCGTCGGCAAGTGGAAGATCCAGGGCGTCGCCCGCAACCCCGAATTCCACTACAACCCCGATCTCTTCTGGGATGCCGACCGCTCGCACTCGAAGGCGACCGTCGCACCGGGCCCCAACAATCCGGTCGGCGTGGTGTGGCTCGACCTGTCGAAGCCGCACTACGGTATCCATGGCACGCCGGAGCCGGCGACGATCGGCAAGACGCAGTCGCACGGCTGCATCCGCCTGACCAACTGGGATGCGCAGGCCGTCGCGGGCGCGGTGGCCGCGGGCACGCCCGCGCTGCTGCAGGAGTGA
>JBDZUW010000049.1:0-4753 GCA_040255375.1 Luteimonas sp. | reverse complement strand
AGCGTTGCTGCTGCCCGTGCGCGGCGTGCTGCCCGCGCAACTGCGCGACACCTTCGCCGAAACGCGCGACGGCGGTGCGCGCCCGCACGAAGCGCTCGACATCATGGCCCCGCGCGGCACGCCGGTGCTGGCGGCGGTGGACGGCACCGTCGAGAAACTGTTCGAGAGCGTCCCCGGCGGGCTGACGATCTACGAGTTCGACCGCGCCCGCGAACGCGCGTACTACTACGCGCACCTGGATCGCTACGCGGACGGGCTGGCGGAAGGCCAGTCGCTGCGGCGCGGCGACGTCATCGGCTACGTCGGCAGCACCGGCAACGCCGCCGAGGACGCGCCGCACCTGCATTTCGCGATCTTCGTCCTCGGCCCGGAAAAGCGCTGGTGGCAGGGCACGGCGATCGATCCCTACCCGCTGCTGGCGCCTGCCGCCCCGGCGCGCTGACGCCGCACCGCTGCCCACCCTACGCCGGTGTATGCTCGATGCAGGCCACACCGGAACGTCCACGCATGAACCTCCTGCGCGCCTCCCTCCCGCTCCTCGCCGCGGCCCTGCTCGGCGCCTGCGCGAGCGGCCCGCCGCGGCGCGTCTCGGAGCCGGCGGCCAGCGTGCAGCAGCTCAGCGTGCGCGCGGACGGCAGCTGGCTGGTGGACCTGCGGATCAACAACTACAGCAACGTGCCGATGCGCTTCGACCGCGTCGACCTCGCGCTGAGCTTCGACGGCCAGCCCGCGGCGACGCTGCGCGCGGCGCCGGCGCTGTCCATTGGCCCGGAAGCGGCCGACGTGGCCTCGATCGAGGTCGCCGCGCCGCCGGCCGGCGCGCGGCTCGCGCTCGCGGACGCGCTCGCCGGCGGGCACCGCATCGGCTACCACCTCGAAGGCACCATCGTCGCCACGCCGGACGGCAGCGGCGCTCGCAGCTACGACTTCAAGCGCGACAACGCGCTGAGCCCGGTGCCCGGGCTGCCCGGAGTGCTGCGCTGATGGCCGCCTCGTATCGCGCACCGCTGGAGGACATGCGCTTCGTCCTGCACGACCTGCTCGGAAGCGAGGCGCTGTTCTCCCGGCTCGGCCTCGCCGATGCCAACCGCGAGCTGGTGGACGCCGTGCTCGAGGAAGGCGCGCGCTTCAGCGAAACCGTGCTCGCGCCGCTCAATGCGGTGGGCGACGCGCACGGCTGCAGGCTCGACCAGGCCACGGGCGCGGTCACGACGCCGCCGGGCTTCGCCGATGCCTACGCGCAGTTCGTCGCCGGCGGCTGGTCCGGGCTCGCGGTGCCGGCGCAGTGGGGCGGCCAGGGCCTGCCGCACACCGTGGATGTCGCGATCAAGGAAATGATCGACGCGGCCAACCTCGCCTGGGGCAACTTCCCGCTGCTCTCGCACGGCGCGGTCGACGCGCTCCTGCGGCACGGCGAGGACTGGCAGCGCGAGGCGTTCCTGCGGCCGATCGTCGAAGGCCGCTGGACCGGCACGATGTGCCTGACCGAGCCGCACTGCGGCAGCGACCTCGGGCTGCTGCGCACGCGCGCCGAGCCGCAGGCCGACGGCAGCCATGCGATCAGCGGCACCAAGATCTTCATCACCGCCGGCGAGCACGACCTGACCGGCAACATCGTGCACCTCGTGCTCGCGCGCCTGCCCGACGCGCCCGCGGGCAGCCGCGGCATCTCGCTGTTCGCCGTGCCGAAGTCCAAGGTCGGCCGCGACGGGGCCATGGGCGAACGCAATGCCGTGCGCTGCTCCGCGCTCGAGCACAAGATGGGCATCCACGGCTCCGCGACCTGCGTCATGAACTTCGACGGCGCGCAGGGCTGGCTCGTCGGCGCGCCCAACAAGGGCCTCATGGCGATGTTCACCATGATGAACTCCGCGCGCCTCGCCGTCGGGCTGCAGGGCCTGGGCCTGTCGGAGCGCGCGCTGCAGAACGCGACGCGCTACGCGCACGAACGCCTGCAGGGGCGCGCGCCCGAGGGCCCGCGCCTGCCCGACAAGCCGGCCGACCCGATCGTCGTGCATCCCGACGTGCGCCGCATGCTGCTCACCCAGCGCGCGCTGATCGAAGGCGGACGCGCCCTCGCCTACCACGCCGCGTCGCTGGTGGACGTCGTCGAGCACGCGGCGGACGCGGGCGAGCGCGAGCGCGCCGACGCGCTGCTCGGCTTCCTGATCCCGATCGCGAAGGCCTGCCTCACCGAATGGGGCGTGGAATGCACCTACCACGCGCTGCAGTGCTTCGGCGGCCACGGCTACATCGCCGAGCACGGCATGGAGCAGCTCGCGCGCGACGCGCGCATCACCACGCTGTACGAAGGCACGACCGGCATCCAGGCGATGGACCTGGTCGGCCGCAAGCTGCTGCAGCTGCGCGGCGCCGGACTGCAGGGCTTCCTGGCGATGGCCGCGGCCTTCTGCGACGCGCAGGCCGAGGGCTCGCCCGCGGCGGAGTTCGTGCCGGCATTGCGCGCGAAGGCGGCCGAATGGGCCGCGCTCTCGCAGCGCATCGGCGAACGCTCGCTCGCCGATCCCGCCGAGGCCGGTGCCGCCGCGTACGACTACCTCATGTACTCCGGCTACGTCGCGCTCGCGTACTGGTGGGCGCGCAGCGTCGCGGCCGCCGCCGCGCGCACCGGCCCCGGGGGCGAGAGCCTGCTGGCGGAGAAGCGCGACACGGCCCGGTTCTTCTACGCGCGCGTGCTGCCCCGCACCCTCGCCCACCGCGCCGCGATCGAATCGGGCGCCGCCGCCCTGCCGGAGCTTCCCACGCCGCCGGGCGCTGCGGTATAAGCTGATCCTCCATATGGCAGGCCTGCGTATGGAGTCGGACACAGCAACCACGACGATCCACCGCCTCGATGCGGTGCGGCTGCTTTCGCTGGACGCGCACGGGCGGGTCCTGGACTGGATGAGCTGGCAGGACGCGGCCTGCCTCTATGTCCGCGGCGCCGTCGCCTGGACCCTCGGCGACCCCTGCCTCCTGGTGCATGGCGGTACCCGCCGCGACACCGGCGGGCAGAGCCTGCTGGAACTGCATCCCATCGTGGCGGCGCGCAGCCACGCCCGCGCGCACGCGCTCGACCCGACGCCCGCGCTGACCAACGCCGCGCTGTTCGCGCGCGACCAGCACCTGTGCCTGTACTGCGGCCGCGAGTTCGGCCGCCAGCACCTCACCCGCGACCATGTCCAGCCGCTGTCCCGCGGCGGCCGCGACACCTGGGAGAACGTGGTCGCAGCGTGTTTCCACTGCAACTCGCGCAAGGGCGGCCGCAACCCGCAGCAGGCGGGCATGCCGCTGCTGGCCGTGCCCTACCGGCCGAGCTGGGTGGAACACCTGATCCTCTCCAACCGGAACATCCTGGCCGACCAGATGGCGTTCCTGAAGCACCACCTGCCGAAGCGCGGACCGCGCTTCGGGGCGCATTGACGGCTACACTCGGCCTCTACCCAACAGGATCGCGACGATGTCTTCGACCCTCGGCATGACCGGCATGGACCCGGCCACCGAAAGCGCCCTCCGCAGCGCCTTCGAACAGGCCAACGCACGCCTCCAGGGACGCTGGCGGCTGGTGCCCGAGGCCGAGGCCGACTACGTCGCCGTGGACATGGACAGCATGTACGGGCCGATGAGCTGGCTGCGGCTGCACGCCGCGGGCAAGCAGGTGATCGGCGTGACCTCCGCCAAGCGCAGCCAGACCGATTTCCACCTCGCGCGCCCGTTCGACGCCACCGCCGTCGCCGAGCTGCTGCAGTCCATCGACGGCGGCGCGGCCCCGGTCGCGACGCCCGCCGGGATGTCGCCGGCACCGGTGCCGCAGGACGAGCTGCCCGAGGAACACCGCCTGGGCGCCGACGAGGAATCGCGCGCGCCCGGCGTGGTGCCCGGCCATCCGGGATCGGCCGACGCGGGCAGCCTCGCACCGGCCACGGTCGCGCCGGCCGCGCCGCGCGAGCGCCGGCTGGGCGACTGGCTCGCACCCGGCGCGCTCGCGCAGCGGGTGAAGTACGCCCGCGACGGCGGCCCCGACCTGTTCATCGACCCGGCGGCGCGCGAGTACTTCGGCCCTGCGGCGCTCAAGCCGCTCGCCGGGTACTTCGACGGCCCGCTCGAGGAAGAGGATTTCCTGCCGGTGGACGCGGGTTCCTGGAGCAGCGGCGTGGCCGCGCTCGGCCCGGGCCAGCCGCTGACGCGCCTGCAGTGGTTCGGCGGCCTGCTCGCCGGCGGCGGCTCGATGCTGCCCGGCTTCGACGCCGCGGGCCGCTACAAGCTCAGCAAGTGGCCGCAGACCGAGCGCGAATACCCCAAGCACTTCCGCATCGCGACCGCGATGATGAAGGGGCCGGCCACGCTGGACGAAGTGGCCGCGGCCAGCGGCGTGCCGCTGCCGGAGGTCGTGGACTTCGTGAACGCGAGCCTGGCCACCGGCTACGCCGAGTTCGTGCCCGAAGTCGCGCCGGAACCCACCGACTCGCAGAAGACCGGCGGCCTGTTCGGGCGGCGCAAGAAATAGCCCGGAACCGCCCGGCGGCCGCGGACGGCCGCCACGCCGCTGGCGGTAGAATGCGCGGATGAACCAGGTTTCCCCCGTCGATGCCGGGCGCTATCCGCGCCTGGCCCGGATCGACGCCCCCGCCGACCTCCGCCGCTTCGACGAATCCGAGCTGCGCGCGGTCGCCGACGAGCTGCGCGCCTACCTGATCGAGTGCGTCGGTCATTCCGGCGGCCACTTCGGCGCCGGCCTGGGCGTGATCGAGCT
>JBDZUW010000048.1:0-14544 GCA_040255375.1 Luteimonas sp. | reverse complement strand
CGCCCCAGCCTGCGCGCGCGGGTGGGCGCGCTGCGCAACCTGCCGCCGTTCCTGCGCGAGATCTGGGCGACCAGCCGTACGCTGACCCTGGCGAGCCTCGGCCTGCGCCTGCTGCGCGCGCTGATGCCGATCGCCACGCTCTACATCGGCAAGCTGATCATCGACGAGGCGGTGCGCCTCGTCGGCGCCGGCCTCGGTTTCGCCGACCTGGCGGGCGCCTGGCGCAGCGGCGCGCTGGACCACCTGGCACTGCTGCTCGGCGCGGAATTCGCGTTGGCCATCGCCTCCGACCTGTCCGGCCGGCTGGTGAGCTACTTCGACGGGCTGCTGTCGGAGCGCTTCACCAACGCCACCAGCATCCGGCTGATGGAGCACGCGGCGACGCTGGACCTCGAGGACTTCGAGGACCCGGACCTGCAGGACAAGCTCGACCGCGCGCGCCGGCAGACGATGGGCCGCATAGGCCTGCTGAGCCAGCTGTTCGGCCAGGCGCAGGACATCGTGACGGTGGTGAGCTTCGCTGCCGGCCTGCTCGTCTATGCGCCGTGGCTGATCGTGCTGCTGGCGGTCGCGCTGGTCCCCGCGTTCGTGGGCGAGGCGCATTTCAACGCGCTGAACTACACGCTCAACTTCGCCTGGACGCCGGAACGCCGCCAGCTCGAATACCTGCGGCAGATGGGCGCGAGCGTGGAGACGGCGAAGGAGGTCAAGATCTTCGACCTCAACCGCTTCTTCATCGCGCGCTTCCGCGCGCTCTCGGACCAGTTCTACCTCGCCAACCGCGCGCTCGCGGGCAAGCGGGCCTTCTGGGGCACGCTGCTGTCGGCGCTGGGCACGCTCGGCTACTACGTCGCCTACGCCTACATCGCCTGGCGCACGGTGCGCGGCGACTTCAGCATCGGCGACCTGACCTTCCTCGCCGGCAGCTTCCGCCGGCTGCGGCAGCTGCTGGAAGGCCTGCTGGTGGGCTTCTCGCAGGTCGCAGGCCAGGCGCTGTACCTCGACGACCTGTACTCGTTCTTCGAGATCGAGCCGGAAATCCGCTCGAAGCCCGATGCGCTGCCCGTGCCGCAGCCGATCGCGCGCGGCTTCGTGTTCGAGAACGTCGGCTTCCGTTATCCCGACGCGGCGCGATGGGCGCTGCGCGGCCTGGACTTCGAGCTGCGCGCGGGCGAAGTGCTGGCGCTGGTCGGCGAGAACGGCGCCGGCAAGACCACGCTGGTGAAGCTGCTTGCGCGGCTGTACGACCCGGACGAAGGCCGCATCCTGCTCGACGGCCGCGACCTGCGGGATTACTCGCTGGAGGACCTGCGCGCGAACATCGGCGTGATCTTCCAGGACTTCGTGCGCTACCACCTCACGGTCGGCGAGAACATCGGCGTCGGCCAGGTCGCCGACATGGGCGACCGCGCGCGCATCGCTGCGGCGGCGCACCGCTCCGGCGCGGACGAAGTCGCAGCCTCGCTGCCGGAGGGCTACGACCAGCTCGTCGGGCGACGCTTCAAGACCGGCGTGGACCTCTCCGGCGGCCAGTGGCAGAAGATCGCGATCGCGCGCGCCTACATGCGCGACGCGCAGGTGATGATCCTCGACGAACCGACCGCCGCGCTCGACGCGCGCGCCGAATTCGAGGTGTTCCAGCGCTTCCGCGAGCTGTCCGCGCAGCGCACGGCGGTGCTGATCTCGCATCGCTTCTCCAGCGTGCGCATGGCCGACCGCATCCTGGTGCTGGCCGAAGGCCGGCTGGAAGCCGCCGGCACCCACGAACAGCTGATGGCGCAGGGCGGCCGCTACGCCGAGCTGTTCGAGCTGCAGGCGGCGGGTTACCGCTGACGCCGTCACGCGGCGTTGCCGCGGCGATGACGGCGCCGACGCTAGCCTCTGGGGCCCCGCCCGAGGAGTCCGCCATGACCCGCCGCGACCGCACGCCCTACCACCCGTTGCAGGGGCCGCCCTCCCCGCGCGAACGCGCCCTGTACGACGGCCTGCCCTCGGCCACGGACCGCCAGTGGGGTCCGGACCGCTCCAACGACGCCTACAGCTCCGGCTATCCCGGCCAGGGCGGCTGGGGCGATTTCAGCGACCGCCGCGCGCCCGCCCCCGCGCACGCCGACCGCGGCCACCGCGGCCGCGGCCCGCAGGGCTACGTGCGTTCCGACGAGCGCATCGCCGACGACATCGTCGACCGCCTCACCGATGCGCCGGACATCGATGCCAGCGAGATCATGCTCATGGTCGAAGGCGGCGTGGCGACGCTGACGGGCAACGTGCCGGTGCGCGCGATGAAGCACCGCGCCGAGGACATCGCCGCCGACGCCAGCGGCGTGCGCGAAGTGCGCAACCGCATCCGCGTCGACAACGGGGCGGCGTCCTTCGGGCGTCCCGGCGAAGCCGTGCGCAGCGGCAACGACCAACTGGGCAGCGCGTTCTCGAGCTCTGCGCGGCCCGATCCGGTCTGGGACAATCCGCGGGACGATTCCAACTGGCGTTGAGGTCCGCATGCGTTCCGCCCTCGCTCCGCTGCTGTTGTGCCTCGCGCTTCCCGCCTGCCGCGCGCAGGCACCTGCTGGGCCGGCAGCGGCGGATGCGGCGGCGGAAACCAGCGCACAGGACGCGCGCGTCGCCACGATCGCCTCCGGGCTCGAACATCCCTGGGCGGTCGCGCTGCTGCCGGATGGCCGCTTCCTCGTCACCGAGCGGCCCGGGCGCATGCGCTACGTCTCCGCCGCGGGCGATGTCTCGGCGCCGCTGGGCGGCGTGCCGGAGGTCAGTGCCAGCGGCCAGGCCGGCCTGCTCGACGTCGCGCTCGCGCCCGATTTCGCGCGCAGCCGCCGCATCTGGTTCACCTACGTCGCGCCCGCGCCGGACGGGGCCGCCGCGGTGACGGCCGCGTACGCCACGCTCGGCGAGCGCGCGCTGTCGGACGTGCACGTCGTCTATCGCGAGCCGGATCCGCTGCCGGGCGGCGGGAACTTCGGTTCGCGCCTGGCCTTCGACGGCCACGGCCACGTCTTCATCAGCCAGGGCGACCGTTTCGACCGCCAGCGTCCGCAGCAGCTCGATTTCGTGCAGGGCAAACTGCTGCGCCTCGACGTCGACGGCACGATGCCCGCCGACAATCCGTTCGCCGCATCGCCGGGCATCCGCCGGATCGTCTGGAGCTACGGCCACCGCAACATCCAGGGCCTCGCGTTCGATCCGCGCACCGGCAAGCTCTGGGCCAGCGAGCACGGCCCGCGCGGCGGCGACGAACTGAACCTGCCGCAGGCCGGGAAGAACTACGGTTGGCCGGTCGCCAGCAACGGCATGGACTATTCGACCGGCAGGCCGTATCCGGAAACCGTCGGGACCAGTGCGCCCGGCATGGAACCGCCGCATCGCGTGTGGGCGAAGTCGCCCGGTCTCAGCGGCATGGCGTTCCTCGTCGGGCATCCCGATTCGGCCTGGAACGACAGCCTGTTCCTCGGCGCCCTCGCCGACCGCGACCTGATCCGGCTGTCGCTCGATGGCGACCGCGTCACCGGCGAGGAGCGCCTTCTGGAGGACCTCGGCGCGCGCATCCGCGACGTACGCGTGGCGTCCAACGGCGACGTCTACGTGCTCACCGACGAAATCGACGGCAAGCTCCTCCGTCTGCGCCCGCCCGCGCCCAACTAGCGCGCCTCACAGCAGGGATTGCTGCTGCGCGTCGCGCGGGGCGGGATAGCGCAGCACGCCGTCCTCCATGCGCGCATCGGGATTCAGTTCGTGCGGCTGGACCTTGCCGGGGCCCATGATGTGCAGCACGGTCCAGCCGCGCGCCACGAAATCGTCGGCGATCAGGCGCCGGTGGCAGCGCCACCACACGGCCTCGGCGCACATCACGGCGGTGCGCTGCACGGAGGCGCGCGCCATCAATCGTTCGCGCGCAAGCGCGAACTCGGGCGACGCCATGTAGTCCGCGTAGCCGCGGAACGCGGCCACGCGCCACGCGCCGTTGCGCGAATCCGGCGCCGGTGCGCGCCGGCCGCCGTATTCGGGCATCGGCACGTACTCGATGCCGGCTTCGGCCAGCGCCGGACCCATGTCCGCGGGCGAATACTGCGGGTTGCGCCGGGATCCCGCGAAACGGCGCACGTCCACGAGGCAGGCGACCGCCTCGCCCTGCAGCAGCGCGACGAACTCCTCCCACGGCCGGACGGAATGGCCGATGGTCCACAACGTGCCCGCGCTCGGCGCCATGCCCGCGATGATGCGGCAGCGGCGATGAAGCGGCGTTGACGCGGCGCCGACTACGCTGGCTGCGGCCACCCCCACCGGCCCGGAACGCCGCCATGAACGACCCCAGCCACAGCCACGGCCTCGCCCGCACCGCGCGGATCCTCGCGTTCCTGCTCAAGTACCGCAGCGCCGGCGTGTTCACCGGCCTCGACCTGGACGGTGCCGGCGCCGGCGCGGCACCCGGCGACGCGCCGCCGCCGACGGAAGGCAGGCCCGAGGCCTTCGTCGACGACCTCGAAGCGCTCGGCCCGACCTTCGTCAAGATCGGCCAGGCGCTCTCGACGCGCCCGGACATGGTGCCGCCCGCCTACATCGCCGCCCTCGAGCGCATGCAGGACGACGTGGCGCCGATCCCCTTCGAGCAGGTGCGCGCGACGATCGAGGAGTCGATCGGTGCGCGCATGAGCCACCTGTTCGTCGAATTCGACGAAACGCCGCTGGGCTGCGCCTCGCTCGCCCAGGTGCACCGCGCGGTGCTGCGCGACGGCCGCGAAGTGGCGGTGAAGGTGCAGCGCCCCGGCATCGGCGAACTGGTGCGCGCGGACCTGGACGCGATCGCCGGCCTCGCCGGCAAGGCCGATGCGTTCACCGACCTCGGCCGGCGCGTGCACTTCTCCGACTGGGTGCACGAGTTCCGCAAGACCCTGCTGGCCGAGCTCGACTACCGCGCCGAGGCCGAGAACCTCGAACGCTTCGGCGAGCACCTGCGCGACTATCCGGAGCTCGTGGTGCCGGCGCCGGTGTGGGACCTCACCGCCGCGCGCGTACTCACGATGGACCTGGTGCACGGCACCAAGGTCACCGAGATCTCGGGACTCCACCGCACCGAGCACGACATGGGCGCGCTCGCCTCCGCGCTGATGCGCGGCTACCTCGACCAGGTGTTCGTGCACGGCGAGATCCACGCCGACCCGCATCCCGGCAACCTGCTCGCCACCGACGACGGCCGCCTGGCGCTGTTCGACCTCGGGATGATCGCGCACGTCCCGCCCAAGCAGCGCGAGCGGCTGCTGAAGCTGCTGTTCGCCGCCGTCGACGGCCGCGGCGAGGAAGTGGCGAACGAGACCATCGCGATGGGCACGCGCCTGGAATCCTTCGACGAGGAGCGGTTCATGCGCGAGGTCGGCCAGGCCGTCGCGCGCTACGCCGCGCACAGCCACTCCAGCGCGCGTTCCGAAGGACGGCTGATGCTCGACCTCGTCGGCCTGTCCACCGCCTGCGGCCTGCGCACGCCGCCCGAACTGAGCCTGCTCGGCAAGACCCTGCTCAACCTCGAGCAGGTGGCGAGCCTGCTCGACCCGGGCCTGGACGTGAAGCGCGTCGTCGAGCGCCACCTCGAGCACGTGATGCGCGAGCGCCTGAAGAAATCGCTGTCGCCGTCGAACATCGCCAGCGAACTGATCGAGGTCCAGGCGCTGCTGCGCGAATCCCCGCGCAAGATCTCCGACCTGCTGTCGCTGCTGGCCGAGAACCGCATGCAGGTGCGCGTCGACGGCCTGGCCGATTCGCCGCTGATGGAGAGCCTGCAGAAGATCGCCAACCGGATCAGCGCCGGGCTCGTGACCGCGGCGCTGATCGTCGCGTCCGCGATGATGATGCGGGTGGACACCAGCCACCACCTGTTCGGCTATCCGCTGATCGCGATGCTGCTGTTCCTGGTCGCCGCGGGCCTGGGCTTCACGATCGTGCTGAGCGCGCTGCTGCGCGACCGCAAGGCGCGGCCGCGGGAGGAACGCGGTCCGCGCTGAAGCGGGTACAATCCGCTTTTCCGCGCAGTCTCCCCCACCGCATGTCCTCCGCCTTCGGCACCGAAACCGTGCTGGGCGTCCGCCACTGGACGGACGACTACTTCAGCTTCACCACCACCCGCGACCCCGGCCTGCGCTTCACCAGCGGCCAGTTCGTGATGCTGGGCCTGGAGCTGCCGCAGCCCGACGGCGGCAGCAAGCCGCTGCTGCGCGCGTACTCCATCGCCAGCGCGAGCTGGGAGGAGCACCTGGAGTTCTTCAGCATCAAGGTGCCCGATGGCGCGCTGACCTCGCGGCTGCGCCACATCCAGCCGGGCGACCAGGTGCTGGTCGGGCGCAAGCCGACGGGCACGCTGCTGGTCCACGACCTGCATCCGGGCCGCAACCTCTACCTGCTGGGCACGGGCACCGGTTTCGCGCCGTGGCTGTCCATCATCAAGGACCCGGAAACCTACGAGCGCTTCGAGCACGTGGTGCTGTGCCATGGCGTGCGGCGCGCGGAAGACCTGTGCTATCGCGACGACATCCTGCAGGTGCTGCCGAAGCACGAGTTCCTCGGCGACCTGGTGCGCGGCCGCCTGCACTACTACCCCGCGGTGACGCGCGAGGAGTTCACGTTCGAGGGCCGGCGCCATCGCGGCCGGCTCACCGACCTGCTCGCCAGCGGGCAGCTGGCGTCCGACCTCGGGCTGCCGCCGCTCGATCCCGATTTCGACCGCGCGATGCTGTGCGGCAGCCCGGCGATGCTGGAGGACTTCCGGCACCTGCTCGATGGCCGCGGTTTCGTCGCGGCGCCGCGCATCGGCACGCCGGGCCACTACGTCTTCGAGCGCGCCTTCGTCGAGCGCTGAAAAAGGTCAGGAATCGCATGAAGTGAGACGGGCAAGCCGTTGAATCGGCTGGACGGGGAAACCTGCGCCCCGACAGGTACTAAAATTGCGACCATGACCCGCGAAGACGACCTCACCGACCGGCAGCGCGCGATCCTCGATTTCGTCCGCGAGCGCATCGCGATGGATGGCCTGCCGCCGACCTGGGCCGAGATCG
The DNA here is from genome assembly GCA_040255375.1 of Luteimonas sp. Taxonomy (GTDB): domain Bacteria; phylum Pseudomonadota; class Gammaproteobacteria; order Xanthomonadales; family Xanthomonadaceae; genus Cognatiluteimonas. The sequence continues at coordinate 7,489 of JBDZUW010000048.1, read as the reverse complement.
CGCGCGCATTCGGCTTCCGCCAGACCCGTGCCGCGCAGAAGCACCTGCAGGCGATCGCGGCGAAGGGCCACCTCGAGCTGCTGCCGGGGAAGGCGCGCGGCATCCGCCTGCCGGAAGGCCGAGCCACCCATGCCGCGGCCGCGGACGCGCTGCGCCTGCCCGTGCTCGGCCGCGTCGCCGCCGGCGCGCCGATCGGCGCCGACGCACCGCTCGACGACGACGCATCGCGCCACCTCGTGCTCGACCGCGCGCTGTTCGCCACGCGTCCCGACTACCTGCTGCGCGTGCGCGGCGATTCGATGCGCGACGACGGCATCCTCGACGGCGACCTGGTCGCGATCCGGCGCACTCCCAACGCCCGCGACGGGCAGACGGTGGTCGCCCGGCTCGACGACGAAATCACCATCAAGCGCCTGCAACTGGACGGCGACGGCCGGGTGCGCCTGCTGCCGCGCAACCCGGAACATGCGCCGATCGTGGTGCGGCCGGGACAGGACTTCGCGATCGAAGGCGTGTTCTGCGGCCTGGTCCGCGGCGACTGATCCCGGCGCTTCCGCGCATGGCCGCCCAGGTCCTTTCCCTCGATGCGATGCTGGCCGAACGCCGCCTGTGGCGCGGCCAGCCGGCATCGCGGCCGCGCGGGCGCCATCCCAGCGGCCACGCCGCGCTGGACGCGGTGCTGCCCGAAGGCGGCTGGCCCGAAGCCGCGCTCACCGAGTTCCTGCTCGCCGCCGACGGCCTCGGCGAGCTGCGCCTGCTGCTGCCCACGCTGGCGCGGCTGACGCAGGCCGCGCAGGCGGTGGCCGTGGTCGCGCCGCCCTACCTGCCTTTCCCCGACGGCTGGCGCCAGGCCGGCGTCGACCTCGCCCAAGTGCACGTGATCGACGCCGCGCCCCGCGATGCGCTGTGGGCCACCGAACAGTGCCTGCGCTCGGGCTGCCTCGGCGCGGTGCTCGCCTGGCCGCGCCAGGCCGACGATCGCGCGCTGCGGCGCCTGCAGGTTGCCGCCGACGGCGGGCGCACGCCGGGCTTCGTGTTCCGCGGCCTGCGCGAGGCGGCCAATCCTTCGCCCGCCGCGCTGCGCATCGCGGTGGAAGCGGGTACGCCGCCGCACCTGCGCGTGCTCAAGTGCCGCGGCGGCAATCCGCCGCCGCGCACGCTGGAACTGCCGGCTGCCGCGAACGCCTTCGCCGTGGGCGACGGCGCCGGCGCCATGCGCTGAGGCCGCGGCGCCATGCTCTGGGCCTGCCTGCACCTGCCCGAGGGCGACGCCGCGCAATGGCGCGCGCTGCTCGCCGCCTGGGCGTACCGCTACAGCTCGCAGGTACACGTCGGCTACGACGACGCGGTGGTGCTGGAAATCGAAGCCAGCCTGCGCCTGTTCGGGCCGTGGCCCGCGTTCGAACGGCGCCTGCGCGCGGACCTCGCCGCGCTCGGCCTGGCATGCCGCATCGCCGTCGCGCCGAATCCGCGCGCGGCCTGGGTGCTGGCCGGCATGCACGACGGCCTCGCGATCGTGCACGAAGCGCGCCTGGACACCGCGCTGGCGCGCATTCCGGTGGCGCGCGCGAAGCTGGAGCCGAAGCAGGCGCAGGCGCTGCAGGCGATGGGCCTGCGCCGGCTCGGGCAGCTGTTCGCGGCGCCGCGCGCCGCGCTCGGCAAGCGCTTCGGCCCGGCCCTGCTGCAGCACCTCGACCGCCTGCGCGGCGCGCCCGAGGCACTGGAGGTTTATGCGCCGCCGGACCGCTTCGACCTGCGCATCGAACTGGAGTGGGATGTCGAGAGCACGCAGGCGCTGCTGTTCCCGCTGCGCCGCCTGGTGTCGGCGCTGGCCGCGTTCCTGGCCGGCCGCGACGGCGGCGTGCAGCGCTTCGTGCTGCGGCTGGAACACGACCGGCAACTGCCGGGCGGACAGGCCGACACCGAAGTGGTGGTGGGTCTGCTCGCGGCCGAACGCGACCCCGCACTGCTGTTCGAGGTGGCGCGCAGCCGGCTGGAGCGGCTCGGCGGCGACGCGCGCCGCGCGGTGCCCGCGCCGGTGCGCGGCATCCGCCTGGTCGCCGACGAGTTGCCGCCGTTCGTGCCGGCCGCGCGCGAGCTGTTCGAAGCGCGTCCCGCGCAATCGCTGCCGTGGGAGGCGCTGCGCGAGCGGCTGCGCGCGCGCCTCGGCAACGAAGCGGTGTACCGGCTCGCCGCGCACGACGACCATCGCCCCGAACAGGCGTGGCGGCGCGTGGCCACGCCGCCGCCGGCGGCTGTGCGGGCCGACGCACGCCCCGCCTCCGCGCGCCGCGCCGATTCGCAGCCCGCGCCGCCGGCCGCGCCGCGCCCGGCCTGGTTGCTGCCGCAGCCCATGCCCCTGCGCGGCCACGGCCTCGTGCCGCTGGCCGGCCCCGAGCGCATCGAGAGCGGCTGGTGGGACGACGCCGGACTGCGCCGCGATTACTACGTCGTCGAGACGCGCGACGGCCAGCGCGCGTGGGTGTTCCGGCCCGCGGGCGACGCGGACGCGCCGCCGATGCTGCACGGATGGTTCGCATGAGCGCGCCGGAGTATGCGGAACTGCACTGTCTGTCGGACTTCAGCTTCGGCCGCGGTGCCTCGAGCGCGGCGGAACTGTTCGAGCGCGCGCGCCGCCAGGGCTACCGGGCGCTGGCGATCACCGACGAATGCTCGCTCGCCGGCATCGTGCGCGCGCTGGAAGCTTCGCGCGCCACCGGCGTGCGGCTCATCGCCGGCGCCGAGTTCGCGCTGGAGGACGGCCCGAAGCTGGTGCTGCTGGTCGAGGACCGCGGCGGCTACACGTCGCTGTGCCGGCTCATCACCCGCGGCCGCCGCCGTTCGGCCAAGGGCGAGTACCGCCTGCTGCGCGAGGACCTGGACGAAGACGCCCTGCCCGGCCTGCTCGCGTTGTGGATCCCGGGCGAAACGCCCGCGCGCGAACACGGCGCCTGGCTGAAGCGGCGCTTCGACGGCCGCCTGTGGCTGGCGGTGGAACTGCACCGCGGCGCCGACGATGCCGCGCGCCTGCACGCCCTGCGCACGCTGGCGCGCGAACTCGGCATCCCCGCGGTGGCCGCCGGCGACGTGCACATGCACGTGCGCGCGCGCCGCGCGCTGCAGGACACGATGACCGCGATCCGCCACCGCGTCCCGATCGCCCAGGCCGGGCGCCGGCTGTTCCCGAACGGCGAGCGCCACCTGCGCACGCGCCGCGCGCTGTCGGCCATCTATCCGCAGGACCTGCTGCAGGAAACGCTGCGGGTGGCGGAGCGCTGCCGCTTCGACCTCGGCCAGGACCTGGGCTACGAATACCCGCGCGAACTGGTGCCGGAGGGGATGACGCCGCAGGCCTGGCTGCGCGAGCTGGTCGAGGCCGGCGCGCGCGAACGCTGGCCCGATGGCGCCGACGCCGAAGCGCGCGCGCTCATCGAGAAGGAATTGCGGCTGATCCGGCACAAGGGCTACGAGGCCTACTTCCTCACCGTGCACGACATCGTCCGGTACGCCAGGTCGCAGGGCATCCTCTGCCAGGGCCGCGGATCGGCCGCGAATTCGGTGGTGTGCTACGCGCTGGGCGTGACCGCGATCGATCCGGCGCGGATGGGGCTGCTGTTCGAGCGCTTCATCTCCGAGGAGCGCGACGAGCCGCCGGACATCGACATCGACTTCGAGCACGAGCGCCGCGAGGAAGTCATCCAGTACATCTACCGGCGCTACGGCCGCGAGCGCGCCGCGCTCGCCGCCACCGTGATCCGTTACCGCGCGCGCAGCGCGGTACGCGACGTGGCCCGCGCGCTCGGCCTGGACGAGGACGAGGTCGCGCGCCTCTCGCGCTGCGTCAGTGCATGGAGCAGCGACGCGCCCGCCGCCGAACGCCTGCGCGAGCACGGCTTCGACCCGGACAGCCGCCCCATGCGCCACCTCGTCGCGCTGGTCGGCGAGCTGCTCGGCAAGCCGCGGCACCTGTCGCAGCACGTCGGCGGCTTCGTCGTCTCCGAGCATCCGCTGCACACGCTGGTGCCGGTGGAGAACGCGGCGATGGCCGAGCGCACCATCATCCAGTGGGACAAGGACGACCTGGAGACGATGAAGCTGCTCAAGGTCGACGTGCTCGCGCTGGGCATGCTGACCTGCCTCCGCAAGGCGCTGGAGCTGTTGCGCGCCCGGCGCGGCCGCGACCTGTCGCTGGCGACCATCCCCGCCGAGGATCCCGCGACCTACGCGATGATCCAGCGCGGCGACGTGATCGGCGCGTTCCAGATCGAATCGCGCGCGCAGATGGCGATGCTGCCGCGGCTGAAGCCGGCGACCTTCTACGACCTGGTGGTGGAAGTGGCGATCGTGCGCCCCGGCCCGATCCAGGGCGGCATGATCCATCCCTACCTGCGGCGGCGGCAGGGCCTGGAGCCGATCGACTATCCCTCCGAGGCGCTGCGCAAGGTGCTGCAGCGCACGCTCGGCGTGCCCCTGTTCCAGGAACAGGTGATGCGCATCGCGATGGAGGCCGCCGGCTACACGCCGGGCCAGGCCGACCAGCTGCGCCGCGACATGGCCGCGTGGAAGCGGCATGGCGGCCTGGACAGGCACCGCGACACGCTGCTCGCGGGCATGGCGCGCAACGGCTATACGGCCGAATTCGCCGAACGCATCTTCGAGCAGATCAAGGGGTTCGGCGACTACGGCTTCCCGGAATCGCATGCGGCCAGCTTCGCGCTGCTCGCCTACGCGAGTTCCTGGATCAAGTGCCACGAGCCGGCGGCGTTCTCCTGCGCGCTGCTGAATTCGCTGCCGATGGGCTTCTACCTGCCGGCGCAGCTGGTGGCCGACGCGCGGCGCCACGGGATCGTGGTGCGGCCGGTGGACGTGCGCCACAGCGACTGGGACTGCACGCTGGAGGACGTCTCGCCCGGCGATGGCGCGGCGCGCCCGCAGCCGGCGCTGCGGCTGGGCATGCGGCTGGTTTCGGGGCTGCGCGAGGACGCGGGCCGGCGCGTCGTGGCCGCGCGCGCGCAGGCGCCGTTCCGCGACCTCGACGACCTCGCGCACCGCGCCGCGCTCGACCGCGGTGCGCTGGCCGCGCTCGCCGAAGCCGCGGCGCTGCGCGGCCTGGCTGGCCACCGCCATCGCGCGCGCTGGCAGGGCGCCGCCGTGGAACGGCAGATGCCCTTGTTCGCCGGCGTCGCCCCCGCCGCCGAGGAACGCATCGCCATCCCGCCGCCGACCGCGTTCGACGATACGCGGGCCGACTACGCCAGCACCGGACTCACCCTGGGCGCGCACCCGCTGGCGCTGCTGCGGCGCGCGCTGCGGCAGCGGCGCTACGCCCGCGCGAAGGACCTCGAGGCGCTCGGGCACGGTCGCCCCGCGCGCCACGCCGGCCTGGTGATCCTGCGCCAGCGCCCGCAGACGGCGAGCGGCGTGACCTTCATGACCATGGAGGACGAGACCGGCATGGTGAACGTGGTGGTCTGGCGCGACGTCGCCGAGCGGCATCGCCGCGTGTTCCTGGAATCGCGGCTGCTGGGCATCGAAGGGCGCATGGAGATGGCCGACGGCAGCCGCCACCTGATCGCCACGCGCCTGGAGGACCTGTCGCCGCTGCTGGGCGGCCTGGCCGCCGAATCGCGCGATTTCAGGTAGTCGCCGCCTCGTTCTCTTCCAGCCATTGCCGCGCCGCCGCCTCGTCCTCGAAGACGCGCGCCGCCAGCCCGACTTCGCTGGCGTAGCGTTCGCAGTGCTCCATGACGTCCCTGCCCTGCGGCTTGACGTGGGCGATGCGGACCTGCTCGAGCCCCTGGCCCCGGGTCGCGTGGATGAGCGACTCCCATTCGTGTTCGGTGAGGCCGCGCCCTTCGAGCCGATCGACCAGCAGCAGCGTCCGCGGGCGGAACGCCTGCACCTCGGCCACGATCCGCTCCCAGCACGCCACCGTGGAGGCGAACGAACTGGTCCCCGACGCCCAGACCAGGAGCCGCGAACCTTCGCGCTGGAACTTCATCGTGCAATCCGCGCCTTCGGTGAACTTCCTGTTCGGCATGGCGTCACCCCAACGCGGCTTCGATGTCGGCCACCAGCGATTCGGGCGTCGCGGTCGGCGCGTAGCGCTCGATCACGCGCCCGTCGCGGCCGACCAGGAACTTGGTGAAGTTCCACTTGATCGCGTCGATACCGAGCAAGCCGCCCTTCTCCTGCTTCAGCCATTTCCACAGCGGATGCGCGCCCGCACCGTTGACTTCCACCTTGGCGAACATCGGGAAGTCCACGTCGTAGGTGAGCGAGCAGAAGTTGCGGATCTCGGCGGCGTCGCCCGGTTCCTGGTGGCCGAACTGGTCGCAGGGAAAGCCCAGGACCACCAGGCCGCGGTCGCGGTAATCGCGCCAGAGCTGTTCCAGGCCGGCGTACTGCGGGGTGAAGCCGCATTTCGAGGCGACGTTGACCACCAGCAGCACCTTGCCGGCGTATTGCGACAGCGCCTGCGGCGTCCCGTCCAGCGCGTCGGCGTTGAAGTCGTAGGCGGTCGTGGCCATCCCGGTCTCCTGGAAAAAAGGGGCCAGGGTGATTTACCGTTTCAAACGGAAAATCACCCTGGCCCCTTTTTTCACCCTTTCGGGGCCGGGAGTAAAGTGGGGGGCCGCCGGCCGTTCGCCGCCGCCCCCCGCCGCTTCCCCCAAAGGACTGCCGATGAAGACCCCGCTCGCCCTCGCCCTCGCCGCCGCCATCTCCGGCCTCGCTTCCTGCGCCACGACGGCCCCGGGCACGCCACCCGCCGACGCCGGCGCGGCCGTGGACGGCACCTACACGGGCGCGTTCGCGACGGTCAGCACGCTGCCCTACCACGCGCCGGATTTTTCGAAGATCCACGACGCCGACTACGTGCCGGCCTTCGACGAGGCGATCCGCCGGCAACGCGCCGAGGTCCGCGCCATCGCCGACAACCCGGCGCCGCCGACCTTCGAGAACACCTTCGTGGCGCTCGAGAAGACCGGCCGCATGCTGTCGCGGGTCAACATGGCGTTCAACGCCGTGACGTCGGCCAACACCAACGACGTGCTGCAGAAGGCGCAGGAGGACGTGGCGCCGAAGCTCGCCGCGCTGCGGGATTCGATCTATCTCGACGCGAAGCTGTTCAAGCGCATCGAATCGGTGTACGACCAGCGCGCTTCCCTGAAGCTCGATCCGGAATCGCTGCGCCTGGTGGAGTGGTACCGAGACGATTTCGTGCACCACGGCGCGCGCCTGTCCGACGCCGACAAGGCGACGCTCAAGGCGCTGAACACCGAGGAATCCACGCTCAGCACCGCGTTCAACACGAAGCTGCTGGCCGCGGCCAAGGCCGGTGCGCTGGTCGTCGACGACAAGGCGAAGCTCGCCGGGCTCACCGACGGCGAGATCGACGCCGCCGCGCAGGCGGCGAAGGACCGCGGCCTGCAGGGCAAGTGGGTGCTGCCGCTGCAGAACACCACCCAGCAGCCCGCGCTGCAGTCGC
>JBDZUW010000003.1:2882-66212 GCA_040255375.1 Luteimonas sp. | reverse complement strand
GCTCCTGCAGGCCGCGGCCCATCAGCAGGTTGAACTTCTGGTCGGTGCCGCCGAGCTCGACGTCGGCCTGCAGCGCCACCGAGTCGTAGCCCTGCACCAGCGGATACAGGAACTCGTGGATCGCGATCGACTGCTGCGCGGCGTAGCGCTTGGCGAAGTCGTCGCGCTCGAGCATGCGCGCAACCGTGTGCTGGCCCGCCAGCCGGATCATGTCGGCCGCGCTCATCTTCCCGAACCACTCGCTGTTGAATCGGACCTCGGTGCGCTCGCGGTCGAGCACCTTGAACACCTGCGCCTCGTAGGTCTTCGCGTTGGCCAGCACGTCCTCGCGGGTCAGCGGCTTGCGGGTGGCGTTCTTGCCGGTCGGGTCGCCGATCATCCCGGTGAAGTCGCCGATCAGGAAGATCACCTGGTGGCCCAGGTCCTGGAACTGGCGCAGCTTGTTGAGCAGGACCGTGTGGCCGATGTGCAGGTCCGGGGCGGTCGGGTCGAACCCGGCCTTGACGCGCAGCGGCTTGCCGGCCTTGAGCCGGGCCTCCAGCTCCTCGCGCTTGAGGATTTCATCGGCGCCGCGGGCGATCTGGGCCAGGGCGGAGTCAAGGTCGGCAGGCTGGGACAAGCGGGGGCCTCGGGCGTGGTGCCGGACGAAAACGTGACGGCGGTCGGGATTTGGCGTTAAAGGGCAGTTAAAGCGTGACCGGCTCAAAAACCCATGCCGGTCAAGGGTTTGACGCATGGAGTTCGCGCGACTATGGTACCCCGCTTGACGTGTCCATCACATCGGACCCGGGGGAACGATGATGAGCCCAGCACCTGCCGCGCACGCCAACGCCGAGCACGCACCGGCGAGCCTGCCCGCATGAGCCGCTCGCCCGAGAGCCGCAGCGGCCGCCGCGCGCGCCTGGACAAGCTCCGCGAATCCATCCTGCACCGCAAGGTGCTGGCCCGCCATCTGCCCGCCATGGGCGGCCCGGCGTTCCAGGGCCGCTGGACCCGCCGCCAGTGGGCCCATGCCAGCCTGTTCGCCACCCTCGGCGCGCTCGTCGCGGCCCTCGTGCCCGGCTTCTCGGCGCCCCTGGCCGGCACCGCCGAGGCCTCGCTCGCCGCCCCGCGCACGACGCTGGCCCTCGCCCTGCCGGCCCTGCCGCTGCACCGCCGCGCCGCGGCCGACAGCTGGCAGATGGTCACCGTGGACGACGGCCAGACCCTCGGCGACCTCTTCGCCCAGGTCGGCGTGCCGGCCAGCACCATGCACCAGTTGCTCGACGCCACCTCCGACCGGAGCGCCCTGGTCCGCCTGCGCCCGGGCACGGTGATCGGCTTCGACATCCCCGCCGAGGGCCAGCTGCGCGCCCTGCGCTTCGACCGCGACGACACCCACCGGGTGCTGCTGACGCTCGCCGGCGACAAGATCGACGAGCAGGTCATCGAGCGCCCCACCACCATCCGCACCGTCGTCGTCAGCGGCGAGGTCGGCAAGTCGCTGTTCTGGTCGGCGCGCCGGCAGGGCCTGTCGGGCCGCGCGATCAACCAGCTGACCGACGAGATCTTCAAGTACGACATCGACTTCAGTTCCGACGTGGTGTCGAGCGACCGCTACAGCGTGGTCGTCGACCAGGTCTGGCGCGAGGGCGAGCTGATCCGCACCGGCGACATCCAGGCCGCGACCTTCACCGTGCGCGGCAAGCCGCATTCGGCGTTCCGCTTCGAGCACGACGGCAAGGCCGAGTACTACACCGCGAACGGCACGCCGCTGAAGAAGGCGTTCATCCGCATGCCGGTGGCCTATACCCGCATCAGCTCCGGGTTCACCAACGCGCGCAAGCACCCGATCCTCGGCCGCGTGCGCGCGCACCAGGGCGTGGACTTCGCGGCCCCGAGCGGCACGCCGATCATGGCCGCGGGCAACGCGCGCGTCGCCTTCGTCGGCTGGAAGGGCGGCTACGGGCGCGTGGTGATCCTCGACCACGGCCGCGGCTACACCACGCTGTACGGGCACATGTCGCGCTTCGGCAAGGAGCGCGTCGGCCAGAAGCTCTCGCAGGGCACGGTGATCGGCTACGTCGGCGCCAGCGGCCTGGCGACGGGGCCGCACCTGCATTACGAATTCCGCGTCAACGGCGTGCACCGCAACCCGATGTCGGTGACGATGCCCCCGCCGGAGCCGCTGCGCGGGTTGGCGCTGGCGCAGTTCAAGGCGCAGACGAGCCAGGCGCTGGCGAAGATCCGCCAGGTCGAGGACGTCATCTACGCCGACGCCGACGACGTGCCCCGCAAGCCGAACAAGAAGGCCTGAGGCCTCCGTCCGCACCACCTCGAAGGCGCCTCCGGGCGCCTTCCTCGTCTCCGCCGCCCAGCCACGAAGGCGCTGACCGCAATACACTGCGCCGATGGGCGAACTGTTCGTGGGCTTGATCTCCGGAACCAGCGCGGACGGCATCGACGCCGCGCTCGTGGAATTCGCCGACGGCCACCACGGCCGGCTCGTGCTCGGCCGCACGCTGCCCTGGGACCCGGCGCTGCGCGCACGCCTGGTCGCGCTCGGCCAGGGCGGCGACTGCACGCTCGACGAATTCGGCGCGCTCGACGCGCAGGTCGGCCTCGCCTTCGCGGACGCCGCGCTCGCGCTGCTCGCCGAGGCGAACGTCGCTCCGCGCGCGGTGCGCGCGATCGGCTCGCACGGCCAGACGGTGCGGCACCGGCCCGGTGCGCGGATTCCGTTCACCCTGCAGATCGGCGACGCCAACCGCATCGCCGAACGCACCGGCATCTGCACCGTCGCCGACCTGCGCCGGCGCGACGTCGCCGCCGGCGGCCACGGCGCACCGCTGCTCCCGGCGCTGCATGCGGCCATGCTCGCCGACGCGTCCGAAGCGCGCGCGGTGCTCAACCTCGGCGGCATCGCCAACCTCACCCTGCTGCCGACCGATGGCGGCGCGGTGCGCGGCTTCGACACCGGCCCCGCGAACGCGCTGCTCGACGCGTGGTGCGAGCGCCACCTCGGCCACGGCTACGACGCCGGCGGCGCGTGGGCGGGCGCGGGCACGCTCGACGCAGCGCTGCTGGCGCGGCTGCTCGACGAACCCTGGTTCAGCCAGCCGCCCCCGAAGAGCAGCGGTCGCGAGCAGTTCCACCTCGGCTGGCTCGAGGCGCGCCTGGATGGCAACGAAGCCGCGGTGGACGTGCAGCGCACGCTGCTGGAACTCACCGCCGCGAGCGTCGCCGATGCATTGCTCGCGCAGCAGGCCGGCACGCGCAGGCTCATGGCCTGCGGCGGCGGCGTGCACAATCCGCTGCTGCTGGAGCGCTTGCGCGCGCGGCTGCCCGGCGTGGTCGTGGAGTCGACCGCCTTGCATGGCGTCGATCCCGACTTCGTGGAAGCCATGGGCTTCGCCTGGTTCGCGCGCGAGGCGCTCGCCGGCCGCCCCGGCAACCTGCCGTCCGTGACCGGCGCGCGCGGCCCCCGCATCCTCGGCGCCATCCATCCCGCCTGACCGGCCGGAAAGCTTTGCCACAGATCACACAGATCCAAAGAGCGATTACACGGCAAAGACGTTAGTGGGCAGTCGCGCACCCTGCCAGGCGCACGGACCCACTCAAAAAAATCCGTGCAATCGCTTTTAGAATCTGTGGAATCTGTGGCCGGCTTTTTCGTCAGCCGGCGGGCGGATCGACCTTGCCGACGGAAGCGAAGGTCGCGTCGGGGATCTGCTCGAGCGCGGCGATGGCCGCGCGCAGCGCGTCGTCCTCGTCGTTCTCGAGCGACTTCGGCACCTCGCCCTCCAGCACCATCAGCCCGCGCTCCACCGCATGGCGCAGCGCCTCGCTCTCGCTCCAGCCGCGGCGCCCCGCCAGCTTGCGCAGCCGGTCGGACAGCAGCGGGTCCATGGCATCGAGCGTGAAAGGTGCCATCGTCGCCTCCTATGCGCCCTGGCGGCTCCCGATCCGCGGCCACAGCCAGGCCAGCAGCAGCAGCGTCGGGACCACGGTCAGCGCGCTCATCGCGAAGAACGTGGAATACGAGGATCCCTCGACAATGTAACCCGAGACACCGCCCACGAACTTGCCCGGCAGGTTCGCGAGCGACACCAATAGCGCGAACTGCGTGGCGGTGAAGTTGCGGTCGGTCAGCGCCGACATGAATGCGATGAGGACCACGCCGGCGAAGCCCTGGAACAGGTTGTCGGCGGTGATCGCCGCGTAGAACGCCCACAGCTGGCCGGGGTTGTGCGCCATCAGCAGGAATGCCAGGTTCGAGAGCGCGACGCCCAGCGCCGCCACCAGCAGCATGCGCCGGTAGCCGAACGCGGCGACGGCGACGCCGCCGGCGAACGCGCCGCCGATGCCCATCCAGATGCCGAACAGCTTGGAGACCGTGGCGATGTCCGACTTGGTGAAGCCCGAGTCCAGGTAGAACGGGCCCGACATCACCCCGATCACCTGGTCGGGGAACTTGAACAGGCCGACGAACGCCAGCAGCACCAGCCCGAGCAGCACGCCGTTGTTGCGGAAATAGCTGGAGAACGGCTGCCAGAACGCACCGATGAAGTCGATGCGGCGGACCACGGTCGCCTCCGGCGCCACCGGCTCGCGGCACAGCAGCGTGGTCGCGATCGGCAGCAGCATCAGCGCGGCCATCCACAGGTAGGCGTTGCGCCAGCCGTCGAAATCGGCGATGTACAGCGCGCCGGCGCCGCCGACGATCAGGCCGAGGCGGTAGCCCAGCGTGTACGTCGCGGCGAGCGCCGCCTGCGCGGACGGCGGGGCGACCTCGATGCGATAGGCGTCCACCACCGAATCCTGGGTAGCGCCTGCGAAGGAACCGATCAGCACCCACTCGACGAGCCCCGCGACGCCGAGCTCCGGGCGCATCAGCGCCAGCGCCGCGAGGCTCGCGGCCACCAGCAGCTGCGAGGCGAGCAGCCACGACCGGCGGCGCCCCATGAAGGCGATCAGCGGGAACGCGTAGCGGTCGATCAGCGGCGCCCACGCGAACTTGAGCAGGTAGAAGAAGCTCGCGAGGCTGATCAGGCCGATGCTGCCGAGGTCCAGGCCGACGTCGCGCAGGCGCGTGGACAGCGTCATCGACGCGATCAGCAGGAACGGCAGGCCCGATCCGAAGCCGAGCACCAGCAGCGTGAACGCGGACGGCGTCGCGAACGCGCGCCGGATCCCGGCCCAGCCCTTGTACGAAGGCCCCTTCTTCATCCGGCGTAGTCCACGGTGAACGGGGCGTGGTCGGAGAAGCGCGGCGCCGGCGCGATCGAGCAGGCGCGCAGGCGGTCGCGCAGCGAGGGCGTGGTGAACTGGTAGTCGATGCGCCAGCCGACGTTCTTCGCCCGCGCCGCGCCGCGGTTGCTCCACCAGGTGTAGTCCTGGCCTTCGGGGTGCAGGTGGCGGTACGCGTCCACCCAACCCTGTTCGAAAGCCGTGCCGGTATCGCCCTCGCCGCGGCACAGCCCGTTGAGCCATTCGCGCTCGGGCGGCAGGCAGCCGGAATTCTTCTGGTTCGACTTCCAGTTGCGGATGTCGAGTTCGCTGCGGACGATGTTCCAGTCGCCGCACAGCACGTAGTCGCGGCCGCTCGCGAGCCACTGGTCGAGGATCGGCCGCAGCCATTCCATCACTTCGAACTTGAAGCCCTGGCGGAGTTCGCCCGAGGAACCCGACGGGATGTAGAACGAGACCACGCTCAGGTTGCCGAAGCGCGCCTCGATGTAGCGGCCTTCCTCGTCGAACGCCTCCCAGCCGAGCGCCGTGCGGACTTCGTCCGGCTCGCGCCTGGCGTAGATGGCGACGCCGCTGTAACCCTTCTTCGTGGTCGCGTCGCGGAACCAGGCCTTGTACCCGGCGGGCACGAACTCCGGCGCGGCCAACTGGTGCTCCTGCGCCTTGGTTTCCTGCACGCACAGCAGGTCGGCGCCTTGCGCGCCGAACCAGTCGAAGAAGCCCTTGGACGCGGCGGAACGCAGGCCGTTGGCGTTGAAGCTGATGATGCGCAAGCGGGCGGAATCCCTGGCGGCCGCGATCGGGGGAGCCTAACCCAAAACGGCCTCCGGACGCGTGTGCGCGGCGCCCGCGGCGGCGCTGGTGCACAATTCCGCAATCCCGCGTCCACGGATCCGCCATGCAGGCCCACCGCCGCCGCTTCCTCGAACTCGCGCTGCAGGCGCAGGCACTGCGCTTCGGCGAATTCACGCTCAAGTCGGGGCGGGTGTCGCCCTACTTCTTCAACGCCGGCCGCTTCGATTCGGGCGCCGCGCTCGCGACGCTCGCCGGCTGCTACGCCGACGCGGTGGACGCCGCCGACGTCGACTTCGACTGCCTGTTCGGACCGGCCTACAAGGGCATCCCGCTGGCCGCCGCGCTGGCCTGCGAGTACGCGCGCCGCGGCCGCGACCTGCCGATGGCCTACAACCGCAAGGAAGCCAAGGACCACGGCGAAGGCGGCACCCTGGTCGGCGCCCCGCTGGCCGGGCGCCGGGTGCTGGTCGTGGACGACGTGATCACCGCCGGCACCGCGATCCGCGAGGCGCTGGCCGCCGTGGCCGCCGCCGGCGGCACCGTGGCCGCGGTGGCCATCGCGCTGGACCGCGAGGAAGCCGTGGCCGAAGGCGACCGCCGCTCCGCCGCGCAGGCGCTGGCCGAGGACGCCGGCATCGCCGTGGTGGCGATCGCCGGGCTCGGCGACCTGCTTGCGTTCGCCGGCGAAAGCGCGGACCTTGTCACCCAGCGCGAGCGGCTGCTCGACTATCGGGCGCGCTACGGTTGCACCGCTTCGAAGTGACACTGCAAGGCATGACACAGGGGCTGCAGACGATGGGGATCCTCCGCACGGGCGCCGCCGCGGCGCTGCTGCTGGCGTTCGCCGCCGGCGCGGGCGCGCAGCAGAAGCCCGCCAAGAAGCTGTACTGCTGGAACGAGAACGGCGTGCGCACCTGCGGCGACGCCCTGCCGCCGGGCGCGACCGACCTCGCCCGCACCGAGATCAATGCGCAGAGCGGCGCCACCACCGGCCAGGTCGCGCGCGCGCTGACCGACGCCGAACGCGCCGCCGCCGCCGCGGCCGCGCGCGAAGCCGCCGCGGAGGCGACGGCGGAAGCCGACCGCAAGCGCCGCGACCTGGCGATGGTCGAGTCGTACGCGACCGAGGCCGACCTGCGCAAGGCCTACGGCGAGCGCATCAGCCTGCTCGACGACGCGCTCAAGGGCGCGACCCTCGCCGAGGGCAACCTGCGCCGCAGCCTCGTGTCCCTGCTCGACCAGGCCAACGACCTCGAGCTCGCGCGCAAGCCGGTGCCGGCGACGATGCTCGCCAACCTGCGCAAGCAGCACGCCGAGCTCCTGAAGCAGCAGCGGATCGCGGCGACGCAGCGCGAGGAGCGCGCCGGCCTCGACGGCGACCTCGCCGCCGCCGTCGAGCGCTATCGCGCGATGAAGGGCGAGCCCGCCGCCGACACGGCCGCCGCGCCGGCCGCGACGCCGACGACGCCGACGACGCCCTAGAACGGCAGCGCCAGCCCGGGCTGCAGCGCCAGCAGCTTCTCCCGGAACGCGCCCTGGATGCGCGCCAGCGCTTCCTTCGAATCCGCGTCGAAGCGCATCACCAGCACCGGCGTGGTGTTGGACGCACGCACCAGGCCCCAGCCGTCCGGCCAGTCGACGCGGAGGCCGTCGATGGTCGAGGCGCGCGCGCCGTCGAACACGGCCGACTCGCGGAAGCGCTCCACGAACGCATGCGGATTGCCGTCGGGCGCGTCGACCTTGATCTCCGGCGTGGAGACGCCATCGGGCAGCGCATCGAGCTGCGCGCTCGGCGTGCCCGCGCCCGTGGCGAGGATCTCGAGCAGGCGCGCCGCCGAGTAGATGCCGTCGTCGAAGCCGTACCAGCGCTCGGCGAAGAAGAAGTGGCCGCTCATCTCGCCGGCGAGTTCCGCCTCGACCTCGCGCATCTTCGACTTGATCAGCGAATGCCCCGTCTTCCACATCAGCGGGCTGCCGCCGTGGCGCAGGATGTGGCCCTGCAGGCGGCCGCTGCACTTCACGTCGTACACCACCACCGCGCCCGGGTTGCGGTCGAGCACGTCGGCCGCGAACAGCATCAGCAGGCGGTCCGGGAACACGACGTGGCCGTCGCGCGTGACCACGCCGAGGCGGTCGCCGTCGCCGTCGAAGGCGATGCCCAGCTCGGCGTCGCCGGCCTGCACGCGCTTCACCAGGTCGTCGAGGTTGTGCGGCTCGCTCGGATCCGGGTGGTGGTTCGGGAACGTGCCGTCGATCTCGCAGTACAGGCGCTCGACCTGCGCGCCGATCGCCTCGAGCACGCGCGGCCCCAGCTCGCCGGCGACGCCGTTGCCGGCGTCCACGACCACCTTCACCGGGCGGTCGAGCTGCACGTCCGACGCGATGCGGTTGACGTAGTCGTTGCCGATGTCGCGCTGGACCAGGTTGCCGAGGACCTCGGCCGCGTGCAGCCGGTTGCCGGCGATGCGCTCGTACAGCGCGGTGATCGCGTCGCCCGACAGCGTGGTGCCGCCGACCATGATCTTGAAGCCGTTGTAGTCCGGCGGGTTGTGGCTGCCGGTGACGGCGATGCCGCAGCCGGTGTGCAGGTGGTAGGTGCCGAAATACACGACCGGCGTGGGCACCATGCCGATGTCGATGACGTTGCGGCCGGCCTTGCGCAGGCCGGCGACCAGGCCGGCGACGAGATCGGGGCCGGACAGGCGCCCGTCGCGGCCGACGACGATGTCGGTCGCGCCCTGCTCGTGCATCAGCGAACCGACCGCGTGGCCGATGGCCTCGGCGACGCCGGCGTCCAGCGTCTTGCCGACGATGCCGCGGATGTCGTACGCGCGGAAGATGCCCGGGTCCACGGCCAGCGGCGCCGCGGCGCCCGCCTGGACCGCGGTTCCCGCGGCGGCGCCGGGCAGCGACGCGACGTCCGCGCCGGCCGCCTCGGGCGCCGTGGCAGGCGCGCCGCCGGCCGCTTCCGGCGCGGCCGCTTCGTCCGGGATGCCGCGCGCGAGCGCTTCGGCGAGCGTCGGCGCATCGGCCTCGGAGCGCGTGGCGCCGGCCTCGCGGCCGAAGCCGCGCCGCAGCAGCACGAAGCCGCCGATCGCGAGCACGAGCAGCACGCCCGCCGCGATGAAGGAGCCGATCGCGCCCAGCCCGAACACGCCGGTGGTCTCGTCCGGCGCAGCCGCGGCGACGCGCAGGCCGCTGTCCTTCACGGGGACGGCCAGCACTTCCGCGACCCCGGTGAGGCCCACGTCGCCGCGCTGCGCGACCGTGTAGTTGCCCTGGCGCAGCGCCACGTAGGTGTCGCCGGCGACGCCCGCGTTCTCCAGCGTGGTGGTGGCGATGCCCAGCGGCAAGCGCACCTGCGCGACGCCGACGAGCCGGCCCTGCACGCGCGCGGGCGCGGCGAGGAGCAGGCGCACGCCGTCGTCGCGGACGATGCGCGCCACCGGCGCGTCGGCCGACAGCGCCGCTTCGGCGGCGTCCAGGCGTCCGAAGCCGGACTTCGGCAGGCCCGCGTACGCCGCTTCCAGGTCCGGCGGGAGGAAATCGATGCGCTCCAGCCGCGGCCAGTCGGCGCGCACCGCCGCCGAGGCGGCGGCGAAATCGCCGGCGGCCAGCGCCGACTGCACGGCGGGCAGCGCGAGGCGGTCGCGCAGGCGCGCCTGCTGTTGCGCGAGGGAGCGCGCGGTGCCCTGGGCGATGACGTCGCGCACCTGCTGCAACGCCTTCCCGCGCTGCGCGTCGCGCAGCTGCTGGAAGCCGGTCCAGGCGAGCCATGCGGCGATCGCCGCGAGCGCGATCGCCGCGATCGGAAGCAGGGGCCGCAGCTGGGCGGCCGACAGGCGCAGTCGTTTCTCGGTCATGGCGTCTCCAACCCCTGGGCTAGCGCACGCCGGTGTGGCCGAAGCCGCCGGCGCCGCGGGCGCTTTCCTCGAAAGTATCCACTACCTCGAGCGCGGCGCGCACGATCGGCAGCACGAGCAGCTGGGCGATGCGGTCGCCGGGCTCGATGGTGAAGGGCGCCGCGCCGCGGTTCCACGTGCTGATCAGCAGCGGGCCCTGGTAGTCGGCATCGATCAGGCCGGTGCCGTTGCCCATGACGATGCCGTGGCGGTGGCCGAGGCCGGAGCGCGGCAGCACCAGCGCGCACAGCGCGGGGTCGGCCAGGTGGATCGCCAGCCCCGAGGGCACCAGCGCCGCATCGCCGGGCGCGAGCACCAGCGGCGCGTCGAGCGCGGCGCGCAGGTCCAGCGCGGCGCTGGCCTCGGTGGCGTAGGCCGGCAGCGGCCATTCCGCGCCCCAGCGCGGGTCGAGCACTTTCACTTGCAGGGTGCGTTGCATCAGGCCAGGCGCTCCGCGATCAGCTGGACGAGGGCCACGGCCAGCGCGCGCTTGGGCGCGGGGCCGAGGTGCAGGAGGGAACCGTCGCGCGCGTACACGGCCAGCGCGTTGTCGTCGGCTTCGAAGCCGGTGCCGGGCGTGCCGACGAGGTTGGCGACGACGAGGTCGACGCGCTTGCGTTCGAGCTTGGCCCGCGCGTTGGCGTCCAGGTGCTCGGTCTCCGCGGCGAAGCCGACGACGAGGCGCGGCCGCAGGCGCGGGTGCGACGCGACTTCGGCGAGCACGTCGGGCGTGCGCACCAGCTCGAGCACGAGCGTGTCCTCGCCGTCGCGCTTCTTGAGCTTGTGCGGCGCGGCGGCGCGCGGCGTCCAGTCGGCGACGGCGGCGGCGCCGACGTAGGCGTCGGCCGGCAACGCGGCGAACACGGCATCGCGCAGCTGCGCGGCGCTGCGCACGTCGGTGCGCAGCACGCCGTCCGGCGTCGGCAGGTGCACCGGGCCGGCGACGAGCGCGACGTCGGCGCCGGCGCGCGCGGCGGCTTCCGCGATCGCGAAGCCCATCTTGCCGCTGCTGCGGTTGCCGATGTAGCGCACCGGATCGATGTCCTCGAAGGTCGGGCCGGCGCTGACGACGACGCGGCGACCGGCGAGGGGCACGGCTGCGCTCACGCGCTTCCGGCCGTGCCGGCGGCGCCCGCCGCGAGCGCGGCTACGATCGCTTCGGGCTCGCTGAGGCGGCCCGGTCCGGATTCGCCCTCGGCGAGCGGCCCGTCCTCCGGGCCGATGACCTGCACGCCGCGCGAACGCAGCGTCGCCACGTTCGCCTGCGTCGCCGGGTGCCGCCACATGCGGTGGTTCATCGCCGGCGCGATCGCGATCGGCGCTTCGGTGGCCAGGCACAGCGTGGCGACGAGGTCGTCGGCGAAACCGTGCGCGAGCTTCGCGATCGCATCCGCGGTGGCCGGCGCGACGACCACCTGCTGCGCCCAGCGCGCGAGCTCCAGGTGGCCCATCGCCGCTTCTGCCGACGCATCCCACAGCGAGGTGCGCACCGGGCGGTGGGTGACGGCCTGGAAGGTCTGCGCGCCCACGAAACGCGTCGCGGCCTCGGTCATCGCCACCTGCACTTCCGCGCCGGCATCGCCCAGGCGGCGTGCCAGCTCGACGGCCTTGTACGCCGCGATGCCGCCGGTCACGCACAGCAGCACGCGGCGTCGCGCCAGTCCCGTGCCCGTGCCCGCCCCGCCAGCGTTCGCGCCCATCGCCCGAAGTTTCCCGACATCCGAACCGGCGTCCAGCTTACCCGAACCCCCTCCACATCCCGACTGCGCGCGGCACCGGCACTTGCTGCAATGCCTGCCGGCTCCCCGTTCCCGGCTACCGGCTCCCTTCCCATGCAGATCCGCGACTGGCCCCCCAGCGAACGCCCCCGCGAGAAGATGGTCGCCCGCGGCGCCAACGTCCTCTCGGATGCGGAACTGCTCGCGATCTTCCTCGGCTCCGGGCTGCGCGGGCAGGACGCGGTGGCGACCGCCCGCGCGCTGCTCGCCGAGCACGGGCCGCTGCGGGCGCTGCTCGAGCGCAGTCCCGGCGAACTCGCCGCGCTCCCGGGGCTGGGGCCGGCGCGCGCCTGCCAGCTCGCGGCGGCGCTGGAACTGTGCGACCGCTACCTGGCCGCGGGACTCGAGCGCGGCGAGGCGCTGACCGACCCCGCCTCCGCCGGCCGCTACTTCGCGCAACGGCTGCGCGCGCAGCCCTGCGAGGTGTTCGCCGCGCTGTTCCTCGACACGCGGCACCGCTCGCTGGCCTTCGAGGAGCTGTTCCGCGGCACCGTCGACGGGGCCGAGGTGCATCCGCGCGAAGTCGTCCGCCGCGCGCTCGCCTGCAACGCGGCAGCGGTGATCGTCGGCCACAACCACCCGTCGGGCAGCGCCGAACCCAGCGCCGCCGACCGCGCCGTCACCGCGCGCCTGAAGCAGGCGCTCGCGCTGGTGGACATCCGGCTGCTGGACCACTTCGTCGTCGGCGACGGGCCGCCGGTGTCGCTGGCGGCCCGCGGCTGGATCTGAGCGGGCGCCGGTCCGGGCGGCGCGCGGGCTCGCGTACAATGCGGGCTCGTTGGAAACCGCCCCGATCCCCGTGAAAACCACGCTCCGCGCCCTGGTCCGCCATCTCGTCGAACAGGGCATCGCCGCCCTGCGCGCGCAGGGCACGCTGCCCGCCGACCTGGAGACGCCCGACTTCGTGGTCGAGCGGCCGAAGGAACGCAGCCACGGCGACTTCTCCAGCAACGTCGCGATGCTGCTGGCGAAGCCGGCGAAGTCGAACCCGCGCGCGCTCGCGCAGGCCCTGGTCGCCGCGCTGCCGCCGAGCGACGCGATCGCCGCGGTGGAGATCGCCGGGCCCGGCTTCCTGAACTTCCGCCTGTCGGAAAGCGCCTGGCAGGGCCAGCTGCGCACGATCCTCGCCGAAGGCGCCGCCTACGGCCGCAACGACTCCGGCCGCGGCCGCCGCGCCGGCGTCGAATACGTGTCGGCGAACCCGACCGGGCCGCTGCACGTCGGCCACGGCCGCGCCGCGGTGATCGGCGACTGCATCGCGCGCGTGCTCGCCGCCAACGGCTGGGACGTGAAGCACGAGTTCTACTACAACGACGCCGGCGCGCAGATCGACAACCTCGCGAAGTCGGTGCAGGCGCGCGCGCTGGGCAAGGGTCCGGACGATGCCGGCTGGCCGGAGGACGGCTATCGCGGCGACTACATCGTCGACGTCGCCCAGGGCTACCTGCGCGGCGACACGGTGTCGTTCGAGGACCATGCGGTCACCGGCGCGAAGGACCCGCAGGACCTCGACGCGATCCGCCGCTTCGCCGTGGCCTGGCTGCGCCGCGAGCAGAACGCCGACCTCGAGGCGTATGGCGTGTCCTTCGACGTCTACTTCCTCGAGTCTTCGCTGTACGCCGACGACAAGGTCGAGGAGACGGTGCGCGAGCTCGTCGCCCACGGCCACACCTACGAGGAAGGCGGCGCGCTGTGGCTGCGCACCACCGATTTCGGCGACGACAAGGACCGCGTGATGCGCAAGTCCGACGGCACGTACACCTACTTCGTGCCCGACGTCGCCTACCACCTGTCGAAGTGGCAGCGCGGCTACGAGCGCGCGATCACCGAGCTCGGCGCCGACCACCACGGCTCGCTCGCGCGCGTTCGCGCCGGCCTGCAGGCGCTCGACTGCGGCATCCCGCAGGGCTGGCCGGAGTACGTGCTGCACCAGATGGTGACGGTGATGCGCGGCGGCGAGGAGGTGAAGATCTCCAAGCGCGCCGGCAGCTACCTCACCCTGCGCGACCTCATCGACGAGGCCGGGCGCGACGCGACGCGCTGGTTCCTGCTGGCGCGCAAGCCCGATTCGCAGCTCACCTTCGACATCGACCTGGCGCGCTCGCAGTCGCTCGACAACCCGGTGTACTACGTGCAGCTCTCGCACGCGCGCATCTGCGGCCTGTGGCGGCAGCTGCGCGAACGCGCGCTCTCGTACGACGCGAAGGCGGGGGTGGCGCAGCCGCTCGACCTCGACAATGGCGCCACCCACGCGCTCGTGACCGCGCTGTCGCGCTGGCCCGACGTGGTGGCGGCCGCTGGCGAGCATCTCGAGCCGCACCTGGTCGCCGCGTACCTGCACGAGCTGGCGCAGGCGTTCCAGTCGTACTACAACGACCACCAGTTCCTGGTCGACGACGACGACCTCCGCAACGCGCGCCTCGCGCTGGCGCAGGCGACGCGCCAGGTGCTGGCGAACGGGCTGGACCTGATCGGCGTGTCCGCGCCGGAAAGCATGTAAGGAGCGAGACGAGTGGCAGCAAAGCGCGGCAAGTCGCAGGCGCGACGCAATCCCGGCAACCGCGGCGGCCTGCCCGGCTGGGCCTGGCTGGTGCTGGGCGTCGTGCTCACGGTGGCGGTGGTGCTGGCGGTGCCGCGCTTCCTGCACGGCGACGGCGGCGACGGCTTCTTCCGGCCGAAGCCCAATCCGGACGCGCAACCGGCGGCCACCGTCGCGGACGACGCGATCGTGCCGGACGACGGTGCCGACGCAACGGACGCGGGCGACAAGGCGGCGGCCGACAAGCCGAAGGGCACGCAGTACGACTTCTACACCCTGCTCCCCGCCGACGAGGTGGCGATGAGCGATGCCGAAGTCGCCGCGATCGCGCGCGACGAGGCTGCCCGCACGGCGCGCGACGGCGTGCGTGCGGCGGACGCGGCTCCCGCTGCGGACGCGGACGATGCGGCGGATGCGGCGGCGGACGCGGCTTCGGCGCAACCCGCTCCCGCCGCGGGCGCGGGCGCGGGCGCGACCACGGCCGACGCGGGCAGCGACAACGACACGCCGTACCTGCTGCAGGCCGGCGCATTCGGCGCATCCGGCGACGCCGAAGCCGTGAAGGCGAAGATCGCGCTGCTGGGCCTC
Source organism: Luteimonas sp. (assembly GCA_040255375.1). Taxonomy (GTDB): domain Bacteria; phylum Pseudomonadota; class Gammaproteobacteria; order Xanthomonadales; family Xanthomonadaceae; genus Cognatiluteimonas. Next base: position 51,381 of record JBDZUW010000003.1, on the reverse strand, counting down.
GGCGCGCGGGTCGAGTCCGCGGAGATCCAGGGCAAGACGGTCTACCGCGTCCGCATGGGCCCCTACGGCACTGCCTCCGAACTCGCCGAGGCCAAGCGCAAGCTCGCCGCCGGCGGCCTGCCCGCCATGGCGATCAAGGCGCGCTGAGCGCGCCACCTCGGCCGCGCGTTCAGGCCGCTGCAAGACCCGAGGTCCCCGGTCGCCATCCGTGCGACCCTGCGCTGGCATCCTGTCCCACCATAGGAAGCGCCACCGCCATGCCCATCGAAGCCGCCCTGATCAAGCCCGTCGTCGACGCCCTGATGGCGCTGTTCCGGCAGGGCGAACACGTCCAGTTGCAGCGCCACGCCGAAGCCGCGGTGCGCGAGGCGATCCGCGAGCTGCTGCTGGCCAATCCCGACGAGAACAAGGCCGCGGCGCGGATCGCCATCGCGCGCGCCGCCGGCATCCTGTCCGAGGACATCGTGCTCGCCGAGGACATGCTGCAGAAGCACCGCGACTCGAAAGCCAGGACCCGCGGCAAGGGCACGAGCCACAAGGCGCGGAAGCCGCCCGCGCCGTCGCCGCCGAACGCCGGGGCCGCCGCCAGGCCCGCAGGCGCTGGCGGCTCCAGGGCCGCCGCGGCGAAGCCGAAGAAGAAGCCCGCGCCGAAGAAGCGCCCCTGACGCCGCCGCCCTACAATCGCGGCATGGACAAGACCGCACTCATCACCGGCGCCACCTCCGGCTTCGGCCGCGCCGCCGTCGAGCGCTTCGCGGCCGGCGGCTGGCGCGTGGTCGCCTGCGGCCGCCGCGCCGAGCGCCTGCAGGCCCTGGTCGACGCGCTCGGCGCGGACAAGGTCCACGCCGCCGCCTTCGACGTGCGCGACGAGCTCGCGATGCAGGCCGCGCTCGCCGTGCTGCCTCCCGGCTTCCGCGACATCGACCTGCTCGTGAACAACGCCGGCCTCGCGCTCGGCACGCGCCCCGCGCAGGACGCCTCGCTCGACGACTGGCGGACGATGATCGACACCAACGTCACCGCGCTCGTCACCCTCACCCGCGCGCTGCTGCCGTCGCTCATCGCGCGCCGTGGCGCGATCGTCAACGTCAGTTCCACCGCCGGCAAGTACCCGTACACGGGCGGCAACGTCTACGGCGGCACCAAGGCCTTCGTCTCGCAGTTCTCGCTGAACCTGCGCGCCGACCTGCACGGCACCGGCGTGCGCGTCACCGCGCTCGAGCCGGGCATGGCCGAGACCGAATTCACCCTGGTGCGCACGCACGGCGACCAGGCCGCGTCCGATGCGCTCTACGCCGGCGCCAACCCGATGACGGCCACCGACATCGCCGAAACCCTCTGGTGGGTGGCCAACCTGCCCCCGCACCTCAACGTCAACCGCCTCGAACTCATGCCGACGTCGCAATCGTTCGCCGGCTTCCAGGTCCACCGGGGATAGGTTCTTCAGCCACAGATCACACAGATTCAAAAGGATAAAAAGCGTTTTGCTGTTTGATCCTTTTGAATCTGTGTGATCTGTGGCAAATGCCCTTAAGCGAGCGGCGAGTCGTCGAGGTAGGTGTAGGCGGTCAGGCCGGCCTCGAGGATGGCGTCGAGTTGCGCGGCTTCGGCGGCCGGCAGGCCGGCGGCGGCGACCTTGTCGCGATAGGTCGCGCGCAGCTCGCCCAGGTCGTAGCCCACGTAGTCGAGCATCACGTCGGTCGTGTCGCCGCGGCGCTGCTGGCTCATCGCGAAGCCGTCGCCGCCGGCGGCGACGTGCACTTCCACCGCGTCGGTGTCGCCGAACAGGTTGTGGATGTCGCCCAGGATCTCCTGGTACGCGCCGACGAGGAAGAAGCCGAGCCGGTAGCTCTCGCCGGGACGCAGCGCGTGCAGCGGCAGCGAGGTGTCCAGGTCCTCGTTCTCGACGTACTGGTCGATCTTGCCGTCGGAGTCGCAGGTCATGTCCGCGATCACGCCGCGGCGCTCCGGCTTCTCGTCGAGGCGCTCGATCGGCAGGATCGGGAACACCTGGTCGATCGCCCACACGTCGGGCATCGACTCGAACACGCTGAAGTTGACGAAGTACTTGTCGACGAGGCGCTCGTTGAGCTCGTCGAGCAACTCGCGGTGGCTCTTCTCGGCGTAGTCCAGGCGCGCGCGCACCGCGTGCGCGATCGCGTAGAACAGGTCGTCGATGCGCGCACGGTGCACCAGGTCGAGCTGGCCCAGCGCGTACAGCGACAGGCCTTCGCCGTGGTGGTGCTGCGCATCGTGGAAGAGTTCGACCGGCGGGCGCGCGTCGAGCTCGGCGTGCACTTCGCGCAGGCGGCGGATCACCGCCGGCTCGTCGTCGTGCGCGGGCGGCACGCGGCCTTCCGGCGCCTCCTCGACTTCGGCGACGTTGGCGACCAGCACGGCGTGGTGCGCGGTCATCGCGCGGCCGCATTCGGTGACGATGCGCGGCGCGGCCAGCCCGTTCTCCGCGCAGGCCTCGGCCAGCGGCTGCACGATGTTGGCCGCGTACTGGTCGACGCCGTAGTTGATCGAGCAGAAGCTGCGCGAGCGCGTGCCCTCGTAGTCGATGCCGAGGCCGCCTCCGACATCCATGTAGCGGACGCGGGCGCCCAGCCGCGAGAGCTCGACGAAATAGCGCACCGCCTCGCGCATGCCGTTGGCGATGTCGCGGACGTTGGAGATCTGCGAGCCCATGTGGAAGTGCAGCAGCTGCAGGCAGTGGCCCATGCCGGCGTCGCGCAGCGCCTTCCACAGGTCCAGCACCTGGCGCGGCGAGAGGCCGAACTTGGCCTTGTCGCCGCCGCTGTTCTGCCACTTGCCCGCGCCGAGCGAGGCCAGGCGCATGCGCACGCCGATGCCGGGCTCGACCCCGAGCGCCGCGGCCTCCTCGAGGATGAGCTTCAGCTCCGACGGCTTCTCGACGACGATGAAGGTTTCCATCCCGAGCTTGCGGCCGGTGAGCGCGAGGCGGATGTATTCGCGGTCCTTGTAGCCGTTGCACACGATGAGGCCGCCCGGCCGCGACAGCGCGAGCACCGCCATCAGCTCCGGCTTGCTGCCCGCCTCCAGGCCGAAGCCCTCGCCGCGGTGCGAGGCGAGCGTGCCGGCGACGCCCGCGTGCTGGTTCACCTTGATCGGGTACACGGCGGTGTAGCCGCCCGCGTAGTCCCACTCGGCCTGGGCGCGCGCGAACGCCGCCTGCAGCCGCGCGAGGCGGTCGCCGAGGATGTCCGGGAAGCGCACCAGCAGCGGCAGCTTGGCGCCGTTGGCCCGCGCGGCGTCCACCACCTCGGGCAGCGCGATCGACGGCCCGCCGGCGCCGCGCGGGCGCACGACCACCCGCCCGGCCGCGTCCACGTCGAAATAGCCTTCCGACCAGTGCGGGATGGAGTAGGTCTTGCGGGCCTGGTCGGGCGACCAAGTGGGCATCGGCGGAGTCCTTGCGGGGGCGCGGGCGCGCCGCGGCGGCTGGGCCGCCATTCTAAACGCCAGCGCGTGCAGGGGACCGCGGGACGGGCCGGCGACGCCCGGTCCGCTAGAATCCACGCCCTCCCGCCATGCAAGAGCGCCGCGCGATGACCGACACCACCTGGATGCAGGAACGCTTCGAGCCCACCGGCTCGTCCATCGGCTTCCGCATCACCCGGAAACTCGACGAGGTGCAGTCGCCGTTCCAGAAGATCGAGATCTACGAATCGACCGACTGGGGCAACCTGATGCTCATCGACGGCGCGATGATGCTGACCACGCGCGACAACTTCCTGTACCACGAGATGATGTCGCATCCGGCGCTGTTCACGCACGCCGCGCCGCGCGACGTGGTGATCATCGGCGGCGGCGACTGCGGCACGCTGCGCGAGGTGCTGCGCCACCCCGGCGTGCAGTCGGCGGTGCAATGCGACATCGACGAGCAGGTGACGCGCATGGCCGAGAAGTGGTTCCCGGAACTGTGCGAATCCAACGGCGATGCGCGCGCGCAGCTGCTGTTCGACGACGGCGTGGCCTACATGGCCAACCGCGCGCCGGGCAGCGTGGACGTCGTGATCGTGGATTCCACCGACCCCGTCGGCCCCGCCGAGGGGCTGTTCAACAAGGCCTTCTACGAGAGCTGCTTCCGCGCGCTGCGCGAGGGCGGCATCCTCGTGCAGCAGTCCGAATCGCCGCTGGCGCTGCTCGAGCTCATCAAGGAGATGCGCGCCGAGATGGGCAAGGCCGGCTTCGCGGAATTCGCGACGCTGCCGTTCCCGCAGCCCTGCTACCCCACCGGCTGGTGGAGCTGCACGCTGGCGCGCAAGCCGGGCGGCGGCGGCTTCGGGTTCCGCGAGGCGGACGCCCGGGCCAGGGGCTTCGCGACCCGCTACTACAGCGCCGACGTGCACCGGGGCGCCCTGGCGACGCCGCCGTTCGTCGCGGAAGCGCTGGGGCAAATGTGATGTACGTCACAAACTGAAGACGGTTTTCCGTTCATCCGGCCCCGGGTGAACAACAATGCGGAAGTCGCCGGCAGGGGAGGCTGGCGGCGCAGGGGACCCAGTGCGCTCGATCCGTATCCGTCCAGCATGGCTGTTGCCCGTGCTGCTGCTTGCCATGCGGCCGGCGGCGGGCATGCCCGTGTCCGGACCGGTCGATGCGGCCGCGCGCTCCGGCGCAGAGGCCTTCGACGCCCTCTACGCGGACCTGCGCGACACCGGATTGGTCACCCAGCCCGACCAGGCGGCCATCGACCGGCGCCTGGCCGAACTGGCGGCGCTCGTTCCGCCGGGCGACGGGGTGCGCGCGCTGCGCTCGCGTTCGCTGCATTGCGACTGGGGCCACGAGGACGATCCCAAGGGACAGCTCGCGGACGCCGATGCGGGCCTGGCGGCCGCGCTCGCCGCGCGCAACGCCGAGGCCGAGGCCAACTTCCACTACTGCCGCGCCGCCGCGCTCGAGATCCTCGACAACGCGACCGCGGTGATGGAGGAGTACGAAGCCGGCATCGCGGCCGCCCGGCGCGCCGGCGACGACCGGCTCGTGGCCGACGGCCTGTCGCTGCGCGGCGGGCGCCGTTCGCTGCTCGGCGACCAGGCGCGCGCCATCCCCGACCTGCTCGCCGCGCAGCGCCTGTACCAGCGCGGCGGTTTCCGCGCCGACGCCGAGGCGCTGCTGCTCGACATCGCCATCAGCTACCGGCGCATGGGCGACAACGCGAAGGCGCTCGACTACCTGCAGCAGAACGAGGCGTTCGCCACCCGGCTCGGCGACAACGGCCAGCTCACCACCAACCTGCTGCAGCAGGGCTACCTCGCCGAGGACGACGGCCGGATCGACGACGCGCTCGCGCTCTACCGCCGCGCGCTGGAGATCGCGCGCGACCGCGGCAGCGACTACGACACCGCGAGCATCCACCTGGCGATGGCCTGGCCCGCGATCCTGCGCAAGGACTTCGGGCGCGCGCTGCGCCTGCTGGACGCGGCGCAGCAGGGCTTCGCGGAGATCGGCGACCACGCGAACGACGACATGCTCGCGCTGCGCCGCGGGCAGGCGCACGCCGGCCTCGGCCGCCACGCGCAGGCGCTCGCCGACTACGCGCTGGCCGACCGCGCGCTGGAGCGCAGCGGCAACCGCCGCTACCTGGCCCTGCTCTATCGCGCGCGCGCCGCCAGCGAAGCCGCGACCGGCCGCAAGGACGCGGCGATCGCCGACCTGGAGCGCTACATCGACCTGCGCGATTCCATCCGCCGTGCCGAAAGCAGCCAGCAGGCGCAGCTCCTGCGCTACCAGTTCGACGCGGACCGGCGCGACCTCGAGAACCGGCGCCTGGAACGCGAACGCGCGCTGCGCGAGCGCCAGCTGCAGGCCTTGCTGCAGGCGCGGCGCTGGCAGTGGACGGCGATCGCGCTCGCGAGCGTGTTGCTGCTGCTGCTCGGCGCCCTGGTCGTGCGCACGCTGGTGCGCATGCGCCGCCTCGGCGAGATGGCGGCGACCGATCCGCTCACCGGCGTCGCCAACCGGCGCGGCATCGAGCAGCTCGGCGACGAGGCGGTCGCCGCGGCGCGCATGATGCGGCAGCCGCTGTGCGCGCTGGTCATCGACGTCGACCACTTCAAGCGCGTCAACGACAACCACGGCCATCCCTGCGGCGACCAGGTGCTGGCGCGCATCGCGCATGCGTGCCGCGATGCGCTCCGCCACATCGACCTGTTCGGCCGGCACGGCGGCGAAGAGTTCCTGGTGCTGCTGCCCGACACGCGCCTGGCCTACGCGTGGCCGGTCGCGGAGCGGCTGCGGACGGCCGTGGCGGCGCTGTCGTTCGAGGACATTGCGCCGGGGCTCGCGGTCACCGTGAGCATCGGCATGGCCCAGCTGCGCGCGGAGGATGCGGGGTTGCGCGAGCTCGTGGCGCGTGCCGACGCGGCGCTGTACCGCGCCAAGGCCAACGGGCGCGACCGGATCGAGGCCGAGGACTAGCCGCCGGCGCGGAGGCTAGAGAGCGTCGCCGTCCAGTTCGCCGGTGCGGATGCGCACGACCTTGTCGAGGTCCCAGAGGAAGATCTTGCCGTCGCCGATCTTGCCCGTGCCCGCGGCCTTCATGATCGCTTCGACCACGGCGTCGGCCTGGTCGTCGGTGACCGCGACCTCGAGCTTGATCTTGGGCAGGAAGTCGACGACGTATTCGGCGCCGCGGTAGAGCTCGGTATGGCCCTTTTGGCGGCCGAAGCCCTTCACCTCGGTGGCGGTGATGCCGGCCACGCCGACGTCCGACAGCGCTTCGCGCACGTCGTCGAGCTTGAACGGCTTGATGATCGCCATGACCATCTTCATCGCGCGGGCACTCCTCGTCGGGGAGCGCCAGCATAGCGCCTGCGGTAGGATGCGCGGACGGCCGGCGGTGCGCGCCGGGCGTCCCGGCCCGCGGGATTCCCCGACACGCGGTCGCGGTCTCGCCCGACGGCGCGGCCGGCGCGGATCGGCCAGGCTGGACTCCAGTCCCGCCGGAGCCGACCATGCAAGCGCACGCCGCCACCCTCTCTCCAAGCACCCAATTCGGAACCAGCTCCCAATTCGGCATGATCGACCTCGGCCACATCGATGAGCTCGCGCGCCGCCTCAGCAGCCTGGTCCCGCCGGGCCTGCGCGAAGGCCGCGAGGAACTGCAGCAGAACTTCAAGTCGGTGCTGCAGGCCGGGCTCGGCCGCCTCGACCTGGTGACGCGCGAAGAATTCGACGTGCAGCGCGAGGTGCTGCTGCGCACGCGCGAGCAGCTCGAAGCCTTGCAGCGCACCGTCGCCGAACTCGAGGCGCAGCTCGGCGCCGGCGCGACCCCGCAGGCCACCCAGCAAGGCTGAACCCGCCATGGGCCTGGCGCTCGTGCACAGCCGTGCACGCGCCGGCGTGCACGCGCCCGCGGTGCGGGTCGAGGTGCACCTGTCCGGCGGATTGCCGCGCATGACCATCGTCGGCCTGCCGGCCGCGGCGGTGCGCGAAGCGAGCGAGCGCGTCCGCGCCGCGATCCAGTGCGCGCAGCTCGAATTCCCCGCGCGCCGCATCACCATCAACCTCGCGCCCGCCGACCTGCGCAAGGAGGGCGGACGCTACGACCTGGCCATCGCCCTCGGCATCCTCGCCGCGAGCGGGCAGCTGCCCGAGGTCGCGCTGCGCGACGTGGAGGTGCTGGGCGAACTCGCGCTCACCGGCGAACTGCGCCCCGTCGACGGCGTACTGCCGGCGGCGCTGGCCGCGGTGCGCGCCGGGCGGCGCCTGCTGGTGCCCGAGCTCAATGGCGCCGAAGCTGCGCTGGCGCGCGACGTGCAGGCCTTCACCGCGCGGACGCTGCTCGACGCATGCGCGGGGCTCGAGGGGCGCAGGACGCTGCCGCCGGCAGCGCCGCTTCCGGCCGCCGCAGCATGCGCCGGCGCTCACCCGGGCGCCGCACCGGCGACAGTCCCGGATCTCGCGGACGTGCGCGGTCAGGCACAGGCGCGGCGCGCGCTGGAGATCGCCGCCGCCGGCGCGCACCACCTGTTGTTCGTCGGCTCACCGGGCTGCGGCAAGACGATGCTCGCCTCGCGCCTGGTCTCGCTGCTGCCGCCGGCGAGCGAGGAGGAAGCGCTGGAAACGGCGGCCGTGGCGTCCGTCTCCGGCCTCGGTCTCGATCCCGCGCGCTGGCGGCAGCGGCCGTGGCGCGCGCCGCACCACACCGCCAGCGCGGTCGCGCTCGCCGGCGGCGGCGCCGATGCCCGGCCGGGCGAGATCTCGCTCGCGCACAATGGCGTGCTGTTCCTCGACGAGCTGCCCGAGTGGGGCCGTCACGTCCTCGACGTGCTGCGCGAGCCGCTCGAGTCGGGCACCGTGTCAGTGGTGCGCGCGGCGCGGCGCAGCGAATTCCCCGCGCGCTTCCAGCTCGTCGCGGCGATGAATCCCTGCCCCTGCGGCTGGGCCGGCGACGCATCGGCGCGCTGCCACTGCACCCCCGAGGCCATCGCCACCTATCGCGCGCGCGTTTCCGGGCCGCTGCTCGACCGCATCGACATCCATGTGCCGATGTCGCGGCTGCCGTCCTCGGAGCTGCGGCCGGATGCGCCGCCGGGCGAGTCCAGCGCCGCGGTACGCGCACGCGTGGTCGCGGCGCGGGCCGTGCAGCTCGCGCGCGCCGGGAAGCCCAACGCCCGGCTGCGGGATGCGGAGGCGGCACCGCATTGCCGCCTGGCCCCGCGGGACCAGGCATTGCTCGAGCAGGCGGTCGACCGCCTGCAACTGTCGGCACGCGCGATGCACCGCGTCCTGCGCGTGGCGCGCACCATCGCCGACCTGGCGGGCAGCGCGACCATCGCGTCGCCGCACCTCGCCGAGGCGCTGGGCTACCGGCCGCAGTAGCCCGGTGCCGGCGCCGGCGCGGGCCGCGCGCCTGGCGCGATGCGGCGCCGCACGGAGCCGTCATCGCGCCGCGCTAGACTCGTCGCCGGACCGGCCCTCAAGGATTGCGCGCCTGGAAAGCCTGCACCTCATCGACCTGCGCCTGCTGGGATTCGCGCTGCTGATCCTGGCCGGCGTCGCTTCGTCGCTGCTCGCGCGGCGCTTCGGCGCGCCGCTGCTGCTGGTCTTCCTGCTGCTGGGCGTGGCACTGGGCGTGGACGGCCCGGGCGGCATCCGCTACGCCGACACCCGCTTCACCTACCTGGTCGGCTCGATGGCGCTGGCCGTCATCCTGTTCGACGGCGGCCTGCGCACCCGCGCCGCCGACGTGCGCGGAAGCGTCGCGCCCGCGGTGCTGCTGGCGAGCGTCGGCGTCCTCGTCACCGCGGGCCTGACGGCGCTGGCCGCGTCGAAGCTGCTCGACCTGGGACCGCTGCAGGCGATGCTGCTCGGCACGATCGTCGCTTCCACCGACGCCGCGGCGGTGTTCTTCCTGCTGCGCGCGGGCGGCCTGCACCTGGAGCGGCGCACCGGCGCGACGCTGGAGATCGAGTCGGGCAGCAACGATCCGGTGGCGGTGTTCCTGACCGTCGCGCTCACCACCTGGCTCGCGGGCGAGCACGAGGGCGGCGTCGGCGCGATCGCCGTGCACATGGTCTGGGCGGCCGGCGTCGGCCTCGCGTTCGGCTACCTCGGCGGACGCCTGATCGTCGCCGCGTTCAACCGCTTCGAGCTGCCGTCCGGCCTGCATCCCTGGCTCGGCCTCGCCAGCGCGCTGGCGCTGTTCGCGGTCACCGACCTGGTGGAGGGCAGCGGCTACCTCGCCGTGTACCTGGCCGGCATCGTCGTCACCAACCGGCCGCTGCGCGACCGCCACCAGTTGCTCGCGCTGCAGGACGCGATCACCTGGTTCGCGCAGCTGATCATGTTCCTGCTGCTCGGCCTGCTGTCGTCGCCGCACGCTCTGCTGCCGATCCTGTGGCCGGCGCTCGGCGTCGCCGCGTTCCTGATGTTCGTCGCGCGCCCGGCGGCGGTACTGCTGTGCCTGCTCCCGTTCCGCTACCGCGCGGCCGAACTCGGTTTCATCTCGTGGACCGGCCTGCGCGGCGCGGTCGGCATCTTCCTGGCGTCGATCCCGCTGCTCGCCGGGCTGCCCAATGCCTGGCTGTACTTCAACGTCGCCTTCGTCGTGGTCATGGCGTCGCTGCTGGTGCAGGGCTGGACCCTGGCGAAGGTGGCGAACTGGCTCGACGTGGCGGTACCGCGCAAGGATCCGAACATCCGCCGGATCCGGCTCGACCTGCCCGGCCAGCTGGAATCGGAGATGGTCGGCTACCGCATCGCCCCGGGCAGCGCCGCGCTGCGCGGCACGCCGCTGCCGGCACAGGTGCGCCTGGCGATGGTGGTGCGCAACGGCAACATCCTGCTGCCGCAGGATTGCGGCGCCCTCGCCGCCGACGACTACGCCTACTTCATCGCGCCCGGCGGCCATGCACCGCGCCTGGACTGGCTGTTCGCCGACGGCAGCGACGCGCGCGAGGCCGAGCACGAGACCTTCGGCGCCTTCGTGCTGCCCGGCGACGTGCCGCTGGGCGAACTGGCGAAGTTCTACGGCCTGCCGATGCCGCGGCGCATCGCGAACTACAGCGCCGCGCAGCTGTTCGACGAGCGCTTCGACCGCGACCCGCAGGTCGGCGACCGCCTCGCCATCGGCCGCGCGATCCTGGTCGTGCGCAGCGTCGCCGACGATCGCGTCGCCAAGATCGGCCTGCGCTTCGCGGGCGTCGGCGAGCGCCTCATCTCCGGCTGAAGCGGCGCCGATTGCCCGGCTTCAGCGCGGCCACACGACCCGGTTCGGATCGAATTCCGGTTCGGTCATCGCCGCGGCGCGGATGCCGAAGCCGCAGACCGCCAGCGGGCTTTCGGCGTACGCGACCATGCCGAACGCCCGCTCGATGTCGACCTCGTTGATCGCGCCGGTGACGAACGGGCCGAGCCCGGCGTGGGTGGCGCACAGCTGCAGGGTCTGCGACAGATGGCCGGCGTCGAGGATGGCGACGCGGTAGGCCTTCGCGTGGTTCCGGTACTTCCAGTAGTTCCGGTGGAAGCGCGGCGCGAGGATGCAGAGCACCGGCGCCGCGGCGAAGAAGTCCTGCCCGGCCACCACGATGCGCGCGAACCCCCGCAGTTCCTCGCGGGTCCACGCGCGCGCCTCGCCGTCGCGCCACGGCCGCGTGCCGACGTCGCCCGGTTGCGGCGGCGCGACGCGGGGCGAGACCGGCTCCAGGGCGTGCGCGTCGACGCGATACCGATAGAGTCCGGGCGCGATGCCCTCCACGCGCTGCACCACCAGCCAGCATTCGGTCGGATGCAGCGCGCCCCCCGACGGGCTCGTGCGCTTGACGACTTCGAATCCCGGTGCCGGCAGCGCGGTGCCGCGCGCGCCGAAGACGCGTGCCATCAACCGGGAGAAGGCGTCCAGCGGCACATGGGCGTCGGCGTCGAAATTGCGGCATGTCACGCGCGCATCGAGCAGCTCGTCGAAACCGTCGCGCGCCTGGCGCGGAAGGACGAGCTCCGCGCCAGGCGCGACGGCAGGCGCGACGTGCGGCGGCGGCATGCCATGCCGGCGCAGCAGGCCCTCCTCCGTATCGAGACCGGCCTCGGCCATGCCCTTCGGCCCGTCGACGCCCTCCCATCGCGCAGCCATGTGCGCCACGGCCGCCGGCGGGTGCCAGCCCTGGCCGCGGAAGTCCGAATCGGGCGGCGGTGCGTCGCCGTCCGGTCGGGCAAGCAGCAGCCCGGCCGCGAGCAGGCCGTCGACGGCCTCCGCGCCGAAACGCGACGCCAGGACCTCGCGTTCGACCCAATCCTCCGCACCGACGGCGCCCAGCACCGGCACCTGAGCGGCGTCGACTTCCACTGCCGCGGAAAGATGCGGCGCATGGGCGAACCAGCACAGGCGGGAGACCACGCCCGTACCGCCGGCCAGCAGGTCGTCGAGCCGGAAGTTCGCCACCTCGCGCGGCTCCAGCCACACCACCGCGCAACGCCGGATTGCGGTCCCGTTCCCCAAGCAACCACCCCCTCGTCCGGCGCCATGGTAAGGTAATTTCCGCCGTCGCCCGCCCATTTCCCGCGGGACCCGACGGCGATTCCTCAGGGGAAGGTGCGATGACCGAAGAACGAATCCCGCCCGCGGGACTGCATCCGCGGCTGGTCGAGCGGCTGCTCGACAACCTTGAAGGCAACGAAGCCTTCCGCAAGCAATTCCAGGCATCGCCCGAGCAGGCGCTGCGTTCGCTGGGCTATACCGATCCGTGGGATTGCATGGCGACGCTGGCGGCAGGCGCCGAACTCGCGTCGCCGGAGTTGATCAGGTCACAGCGCAGGAAGCTCGAGGCCGCGATGGTGGGCATCCAGAAGATGTCCGCCGCGCTGGCTGCGCAGGAAGCCGGCAAGTTGTAACCGGCCACGTTGCCGGCAGTGGCGGGTGCGCGTCCCGGCGCGGCCCGGCAGGTCGGAGCGCTTCCTAGCGGCGGGGAGCCTGGCTGCCCGCCGCTTTCATCGCCTCCGCGGACACGGCGACGTTGAAGAACGGCAACACTTCCGTCGCCGGGCACTCGACGAAGATGCGGCCGCGATGCGTCGCCAGCCATTGCTCCTGCGCGCGTGCCTTGCCCTCGTCGCCGGCCGCCCGTTCCGCGCGCATCAGCGCCCAATGGATCGCGGTGAGCGCGGTCTCCCGCCCGGCCAGGGGCCGCAACCTGGCGATCGCCGCCGGCGCATCGCCCGCCAGGCGGTCCCGCTCCGACAACACCGCCTCCCTGAGCTGCGCGACCGTCGGATAATCGCGTGCCGCACGGCTATCGCGCGTGCGCTCCAGCGCGGTCGCCACGCCCTTCGCGTCGCCGGCGTGCGCGGACAACAGGCCGGCGAACAGGCGCAGCTCGGTCGAGGTCGGCGCATATATCGCGTCCGCGGCTGCCGCGTTCGCGTCGATCGCGCGCAACAGGTCTTCGACCCGCTCGCCGGCGTCGCCCTGCCGCGACAACACCGCAACGGCGGCGACCGCCGCGCGCGAGCGCAGCCCTTCGAGCACGTCGCCGGCCGCGTCCGCTTCCCGCCGCCACGCGAGCCCGGCATCGGCCGCGCGCGACCATTGCCCGCGGTCGATCCAGGTGACGACACCCGTTTCGCCCGTCCAGCCATTGCGCCCGATCGTGCTCGCCAGGTAGACCCTGTCCGCCTGCGCGTGGTCGCCGCGCACGTCGTAGGCGCGCGCGTAGTACTCGCCGGCGCCGGTGAACCCCGACGCGCGGGCGCGCCCGAATTCCGCCACCGCATCGTCGTATCGCTCCTGCCCCAGCAGCGCGATGCCCCGGAGGTAATGGGCCGATCCGAGGCGCTCGTATTGCGGTTTCTGCAGCACCGCCCCGATGGACGTTTCGGCGAGGCGGAAGTCATTGAGGTGGTGCCACTGGTTCGTGGCGAGCCGGTCCACCAGGCGGAGGTCGTCCGGATACAGCGCGAGGTATTCCCGCGCTTCGCGGAAATAGGCTGCCGGCGCGGAAGTCCCTTCCACCAGCAGCAGCTCGTTGCGCGCGCGCTCCTGCGGCGACAGGCGCTGGGGCAGCGCTAGCGCCTTGCGCCGCTCGGCCACCGCCGAGGCGACGTCGCCGAGCCCGGCATGGAGGTCCGCCATGTCCGCATGCGCCAGCGCGAACTGCGGATCCAGTTGCAACGCACGCCGGTACAAGCCCAGCGCCTGTTCGCGATCGAAGGAGGTGGCGACGACCCTGCGCGCCACTGCGAACGCCTTCAACGCATCGAGGCTGGGCGTCGCCACGTTCGGCAACGGCACCGAGGTCTTCTGCACGTTCTGCAGCGCTTCGCCGAGCTTCTCGCGCAACTGGTCGGTGACGTCGTCGATGGCCGCGAGCGCGGATTCGACGCCGCGCCCATCGGCCGACACCGCATAGACCGTGGTCTGGGTACGCGGATCGATGACCTCGGCGCTCACCCGCAAACGCCCGCCGATCTCCGCGACGGTCGGGAGCAGCAGCGCGCGCGCGCCGTCGCGCAGCGCGATCTCCGAGCCGGTCTCGCGACCCACCGGTTCGTTCGGCCTGCGCTGCATGCGACGCAAGGTGTCGCGCGCCTTCAGGTCGCTGAGCACGTTGACGTAGCGCGACTGCTCGAGGCTGATGCGGAACGCCTGTTCCAGCGAGTCGTCGAGCAGCGTGTCGCCGGTGAGGTTGCGCAGGTCGCCGACGACGACCCAGTCGCGCTCGCCGAAGGCGATCGCCGGCTGCGGCCGGGCGAGGAACCACGCGCCGCCGGCGAGGCCGGCGACGAGCAACAGTTCCGCCGCGAGCGCCGCGGGCCGGCGCCACAGCGGGATGTCGCGCCACGCCTTGGCGCGGTTCTGCTGCGGCGCGCGCAACGGCGCGATGCCGGGCTCGCCGACTTCGTACACCTGCTGCGCCTGCGGCACGCCCTTGAAGCGCCAGCGGCCCCAGTCCTTCCACAACAGCTGCTCGCCGCGCTCGCCGAGCTCGCGCGCAGCGCGGTGCGCGAGCGGCTCGGCGGTGGCCGAGAGCAGGATCTGGCCCGGCCGCGCGAGCGTCATCAGCCGCCCGGCCATCGGCTTGGCGAGGCCTTCGACTTCCAGTGGCTTGGCGCCGATGCTCACCGCGGCGTCGCTGTTGCGCCAGGTCAGCACTTCGCCGACGTGCAGGCCCTGGCGCGCCAGCAGCGCGACGCCATGTTTCGCGACGTCGCGGCGCGCGCCGAGCTCGCGCAGGCCGCGCGCGTAGTCCAGCGCGAAGCCGAGGCCGTCGATGGCGCGCTCGAACAGCAGCAGCAGGCCGTCGGAGCGGTCGATCAACCGCCCGCGCCAGCGTTGCTGCAGGCCGAGCACGAGGCGGTCGTGCTCGCGGAACAGCTCGGCCGCCTCGTTGTCGCCGAGGCGCTCGACCAGCAGCGTCGAATCGCACAGGTCGGTCAGCAGCAGCGTGCGGACCTGCGGGTTCTGCGCGGAGGCCTCGCCGGGAGCGGAGGCGGCGGCCGGCGGCGTGTCGTTGGCGGCGTGCATCCGTGCGCCCTGCTCAGACCGGCGCCAGTACGGCGTCCTGCCATTCGACGCGGTTGCCGCCCAGGCGCTTGGCGCGATACAGCGCGGCATCGGCGTTCGCGTACCAGTCGTCCCAGCTCTGCGCGGGCGCGACCGGGCACGCGCCGATGCTCAGCGTGGCGATCTGCGGGGGCGAGGGCTGCAGCTTGTGCAGCGCCTGCGCGGTATCCACCACGAACTGCGCGATGCGCAGGATGTCGGCCTGGCGCTCGGCGCCGACCAGCAGGCAGAACTCGTCGCCGCCGAGGCGGCAGGCGATGTCGTCCGGGCCGGCGGCGGAGCGCAGGATGTTGGCCACGCCCTGCAGCACGCGGTCGCCGACCAGGTGGCCGTGCTCGTCGTTGATGCCCTTGAAGCGGTCGCAGTCGATGAGCAGGAGGCCGCGGCCGGCGAGCAGGTCGTTGCGGCGGCGCTGCTCCAGGTGCAGCTGGAAGCCGCGGCGGTTGGCCAGGCCGGTGAGCTCGTCGGTGCGGGTCAGCGCCTCGGTCTGGGTCAGGCGGTGGGTGGTCGCGCGCAGCGTGTCGAGCGCCGACTGCAGGTCGATGTTGCGGCGGCGCAGGCGGCCGATCAGGCTCTGCTCGTTCAGGACCACGCGGGCGATGGCGCGGCGCAGGAAGTGCGCGAGCAGGGTCGGCGCGCGCTGCGCCATCGGCTCGAACTCCTCCTGGCGCAGCTCCAGCAGGACCGCGCTGCCGACGGCGATGGCATCGGCGCTGCGGGCGTGGTCGCCGATCAGCAGGCCGAGCTCGCCGAAGAACTCATGGCGCCCCAGGCGCTTGGGCACCAGGTCGTCGCCGAAATCGAGGTCGACCTCGCCCTGCACGACCACGTACATCGTCGTGCCGAGGTCGCCGCGCCTGAACAGGGACTCGCCGGCCGGCACGAGGCGCGGCCGCCCGAACTGCTCGAACAGCGCGTATTCCTCCGCGGTCAGTGCCGCGGACGATCCGATGCTGCCCGGCTCGGCCATGCCTGTCCCCCGTTCCTTCACCGCGGCCAGGCCGCGGGCTCCAGCGCTCATCACGACTCCCATGTCGTGCACGAACGCAAGAGTAGCACCGCACCGGCCGCGCCCCCGGCGCGGCCGCGCGCCGGAAGTCGGCATGCGCGACGTCAGCGCGGCAGCGGCAGGGCGTCCTCGCGGTAGATCGCGACGTGCGGCTCGCCGTCGGCGCCGATCCAGCCGCGGTACATGCCTTCGGTGTTGAACGGGAAGGCGACGGTGCCGTCGCTGCCCATGGCGATCGCGCCGCCGTCGCCGCCCGCGGCGGGGATCTCGTCGTCGATGACCGCTTCGGCCGCCCTGCGCACCGACTGCCCCGCGTAGCGGACGCGGGCGCAGATGTCGTGGGCGGCCGCCGCGCGGATGTAGAACTCGCCCCAGCCGGTGCCCGAGACGGCGCAACGTGCGTCGGCCCAGGTGCCGGCGCCGATGATCGGCGAGTCGCCGACGCGGCCGTAGCGCTTGTTGGTCATGCCGCCCGTGGAGGTACCGGCGGCGAGCTTCCCGTCGCGGTCCAGCGCCACTGCGCCGACGGTGCCGAAGTGCTTCGCGGTCTCGAGGTCGGCGTGCGCCTGGCCGGAGGCTTCCTCGCGCAGCGCCTGCTGCAGCTGCTGCCAGCGCTTCTCCGTGCGGAAGTAGGCCGGGTCGACCAGGGCGATGCCCTGCGACTGCGCGAAGGCCTCGGCGCCGTCGCCGACCATCATCACGTGCTCGGAATGGTCCATCACCGCGCGCGCGAGCGCGATCGGGTTCTTCACCCGGTGCACGCCCGCGACCGCGCCGGCCTTGCCGCCGGCGCCGTCCATCAGCGAGGCGTCGAGCTCGTTGCGGCCGTCGTGCGTGAACACCGCGCCCTTGCCGGCGTTGAACTGCGGCGAATCCTCGAGGATGGAGAGCGCCGCCACCACCGCGTCCGCGGCGGGCCGCCCCTGCGCCAGCACGGCGTGGCCGGCGCGCAGCGCGGCCGCCAGTGCGTCGCGCGCCTCGCGCTCGTCGGCCGGGGTCATGCCCTTGCGCTCGACGCCCGCGCCGCCGTGCAGCACCAGCAACGGCGCGTCGATCGCCACCAGCACGCCGTCGCGCACGGCATAGCGATGCCGGAACACCGGCGCATCCACCCGGCCCTCGGGCAGGTGCAGCACCGAGCCCTGGCCGATGCCGATCGTGTCGACGCGGTCGAGCCGCATCGGTTCGTCCTCCTTCTGCGCCTGCGCGAAGCCGCCCAGCACCAGCGTGGCGCCGGCCTGCGGCTCGGTGGCGTAGACGCGCGCGCTGCCGTCGCCTTCGACCGCGACCGCGGCGGCTTCGTCCACGCCGAGTCCGACGAGCTTGCGCCCGCCCGCCATCGCCTCGGCCTTCGCGAGGAACGCGACCAGGCGCCCGAGGCGGTTGCGCTCGCTGAAGTGCGTGTCGGTCACGACGCCCTTCAGCAGCGCGATATGCAGGAAATCGGTTTCGATGGTGTTCGCCGAACCGAGCGGGTCGGCGAGCGCGAGCGGGCTCACCTGGCTGCCGCCGTCCATCGCGCCGTAGAGGTATTCGCCGAGCATCGCCAGGCCGGCGCTGGTGCCGCCGATCGGCTTGCCCGCGCGCACGTGCGCATCGAGCGCCGTGGCCACCGGCGTGCCGCGCCAGAAGCGCACGTAGCGCGACTGGTCGCCGCCCATGAGGAAGATGCCGTCCGCCTTCGCCAGCGCGGCGAGCATCGCCGGGTCGGTGGCCTGCTCGCGGCTGTCGAACATGAAGGTCTCGGACGAAGCGATGCCGCCGACCTCGTTGAAGAACTCGTCGTCGTAGGCATCGACCGCGGTGTACTCCGAGGCGCCGAGCACGACGATGTGGCCGTTGCCGGCGTGGTCCATGAACCAGCGCAGCGCCTGCGTGTTGCGGTCGCCGCCGCCCATCAGCATCAGGCCCGGCCGCACCTTGCCCGGCGTCGGCGCGGCGAGGTCGCCGATGGCGTGATGGCGCAGCGGCGGCGCCTGCGCGGCGGCGGGCAGCGCGAGCGCAAGCGCGAGCAGCGCGGCGGCGATGCGCAGCGGCGTCCGCCAGGACGCATGCGGCCTGGCGGATTGCTGCCGGGCGGCATGCGGCGGTGCGGTGCGGGCGGGCGCGGTCTGCAGGCTCGGCGGCGTCATGGGCTCGGCTCCTCGGGATGTCCCGTGCCGGGACGAACGACGGACCGCTTTCCCCCCGCCACGCGGCGGCACGCGCCTTTTGGGCTATGGTGCTCCCGCCACTGGGGGGTGCGCATGCGTGAGCTCGACGACTGGTTCGTCCGCGAGATCCTGGTCCACGAGGCGGCGCTGATGCGCTACCTGCGGCGCTGCTGGCCGCACCGCGACGAGCTGCACGACCTTCGGCAGGAAGTCTATTGCCGCGTCTACGAGGCCGCCGGCAGGGCGCTGCCGACCTCGCCCAAGTCGTTCCTGTTCGCCGCCACCCGCCACCTGATGGCCGACCGGCTGCGCCGCGGCCGCGTCGTTTCGATCGAGACAGTGGGTGATTTCGAGGCGATGCACGTCTTGGTGGACGAGGTGTCGCCCGAACGCTGGTGCGGCGGCCGCCAGGTGCTGCACCGCCTGGCCGAGGCCTTCGACCGGCTGCCGCGGCGCTGCCGCGAGGTGGTGTGGCTGCGGCGGGTCGGCGACCTGCCGCAGCGGGAAGTCGCGCAACGGATGGGCATCAGCGAAAAGACCGTGGAAAAGCATCTCGCCAAGGGCATGCTCCTGCTCGCGTCGCATTTCCACGGCGACGACGGCGAGGCCGCGCCCGCGGCGCGCGAAACGGGAGGACGGCATGTCCACCGGCACGCGGACTGACCAGATCGCGGCTGCCTGGCTGGCGCGGCTGGACCGCGACGGCTGGTCGCCGCAGGCCCGGGCCGAGCTCGACGTGTGGCTGGAGGCTGCCACCGAACACCGCGTTGCGTTCCTTCGCCTGCGGGCCGCCTGGGACGAGAGCGGCCGCCTGGCCGCGCTCGGCGCCGGCCGAAAGGCGCCCGGCCCGCCCCCGCGCGGCCATTGGCGCCCCGCCTTCGGTGCGGGGCGTGCCGCCGGCCCGCACGCGCCACCGCCCATGCGCGCTCCCCAGCGTCGGCCGATGTGGGCCTTCGGCGCCGTCGCCGCCGCGCTGGCCGTCTCCGTGCTGCTCGGCGTGGCCTGGCTGCGCTTCGAGCGGCCCGTGGAAACCAGCTACCGCACGGCGATGGGCGACCTGCGCGCGATCCCGCTCGAGGACGGCTCGCGGATCACGCTGAGCAGCGACAGCGCCGTGCGCGTGCGCTTCGGGCGCGGCGAGCGGCACGTCGCGCTCGAGCGCGGCGAAGCGTTCTTCGACGTCGCGAAGGATCGATCGCGCCCGTTCGTGATCGTCGCCGGCGAGCGCCGCGTGCGCGTGGTCGGCACCCGCTTCGCCGTGCGCCGCGGCGATGCCGGCGCCGGCCTGCGCGTGGTCGTGACCCAGGGCCTGGTGCAGCTCGAATCCGGCCCGGCCGCCGACGGCCGCGCGCGCCCCACCACGCTGCTACCCGCCGGCAGCGTCGCGCTCGCCAGCGGGGCCGGACTGGTGGTGCGCACCGGCACCGTCGCCGACGCCGAGCGCGCGCTGGACTGGCGCAACGGCTACCTCGACTTCAACGACACCTCGCTGGCCGAAGCGGCGGACGAGTTCAACCGCTACAACCGGCGGAAGCTGGTGGTCGGCGATGCCGAGGCGGGGGCGCTGCGGGTCGGCGGCCACTTCCGCTGGTCGAACGTCGACGCCTTCGTGCGCCTGCTGGAACTCGGCTTCCCGGTGCGCGCCGAGGCGCGCGGCGACCGCGTCGTGCTGCACAGCAGCAACGATTGACCCGCCGGCGGGGCTGCGGGATTCGCGGGGCTCGTTCGTCCCGGGGATCGAAGGCGCCGGCCCGTGCGCCAATGGGGAGAGGATGATGCGGTCGTTGCGTGTCCTGATGCTGACCCTTGCCTGCTCGGCCGCGCTCGCGGCGCAGGCGCAGACCACCGCGCGCACGCGCATCGACATCCCCGCGGGCGATCTCGCCACCGCGCTGGGGGAGCTGGGACGGCAGTCCGGCGCCCAGGTCATCTTCCGCGCGGACCAGATGCGCGGCCTGCGCAGCGATGGCGCGCAGGGCGAGCTCACCGCCGACGAGGCGCTGCAGCGCGTGCTGCGCGGCAGCGGCTTCGCCGCGCGCCGCGACAGCTCGGGCGCGCTGGTGATCGTGAAGCAGCCGGCGGCGCAGCCCGCGCCCGCGCCGGCGCGCCGCCCTGCCGCGCCGCCGCAGGGTTCGCAGGCCGCGCCCGACGCCGGCCAGGCCGCGGCGCCGACCGAGCTGCAGACGGTCGAAGTGGTCGGCTCGCGCATCCGCCGCGCCGAGATCGAGGGCCCCGCGCCCATCACCGTCGTCACCGCCGCGGAGATCCAGGCCGCCGGCTTCACCACCGTGCCCGAAGTGCTGCGTTCGATGACCCAGAACAGCGGCGAGACGCAGAGCCAGCAGTCCTCGAGCGCCGGCGACTTCTCTCCCGGCGGCGAGCAGGTCGACCTGCGCGGCCTCGGCCCCAACCACACCCTGGTGCTGGTCAACGGCCGCCGCATCGCCGACTTCCCGATGCCCTTCAAGGGCCGCAGCAACTTCACCGACATTTCCAGCATCCCGCTGGGCATGGTCGAGCGCATCGAGGTGCTCACCGGCAGCGCTTCGGCGGTGTACGGCTCCGACGCGATCTCCGGCGTGGTGAACTTCGTCCTCAAGAAGCAGGCCGACGGCACGATCCTCAGCGTGCGGCGCGGCGAACCTTCGCGCGGCGGCGGCGAGTCGACCAACCTGAGCCTCTCCACCGGTTTCTCGCGCGGCGCCTTCAACGGCGTGGTCGGCGTCGAGCTGATCGACCAGAAGCCGCTGTGGGCCTACGACCGCGACATCCAGGATTCGGTGAAGGATTCGCCCGACCCGCGCGCGGCCTCGCGACGCGCGTTCCTGCGCACCGCGTGGGACCCGGACGACGGCGACAACGAGTACTACGTCGACCCGGGCCAGGCGACGTGCGATGCGCTCGCCCAGCTCAACGGCGGCACCACCTATCGCGCGAGCCGCCGCAGCTGGGGCCGCTACGATCCCGTCGAGGACACCTATCCCCCGGGCTACTTCTGCGGCAGCGACGAAGCCATCGGCTACGGCACCATCCTCAGCAAGCGCCGCGGCGCCAATGCCTACGCCTCGCTCAGCTACGCCTTCGGCGACGGCAAGGAATGGTTCGCCGACGTGCAGATGGGCCACCACAAGGTCGAGCTGTTCACCGACGTGCGCAGCTGGAGCTACATGGCGCCCGACGGCAACGAGGAAGGCTATTTCTTCAACCAGGCCAGCGGCCAGGTCGAGTACTGGCAGCGCCAGTTCTCTCCCGAGGAAATGGGCGGCCTCGACCGCGGCATGATCCGCAACACGCAGAAGACCTTCGGCATCACCACCGGCTTCAAGGGCACCTTCGCCGAGAACTGGGACTGGGAGACGGCGCTGAGCCATTCGCAGTACCAGTCGGAGATCGGCTGGCCGCAGATCGTCGCCGCCAAGGCGAACGCCCTGTTCCTGGGCCCGCAGCTCGGCGTGGATCCCGACTACGGCCTGCCGATCTTCAACGCCGACCCGGCGCGCCTGTACACGCCGCTGACCCAGGCCGAGTACGACTCGATCGCCGCGTACACGAACTACAAGCCGAAGTCGCGCACCGACACGGTGTCTTTCACCCTCACCAACGCCGAGCTCTTCGAGCTGCCGGCGGGGCCCGCGGGCTTCGCCGCGGTGGTGGAAGCGGGCAACCAGGCCTACAACCTCAATCCGGATCCGAAAGCGCTGGAGTACTACTACTACAGCTGGAAGGACTCGGACGGCCACGGCAGCCGCAACCGCTGGGCCGCCGCCGGCGAGCTGCGCATGCCGCTGCTCGACACGCTCAACCTGAGCACCGCCGCGCGCTACGACCAGTACCGCTACTCGGGCACCAGCATCGGCAAGTTCACCTACAGCGCCGGCGTCGAATGGCGGCCGGTGCAGAGCCTGCTGGTGCGCGGTTCCTACGGCACCGCGTTCCGCGCGGCGGACCTGCATTACCTCTACGCGGGCGTGGGCAACGACGAGACCTCCGGCGTCGACTACTACCGCTGCCGCACCGAGGAGCCCGACGAGGACATCGTCGACTGCTCCTGGAACGACGAGGGCCTGATCCGCACGCGCGAGGGCAACCGCTCGCTCAAGGCCGAGACCAGCACGTCCTGGACGGCGGGGCTGGTGTGGTCGCCGGCCGCGAACTTCGACGTCTCGCTCGACTGGTTCGACATCAGGATGCGCGACCAGGTGCAGGACATGCGCAACGACGCGATCCTGCAGGACGAGGCGAACTGCCGCCTCGGTTCGCGCATCGACGGCACCCCGGTGGACATCGGTTCGCCGACCTGCCAGGACGCGATCTCGCGCGTGACCCGCATCGACGGCCGCCTGTACGGCATCTACGTGAACCCGATCAACATCGCCAGCGAGAGCACCAGCGGCGTGGACCTCAACGTGCGCTACCGGCTGGATACCCGCATCGGCGACTTCACCTTCAACGGCAGCCACACCCGGGTGCGCGAGCACACGTTCCAGCAGTTCGACGGCGACGCGGTGGAGGACGAGTTCGCGATCAACAGCGGCTTCGACATCCCGCGCACCAAGAGCAGCGCCGGCATCACCTGGACGCTGGACCGCTGGACGGCGACGCTGCACGGCGACCGCATCGGCAGGCTGCCGAGTTCGGACTCCTACGACCAGATCTACGATCCGTCCGACGAGAACAGCCCGTGGGTCGAGCCGACGTACCGCTACAACGCGTCGGTGAGCTTCGACGTCAGCGACCACGCGAAGCTGAGCCTGTCGGCGACGAACCTGTTCAACAAGCTGCCGCCGCGCGACCCGACCTACACGGCCTACCCCTACTACGACATCAGCTGGTTCGATGCCGTGGGCCGCACGGTCTACCTGCAGTACACGCACAAGTTCGGCGGCGCGCCGCTCTGAGCGGCGCCGCGCACCCGCCGCGCTCCCGCGGCGGGTGCGTCATGCGGCCGGCTGCGGCGGCTGCGCGACGTTGCGGTTGCGGCCGCGCCAGGGCGCGTACCAGCGCTGCAGCCGGTCGATGTCGGCCTGCATGTCTTCGCCGGGCTCGAACAGCGGGCCCACGCCGATGACCTTGCGCGGATAGTCGAAGTACACCGGCAGCACCGGCACCCCGGCGCCCTTCGCGATCTTCCAGAACCCGGCCTTGAAGCGCGGCACCGGCTTGCGCGTGCCCTCGGGCGCGAGCCCGAACCAGAGGCGGTCGGCGTCGCGCACGAGGGCCGCCGCCTGCTCGGCGACGCCCTGCGCCGCGTCGCGGTTGACGGCGGTGACGCCCATGCGCCGCAGCAGCGGCCCCAGCGGCCACCAGAACAACTGGTGCTTGCCGAGCACGCGCACGTCCAGGCCCAGCGCGAGCTTGGCGGCGAAGCCCCAGATGCCGTCCCAGTTGGACGAGTGCGGGGCGCCGACCAGCACCAGCCTGGGGATGTCGGGGAACGCGCCCTCCATGCGCCAGCCGCCGGCGCGCAGCACGCTGCGCCCCAGCCAGCGGGCGAACGCGCTCGGCTTCACCCGCGGGGCGTTCGGCGGCAGGGGCAGGACGATGTCGTCGGCGGCCTCGGTCATGCGGCTCGGGGGCGGGCGCTCAGTCCCAGTCGCGGCCGGTGCGGCCGCGCTTGATCGTACTGCGTTCGCGCTTGGCGTCCAGCCTCCGCCGCTTCGAGGCCTTGGTCGGCTTCGTCGCGACCCGCGGCTTCGGCGCGCGCAGGCCGGTTTCGATGAACGCGGCCAGGCGCTCGCGGGCGTCCTCGCGGTTGCGCTCCTGGGTGCGGAAGCGCTGCGCATTGAGCACCAGCACGCCGTCCCCGGTCACGCGCCTGTCGCGCTTCGCCAGCAACCGCGCGCGCACCGGTTCCGGCAGCGAGGGCGAGTTGGCCACGTCGAAGCGCAGCTCGACCGCCGTCGCGACCTTGTTGACGTTCTGGCCGCCCGGGCCGGCCGAGCGCACGAAGCGCTCGACCAGCTCGTCGTCGGGAATGGTGACGTGACCGACCTGCATGCCCGGATTGTAGAGCCGACCCATGGCCGGCTCTACAGAAAACGGGGTCAGGCCCCGTTTTCGAACAGGGCCAGGGCCCTGGCGAACTCCGCGTCCGGCGGGGCGATGGCCTCGATGCGCGCGCCGGTGAGCGGATGGTCGAAGGCGAGCCGGCGCGCGTGCAGCAGCATGCGGTGGATCCCCATCGCGCGGAACGCGCGGTTGTGGCGCCCGTCGCCGTGGCTGCTGTCGCCGACGAGATGGTGGAAGGCGTGCTTGAGGTGGCGCCGGATCTGGCGGAAGCGGCCGGTGCGCGGGCGGGCGCGCAGCCAGGCGTAGCGCGAGGTGTCGAATCCCGCGGACGGAATCGGCAGCTCGCAGGTCGCAAGCACTTCGAAATCGGTGACCGCGGGCCTCTTCACCGGCTTGCCGGGGCCGCCGTCGAGCGGATGGTCGATGCTGAAGCGCGGTTCGGCCGGCCAGCCGCGGCAGATCGCCCAGTAGTCCTTCTCGACGGGCGCATGTTCGGCCGCGCGCGCTTCCGCCGGCGCCATGAACGCGCGGCCCAGCGCCGACGCGGTGTCGCGGTCGAACGCGAGCAGCAGGCAACCGCTGGTGGCGCGATCGAGGCGATGGGCGAGGAACACCGGCCGGCCGAACTGCGCGCGCAGGCGGTCGACGGCGAAGTCGGTCTCGCCGCGGGCGAGCGCGCTGTCGTGGACCATCAGCCCGGCGGGCTTGTCGACGACGGCGAGGGACTCGTCCTCGTACAGGACAGGCAGGTCGCTCATTGCGGCAGGCGCGGGCTCAGCGCAGCGCGTAGAGCACGGCGAGCGCGACCAGCGCGCCGACGCCGAGGATCGCCGCGACCACGCGCGCCTGCGCCTCGCGCACCACCCGCGCCAGCTCGGCGAGGTCGCGCGAGCGCATGTTCAGCTCGTGGCGGCCTTCCACCTGCTGCTCGAGCCAGGCATGCAGCAGCGCCGGCATCCCGGGCGCGCGCGTGACCAGTTCCGGCAAGCGTTTGCGGAACTCGCGCAGCAGGCGGCGCGGGCTGTAGCGCTCGGCGAGGATCTTTTCCAGCACCGGCCTGGCGACCGCCCAGATATCGATCTGCGGATCGAGCTGGCGGCCGACGCCCTCGATGTTGAGCAGCGTCTTCTGCAGCAGGATCAGCTGCGGCTGGATCGTCAGCTCGTAGCGCTGCGCGGTGCGGAACAGCTTGAGCAGCACCTCGCCCAGCGAGATCTCGCTCAGCGGCCGGGTGAAGTACGGCTCGCACACCGCGCGCGCCGCCGCCTCGAGTTCGTCGATGCGGATGTGCGACGGCATCCAGCCGGCCTGCACGTGCAGCTCGGCGATGCGGCGGTAGTCGCGATTGAAGATCGCCATGAAGTTCTCGGCGAGGTAGTACTGGTCCTCGGTCGAGAGCTGGCCCATGATCCCGAAATCCAGCGCGATGAAGCGCGGGTCCGCCTTGCGCGCGGGGTCGACGTCGACCCAGATGTTGCCGGCATGGGCGTCGGCATGGAAGAAGTTGTCGCGGAACACCTGCGTGTAGAACACGCGCACGCCCTTGGCCGCGAGCGCCTTGCGGTCGATGCCGGCGGCGTCGAGCGCGGCGATGTCGTCGCTGGGAATGCCGCGCACGCGCTCGAGCGTGAGCACGCGCTCGGCGGTGTGGCTCCAGATCGGCTCGGGCACGTACAGGTCGGGCGAGCCGAGCCAGTTGCGGCGCAGGACGCTGGCGTTGGCGCCCTCGCGCTGCAGGTCGAGTTCGGCGGCCAGCGTGTTCTCGATTTCGGCCACGATCTCGCGCGGGCGGATCTTGTCCGCCGACGGGTGCGTGCGCTCGACCAGCGCGGCGACGCGGCGCAGCAGCGCGATGTCCTGCGCGATCTGGCGGCGGATGCCGGGGCGCAGCACCTTGACCACCACTTCGCGCGGCGCGCCGCCGGCGCCAGCGTCGGCGGGCAACGTCGCGGCGTGCACCTGCGCGATCGAGGCGGAGGCCAACGGCGTGGTGTCGAAGCTG
This sequence comes from Luteimonas sp., assembly GCA_040255375.1. Lineage (GTDB taxonomy): Bacteria > Pseudomonadota > Gammaproteobacteria > Xanthomonadales > Xanthomonadaceae > Cognatiluteimonas. The sequence continues at coordinate 25,180 of JBDZUW010000003.1, read as the reverse complement.
GCGAAGGCCTCGGCCACGGGCCGCCCGAGCGCCTGTTCGACGATCGCGCGCGCGGCCTCGCCGTCGAACGGCGCGACCCGGTCCTGCAGCAGCGTCAACTCGTCGGCGACATCCGGCGGCATGAGGTCGCGCCGCGTCGAGAGGATCTGCCCGAACTTGACGAAGATCGGCCCCAGTTCCTGCAGCGCGAGGCGCAGCCGCAAGCCGCGCGGCATCGCCGCGACATCGCGCGAGGCGCGCGGCACGAAGGGCCGCATCAGCCGCAGCCAGCGCTCGGCCGGCGTGTCGCGCAGCAGTTCGTCGAGCCGGTAGCGCAGCAACACGCGGCCGATGCCGAGCGCGCGCAGCCCCGAAGTCATTGCGCACCGCCGGCAGCGCGGCCCGCTGGCGCGCCGCCGCGGCTCGCGGCAGCGCCGCGGAGGCGCGCGATGCGCGCGGCGAGCCGCGCGGCATCGTCGCGCAGCGCGTCCACGGCGTCGTGGAAGGCGTCGAGCTCGGCGCGAGGGACGACGTCGCGCGATTCCTCGGTCAGGTATTCGGCCGTGGTCTCGGCCAGGTCGCGGCCGGCCGCGCGCGCATGGCGCAACGCGGCCGCGAACGCATTGGCGACCTGCACGCCGATCACCTCGCCGAAGACGGCGACGAAGGGCTGCTGCCAGTCGGGATCGAAGCGCCCGGCGAGGCGCTGCAACCGTCGTGCGAGGTCGGCGTCGCCGGAGATGCGCATGCGCCCGACCGGCGGCGCGTCGTCGTGGCGGGCGCCACCGGGCAGCAGCCGCGGCAGCTGCGCGAGCACGGCGCCGAGCGTCGCGCGCACGCCGAGGTCGGCTTCCGCGCCCGGGCCGGCTGGCCCGACGCGCAGCCGATCGCCATCCACGGTGAGCCGGAGCGCCAGCGGCGGCGCCTCCAGCGCGAGGTCCACGCTGCGGCCGTCGAGCGCCCCGAGCGCCGCCCGCGTCTCCGGATCCAGCGCCAGCGCCCGGTCCAGGGCGGCCTCGAGCGCGCGGCCGGCGGGTACCTTCCAGTTGAACGGCAAGCTCGTCATCCCCGCATTGTAGGGGCGGCAGCGAGGCGGGCGAGGCCTTCGGCGATGGAGACGCGCGGGACGTAGCCGAAGTCGCGCCGTGCCGGGCCCATGTCGTACCAGTGGGTGGTGGCGAGCTGCTCGGCGAGGAAGCGCGTCAGCGGCGGCTCGCCGCGGAGCGGCAGCAGCGTCCACGCGGCCTCGCACGCCGCGCCGATCGCGTACGCGGCGCCGAACGGCAGCGACTTCGTCACCGGCGGCGCACCGACCGCCGCGAGCAGCGCGTTGACGATCCAGCGCATCGGCTTCGGCTCGCCGTTGCTGATGAAGTACGCGCGGCCGGCGCACGCGGCGCCCGGCGCAAGGTGCTCGAACGCGTCGAAGTGGGCCTGCGCCGCATTGTCGATGTAGGTGGTGTCGACCAGGTTGCCGCCGTCGCCGACCAGGCGCAGGCGCCCGGCGCGCGAACGCTCGGCCAGGCGCGGCAGCAGCTGCTGGTCGCCGACGCCCCAGATCAGTCGCGGGCGCAGCGCGACCGTCGCGAGCGCGCCGCCGTTCGCCGCCAGCACCGCCTTCTCCGCGATCAGCTTGGTGGCCGCGTACGGCGCCTTGAGGTGTTCGCCGTAGGGCACCTCGTCCGCCGTGCCGCCGGCCACCGGATGGGTCGCGCGATGGGTGACGCTCGGCGTCGAGGTGTACACGAGCTTGCCGATGCCGTGCACCAGGCACGCCGCGATCACGTTGTCGGTGCCGACCACGTTCGCGCGGTGGTAGCTGTCGTAGCTGCCCCAGGCACCGGCCTTCGCCGCGTTGTGGAAGATCGCGTCGCAGCCCTGCGCCGCCGCGAGCACCGCGCCGCGATCGGCGAGGTCGCCGCGCAGCTGGCGCACGCCCAAGGCGTCGAGCGCCGGATAGTGGCCGCGGTTGAAACTCGCGACCTCGTGGCCGCGTTCGACCAGGCCGCGGCACAGCGCCTGCCCGAGGAAACCGCCGCCGCCGGTGACCAGGAGCTTCATGCGCGATCCTCCAGCGGCTGCCGCGCCGCCCACGCCGCCAGCGCTTCGCGGCCGATCTTGGCGTTGTGGCGGATGTCGACGGGAAACGGCTTCGGATGGCGCATGAACGCCGCGATCTTCGCCGTGTGCGGCTGGCGCGCCGCGATCGCGCGCAGTTCGCCGGGCACCCGCGCACGCGCACGGCCGTCGATGCCCGCTTCCAGCTCGTACACCAGCACCGGCTGCTGCGCCCCGCGCAGCCCGACGCCGACCAGCGCGCTGCGCCGTACCGCCGGATGCGCGTTGAACACCGGCTCGACCTGCTCCGTGCACAGCGTCGTCGCCGCGTCGACGACCACGCGCTGCGACTTGCGCCCGCAGAACCAGAGGCGGCCGTCGGCGTCGAAGTAGCCGAGGTCGCCCATGCGGTGCACGATGCGCGCGCCGCCATCGGGCAGCCGCTCGCGGATCTTCGCCAGCCGCGTCTGCGCGTCGCGGTTGAAATACGCGTCGGTCGCGCTCGGCCCCGCGACGGTGATCTCGCCCACCTCGCCCGGCGCCGCGGGCAGCGCATCGCTCCAGTCGTCGATGGCGTCGTCCCCGATGCGGATGATGCGCACCTCGTTCGGCGCCACCGGGCGCCCGACGCAGGTGCCGTCGCCCGCCTCCGTGCGCGCGCGCAGCGCGACCAGCTCGCGGCCCTCGATCGCGGCGACCGGCAGGCATTCGGTGGCACCGTACGGCGTCCAGAAGCGCGCGCCCTCCGGCAGCAGTTCGAGCATGCGCGCCACCACGCCGGGCGGCACCGGCGCGCCGGCGCTCGTCGCCAGGCGCACGCCCGGCAACGGCGCGCCGTGGTCCGCGAGCACGCGCATCAGCGCCGGCGAACCGAACAGCTGCGTCGCACCGAAACGCTCGATCGCGCGCAGCAGCCTGCGCGGATCCGCGCTCGCGGGGCGCGTCGGATCCATGTCCGGAACGATCGAGGTCAGCCCCAGCGCCGGATCGAACAGCGCGAACGGCGGGAACGTCGGCAGGTCCACGCCCCCGGCCTCGATGCCGAACGCATCGCGCAGCATCGCCACCTGCGCGACGAAGTGCCGGTGCCGGTAGACCACGCCCTTCGGCACGCCGGTGCTGCCGCTGGTGAACAGGATCGCCGCGATGTCGTCCGGCTGCGTCGCGACGAGCTGCGCGCCCGCCCCCGCACCCTCGCGCTCGACCGCCGCCAGCGTCGCATCCGCGAACCGCGCGCGCGCGCCCGTGGTGATCCGCACCCGCGCGCCCCGCGCCCAGCCCAGCAGCGCCTTCGCAAGCATCGCCAGCGGCACGCCGACGAAGGCTTCCGGCTGCGCTTCGTCCAGGCACTGCTTGAGCGCGCGCTTCGCGATGCCCGGATCCACCAGCACCGGCACCGCGCCCGCCTTGAACAGCGCGAACATGACGAGGAAGAACTCCGGGGTCGGCCGCACCATCACCACCGTGCGCGTGCCGCGGCCGATGCCGCGGCGCGCCAGCCCGGCCGCGATCGCGTCGCTGCGGGCGTCGAGCTGCGCGTAGGTCAGCGCGTCGCGGTAGGCGCCGTCCGCACCGGGATAGCGCATGGCGACGCGCTCCGGGTGCGCCCGCGCCAGCCGCGGCAGCGCGGCGGCGATGTTGCAGGGCTCGGCGGCGGGGGCGGGCGGCGCGTCCATCCGCCCATTGTCGCCGGTCCCGGCACCCCCTTGCGCGCGGGCATGGATCGCGGAAAATCCGCGCCCTTCCCCTTCCCGATCCGGCGCGCCATGCGTCACCCCTGCCTGACCTGCGGCGCCTGCTGCGCCCACTTCCGGATCAGCTTCCACTGGTCCGAGGCCGATCCCGCCCTGGGCGGCACGGTGCCCCCCGATCTCACCGAACCCCTCCGCCGCCACGAGCGGGTGATGCGGGGCACCTCGCAGGAAGCGCCGCGCTGCGTGGCCCTCGACGCGGAAATCGGGGTGCGCTCGCGCTGCTCGATCCACCCGCTGCGGCCGAGCGTGTGCCGGGACGTACCGGCCTCGTGGGAGTTCGGCGCGCCGAGCCCGCAGTGCGACAAGGCGCGGGTCGCGCACGGCCTCGCGCCGCTGACGCCGGCCGACTGGCACGGCATCGAGGCGCCGGCGAACGACGACGACGGGCATCCGGACGACAACCCGAACGACGGCGGGAACACCCCGCCGGCGCTGCCGCCCCCCATCGCCGCCTAGGCGCGGAGCGGATTCGCGTCGAGGAAGGCGCGGATCGCGGGCACGAGCGCCTCGTGCCGGTCCTCGAGTACGTAGTGGCCCGCATCGGCGAAGGCATGCACCTCCGCCTGCGGCAGCGCCGCGCGGAACGCGTCAAGGCAGTGGCGGTCGAACACGAAGTCGCGCAGCCCCCAGCCGATGAACGCCGGCCGGTCCGCGTACCGCGGCAGGCGCGCGCCCGATTCGACGAGCAGCGGCCAGGCGCGGTCGCCTTCCTGCAGCGGGATGTCCTGCATGAAGCGCAGCGTCGAGATCGCGTTCTCCCAGCCCTCGTACACGCCGGCGTAGGCGTCGCGGACATCGCGCGGCAGCCTGCGGGTCGTGCCGAAGCGCGCCGCGCCGCGCGCGAACAGGTTGAAGCGCCGGATCAGCGAGCCGCCGATGCGCGAATCGCGCCCCAGCGCGAGCCGCCACGGGAAGCGCTTCGCCGCCGGCATCGGGAACACAGCGGTGTTGAGGATCACCAGCCGCTTGACCTGCGCCATGTGCGACAGCGCCCAGCCGAAGCCGATCATCCCGCCCCAGTCGTGCACCGCCAGCGTCACCGGCGTCGCGTCGTCGACGCCGGCGTGGCGCAGCAGCGCCTGCAGGTCGTCGATGCGCGACTGCAGCGTGTAGTCGTAGCGCGGCGCCGCGGCATCGGCCGGCGGCCGCGTGCCGCCGCCGTCATCGGGCTTGTCGCTGAGACCCATGCCGACGTGGTCCGGCACGATGCAGCGGTAGCGATCGTTCAGCCCCGGCACCAGGTGCCGCCAGTAGTAGCTCCACGACGGATTGCCGTGCAGCATCACGACCACCTCGCCGTCGCGCGGCCCTTCGTCGAGGTACGACATCGCGATGCCGGGGCGCGCCTCGAAGCTGCGCGGCGTGAACGGGTAGTCCGGGAATCGCATCGCACTCACTTCAACAGCGGCAACTGGCCGCCCTGTTCGTCGCGCAGGACCTCGGCGCGCCGGATCATCTGCTGCACTTCGCTGGCCGCATGGATGGGAATCAGTTCGACTTCCGGATGCGCGTTGGCGAAAACCCGGAAGATCTCGTCGGCGAATGCCTGGCCGATACTGGCGACGCCCTCGAAATCGAACACCACCGTACGGAAGCGATCCACGCGCTGGAGGACCCGCTTGGCCTGCGAGCGGGAAATCAGGTTCTCGTCGCCGATGCGCGCCAGGCGCATCGGAACGATGGTCTTGGCGAATGCATGGTCATCGGGGCCGCTGGAAAATGCGTCGAACACCTCGCGCATCCGCTTCCGGCTCGACACCGCGATTTCCATGAAGACGCCGGTGCCGTGGTCCGGCGTCCGTTCCGAGAACTCGTCCAGCAGGTCGTCGCCGAACCGTTCGTCGTGATCGAACACCAGGCGCCCCGACCGCAGCTGGAAACGATCGAACATGCGCGAGGTAAAGAAAATGCCTTCGCCGGAATGCCGAGCCGGATCGGTGGACAGCTTGCCCTTGGCGAGCTCGAGGAGTGCCAGCCGTTCATCCGGGAGATCCAGCGCGCGCGAGATCTTCCGGAAGATGCCGATACCATCGTCCAGCACGGCCAGGGCCAGCCGCTCGCCATCGAAATCCATCAGGACCGTGACGTGCGCGGCATCCGAATGATCCACCGCGTTGTTCACCATCTCGGTGACGCCATACCCCGCGATCTCGCGCACATTCGCCGGCAATTCGCCGAGCATCGGCAACAACTGGTCGAACCAGACCACGTGTTCGTCGAGCGAGCCGCGCGGGTACGTCCGTCGGAAGCGCCGCTTGGCGCCCAGCGCATAGGTGGGGCGCGTGGTGCCCGCCTTGTCCAGGTAACCCCCGGCGACCAGACCCTGGACGACCTGGGCGACCCGCTGCCTCGAAAGGCCGAGCTGTGCGGCCACCATCCGTACCAGGTCGTGCGGGTGCTCGCCGACCGCTCGCAGAAGGGCGGCTTCGATCTCGGGAGCGCGATCAGGGCGGGCCATCGGCGAATTGTAAAGTTAAGCCCGTTTATTTGCTACTTAAACGCGCTTGACCTGCCAATTGAAGGGTCTTGCCTACCAGACCACCTCGGCCATCGAGCAGTTCAGCCCCGAGCCGATGCCCAGCAGCGCCACGCGGCTGCCCTTCTTCAGGCGGCCCATCTCGCGCAGCTTGCTGAGCACGATCGGCACCGAGGCGGGGCCGATGTTGCCGTGCTCGCCGAAGATCGTCAGCACCTTGCGCGGGTCGATGCCCATCGCCTTGGTGAACGCGGCGGTGTGGACCTTGCTGACCTGGTGGACGACGAACTCGTCCAGCTCGCCGACCGCCCAGCCGAGCTTCTGGCGCGCGACCTCGAAGGTCTTCTGCGCGAGCTTGACGCCCTCGACCAGGAGCATGCGGGTGTCGGTGATCATGCCGTCGAGGTTGCCGCGGCACAGCTTGTTCCACTCGGTCGCGGCGCGGGTGACGCCGCCCTTGTAGCGCGGCGCGCCCGGGGCGAGCTCGGCGCGCGCCAGCACCATCGCGGCGGCGCCGGAACCGAGCGTGAGCGTGGCCATCTCGCTCTTGAAGTCGGCTTCGGTGGCGTCGGCGCGGGTCATGCGCTCGAGCGTCTTCTCGTAGGCGAGGTTGGCGGTCTCGCCGTCCACGACCAGCGCGTAGTCGATCTCGCCGCGCTCGATCATGCGGCTGGCGATGTCCATGCCGTTGAGGAACGCCAGGCAGGCGTTGGCCACGTCGAAGTTCTGGCAGGTGTCGGGAAGGCCGAGGTTGCCGCTGACGATCGAGGCCGTCGACGGCTCGAGGTAGTCGCGGCTCACCGAGGTGTTGACCAGCAGGCCGACCTTGTCCGGGTCGATGCCGGCGTCGGCCAGCGCCTTGACGCCGGCCAGGGTGGCCGCGTCGGAGGCCTGGACGCCTTCGTCCCACAGGTGCCGCGCCTCGATGCCGGCGATGTCCTTGAGCACGTCGGCCTTGATGCCGAGGCGGTCGAGGGTGGGCTTGAGGCGGGCGTTGATCTCGTCCGTGCTCAACCGGCGCGGAGCGTCGATGTGGGCCAGGCCGGCGATGGCGACGTGCTGGAACAGCATGGGCGGATACCCAAGGGCTTGCGGGAACAAGCCAGTCTAGCACCCGTGCCGTCTGCCCCCGGTCGCGGCGGCGACACGGGCGCGACCGCGGTTCAGCCGCCGCAGCGCCAGACGGTGTAGCGCTGGTTGCCGTCCTCGTAGCCGTCCAGCGGCTGCACGGTGTCGCCGCCCAGGCCGGGCGCCTCGTTCCGGGCCAGGGTCTCGAGCTCGTCGCGGACCCGCAGCGGGTTGCGCTCGTAGGGGCCCAGCCGCTCCTTCACCGAGACCTCGACCTCGCCGCGGTTCTGGCAGTTGGCCGGGGTGGCCGAGACCACGCGGACGGCGCTGGCGCCGGGGGCCATGTGCACCCAGGTGCAGGCGGAGAGGCCGGACAGCGCGACGGTGGCGATGGCGGCAGCGGCGGCGAGGGGCAGGCGCATGGGGACTCCGTGGCGGGCGGGGTGGCAAAAGAATGCCCCGGAATTTTGGCCCGGGGCATCTGAACGTTCATGCAGGGCCGGCCGATGGCCGGCCCTGCATCGGCTTACTTCGTGACGGGGTGGCCGTCCGCGTCGATGACGGTGACGGTGCCGAGCTTCAGGTCGCGGATCGGCTGCTCGATCTTCGACAGGTCGCCCACCACCACCCAGGTCAGGGCCTTCGGGTCGATCGTCTTCGCGGCGCCGTTCACGTCGGCGACCGTCAGCGACTCGATCCGCTCCGCGTGCTTCACCACGTAGTCGTCCGCGCGGCCGTAGCGGACGATGTCGCCGATGGCGTTCATCACCGCGCTCGCCGTCTCGAACGAGCCAGGCAGGCCGTTGATCTCGTCCGCGCGCGCCTTGTCCACCTCGGCCTGCGTCGCCGGCTTCGCGCCGGTGGCGTACTCGCCGATCTCGCGCACCATCTCCTGCAGCGCCGGCACGGTCTTGTCGATCTGCACCGGGGCGAAGGCCATCCACGGGCGCTGGCCGACCGCGTCGGAGCTGAAGCTGTAGGCGCCGTAGGCCCAGTGCTTGTCCTCGCGCAGGTTCATGTTGAGGCGCGAGGAGAACGCGCCGCCCAGCACCTTGTTGGCGAAGTCGAACACGTCGGCCGACGGATCGCGCGTCGACGGCACCAGTTCGCCGGCGAAGATGTTGGCCTGGATCGCACCGGGCTGGTCGATCAGGAACACGCGCACGTCGCCCGGGCGGGTGACGGCAGGCACGGCCGCGGCGGCGGGCGCCTTGCCGGTGCCGCTCCAGTCGCCGAACGCGGCGTTGAGCTTCGGCACGATCTCGCCGAGCGTGGTGTCGCCAACCACGATGACGGTCGCGTCCTGCGGGCGCAGGTACGCGTCGTGGTAGGCCACCAGGTCGTCGCGGGTCAGCGCCTTGATCGAGGCTTCGGTGCCGGTGCCGCTGAACGGGATCGCGTACGGATGGCCGGCGCCGTACAGCAGCGGCGGCAGCACGCGCAGCGCGGCACCGTTCGGGCGCGCCTTCTCCTGCGCGATGCCGGCGATCCAGGTCGCCTTGACGCGGTCGATGTCGGCCTGCGCGAACGCCGGCTTGCGCAGCATGTCCGCGAACAGCTGCAGGGAAGGATCGAGCTTCTCCTTCAGCGCCGACACGTACGCGCCGGAGCCGTCCACGTCGGCGCTGGCGCCGAGGCGCGCGCCGAGCGCCTGGGCGCGCTCCGCGAAACCGAGCGCGTCGAGGTCGCCCGCGCCCTCGTCGAGCATGCCCATGGCGAAGCTCGCGGTGCCCAGGCGGTCCTTCGCGTCGGAGGCGTAGCCGCCGCCGAACTCGTAGCTCACCTGCACCACCGGGATGTCGTGGCGCTCGGCCAGCACGACCTGCGTGCCGTTGGCCAGCGTCGCGCGCTGCAGCGCCGGGAACTTCAGGTCCGGGAAGCTGGTGACCGACGGGACGCCCTTGCTGCGGTCCACATCGGTCGCGACGGTCCTGAACTTCTTGTCGACCGGCGGCAGCGTCATCGGCGCCGGCTTCACCGCCGGATCCTCGGCGAGCGCGGTGCGCTTGCCGGGCTCGACGACGAAGGTGTGGCTGTGGCCGCCGAGCCACTTGTTCGCAACGGCGACGAGTTCGGCCGCGGTCGCGTTGTCGATCGTGGCCAGCGTGTCGCGGAAGCAGCCGGGATTGCCGGTATAGATGGTGCACGAAGCCAGCGCGTCGGCCTTGCCGCCGAAGCCGCCGATGCGCTCGATGCCGCGCACGAAGCCGGCGCGGAAGCTGGTCTTCGCGCGCTCGAGCTCGTCGGCGGTCGGGCCGTCCTTCAGCAGGCGCTGCAGCTCCTCGTTGGCGATGGCCTCGACCTTCGCCGGGTCGACGCCCTGCTTCACGTTGCCCTGGATGCCGAACATGCCGACGATCTGCGCGGGGTTGTAGTACGCGCTGATGTTGTCGACCAGCTTGTCCTGGTACACGAGGCGGCTCTGCAGGCGCGAGGACTTCGAGCCGCCGAGGATGGTCGCGAACAGGTCGAGCAGGTCGGCGTCGCGCGTGCCCACCTGGGTGACGTTCCAGACGCGGTCGACCATGGTCTGCGGCACGTTGTCCTGGACGACGGTGCGCGCGTCGGCGGGGATCGGCGCGAGGTCCACCTTCGGCTGCGCCATCGTCGGCGTCGCCGGGATGTCGCCGAAGTACTTCGCGACCTTCTCCTTCGCGGTGGCCAGGTCGATGTCGCCGGCGAGCACGAGCACGGCGTTGTTCGGGCCGTACCAGGTGCGGAACCAGTTCTTCACGTCCTCGAGCGAGGCCGCGTTGAGGTCGTTCATCGAGCCGATGACGGTGTGGTGGTACGGGTGGCCGACGGGATAGATCGCCTTCGACTCGATCTCGTTGAGCTGGCCGTAGGGCTGGTTCTCGCCCTGGCGCTTCTCGTTCTGGACCACGCCGCGCTGCTCGTCGAGCGTCTTCTGGTCGATCGCGCCGAGCAGGTGGCCCATGCGGTCGGATTCCATCCACAGCGCCATGTCGAGCGCGGTGGTCGGCACGTTCTCGAAGTAGTTGGTGCGGTCGGAATTGGTCGTGCCGTTCATGTCGGTGGCGCCGGCCAGCTCGAACGGGTCGAAGTACTCGCCGGTGTGGTTCTCCGAGCCGTTGAACATCAGGTGCTCGAACAGGTGCGCGAAGCCGGTGCGGCCGGCGGGCTCGTCCTTGCTGCCCACGTGGTACCAGATGTTGACCGCGACGATCGGCGCCTTGTGGTCCTCGTGGACGATCACGCGCAGGCCGTTGGGCAGGGTGAACTGCTGGTACGGGATGTCGATGTCGGCGCGCGCCTGCGCGGCGGGCGCGGCGGCGGCGGCGGGCGCGGCCCCGGCGGCAGCCGGCGGCGCGTAGTACAGGCCGCCCAGGGCGACGGCGAGGCCGGCGGCGAGCAGGCCGCGGCGCAGGAGCGCGGGGGCGCGGCGGGCATTGGTGCGAACGGACATCGGGCACTCCTTGCGTGATCGTTGGGTGATCGTCGGGTGAAAGCTCGCCCATCCTACGCGGCGCCCGGCCCCTGCGTGTAGGCCATAGGTCCTGCCGGTCGCGGGGTTCGACGCCGCAACCGTTTGCGGCGCGGCATACTGGCCGCATGGACACCGACTACAGCCTCGTCACCGGTGCGAACCGCGGTCTCGGGCTCGAATTCGTGCGCCAGTTGCTCGCCCGCGGCGGGCACGTCATTGCGACCTGCCGCCACCCCGGCAAGGCGACCGCGCTGAACGCGCTGGCCGGCGAACACCCCGGCCGCCTGCGCGTGCTGCCGCTGGATGTGGCCGCGCCGCGCTCGATCGCCGAGCTCGCGCACGAGCTGCCGCTGATCGACGCGTCGCTCTCGCTGCGCCTGCTGGTGAACTGCGCCGGCGTGCTGCATTCGGGCGAACGCTTCGGCAAGCTCGATCCGGCGATCCTCGAGGACAGTTTCCGCACCAACGCGATGGGCCCGCTGCTGGTCACCGAGGCGCTGGCGGACCGGCTCGCCGACGGTACGAAGGTCGCCAACCTGAGCAGCGTGCTCGGTTCCATCGCCTCGCTCGCGCGCTTCGGCACGCCCAGCTACGACATCAGCAAGGCCGCGCAGAACATGGCCACCGCGCTGCTGGCCAAGGCGCTGGCGCCGCGCGGCATCGTCGTGCTGGCGCTGCATCCGGGCTGGGCGCAGACCGACATGGGCGGCGACAACGCCACGGTGCCCGTTGCCGATGCCGTCGCCGGGTTGCTCCGTGTGATCGACGGCGCCGGCGTGGCCGACAGCGGCAGCTTCCACGACTGGCGCGGCCAGGCGCTGCCCTGGTGAGCGCGTCCGGCGAAAACGCGGCGCGCGCGCCGCTCCATGTCGTGCTGCTCGAACCGCGGATCCCGCCCAACACCGGCAACGTCATCCGCCTGTGCGCCAACACCGGCGCGCACCTGCACCTCGCGGGCCCGCTCGGCTTCGACATCTCCGATGCGCAGCTGCGCCGCGCCGGGCTCGACTACCACGAGTACGCGACGATGCGCGTGCACGAATCGCTCGACGCCGCGCTGGCCGCCATCGCGGCGGACGCGGGCGCGCCGCCGCGCGTGTTCGCGTTGAGCGCGCGCGGACGCACGCGCTTCGACACCGTCCGCTTCCGCGCCGGCGACGTGCTGCTGTTCGGCAGCGAGACCACCGGGCTGCCCGACGCGGTGCTCGACGCACTGCCCGAAACGCAGCGCCTGCGCCTGCCGATGCGGCCCGGCAACCGCAGCCTCAACCTGTCCAACGCGGTCGCGGTAACGGTGTACGAGGCCTGGCGCCAGCTCGGATATCCCGGCGCCCCAACCTGAACGGAAGCCGAAAGTTCCGGCGACCCATGACTATCGCTTCAGGCGAGGTTGAGGAGTGGCCGCGAGAATTGCGCCACCGGTTCAGCTTCGTCCCTCCCCCACGTCGCTGCCGGGCCAGACCAATAAAATCCATAAGAGGCCCCACAATGAAGCATTCCCTCATCGCGCTTGCCCTGCTTGCCGCCGTTCCCTTCGCCGCGTCCGCGGCCGACGGCATCAACTACAACTACGTCGAGGGCGGCTACGTCCGCACCGACACCAACGCCGGCGACGCCGACGGCTGGGGCCTGAAGGGCAGCGCGGCGATCTCGCCGAACTTCCACATCTTCGGCGACTTCAGCAACCAGGACATCAAGCACTCCAGCGCCGACTACGACCAGTGGCGCGTGGGTATCGGCTACAACCGCCAGATCTCGCAGCACATGGACCTGCTGACCCGCGTGGCCTACGAGAAGTTCGACGCCGGCAACGGCCTCGACGCCGACGGCTACAGCGTGGAAGCGGGCGTGCGCGGCGCGATGACCCCGATGCTGGAGGGCTACGCGCTCGCCGGCTACGAGGACGGCCAGGACTACGACGGCGATTTCTACGGCCGCCTCGGCGCGCAGGTGAAGTTCAACCAGACCTGGGGCCTGGCCGCGGACGTCAAGTTCGTGCAGGGCGACCGCCAGTGGTTCGTCGGCCCGCGCGTCACCTGGTAAGCAAGGCAAGGGGATCGCGAGCGTTCCCTCCCCCGACTTTCGCGATCCCGACCCGGCCGGCAACGGCCGGGTTTTTTATTGCCCCGGCGTCTCAGCCAAACAGGCCCTGGGGGTATTCGGGCTTCTGCTCGCGCGCGAGCAGGCGCCGCAACGCTTCGGCCGGCGTGATGTCGCCATGCAGCACGTCGCGCACGTTGTGCGCGATCGGGAGTTCGAGGCCGTGGCGATCGGCCAGGCGCATCACTTCGTCGGCGGTCTGCACCGACTCGACCACCTGGCCGATCTCGCGCACGGCGTCGTCGAGCGACTGGCCGCGGCCGAGCGCGAGGCCGAGGCGGCGGTTGCGCGAGAGGTCGCCGGTGCAGGTCAGCACGAGGTCGCCGAGGCCGGCGAGGCCCATCAGCGTTTCCGGACGCCCGCCGATCGCGGCGTTCAACCGGAGCATCTCGTTCAGGCCGCGCGTGATCAGGCCGGTGCGCGCATTGAGGCCGAGGTTCATGCCGTCGGCCGCGCCGGTGGCGACCGCGAGCACGTTCTTCATCGCGCCGCCGAGTTCGGCGCCGCGCATGTCGTCGCCGGTGTAGGCGCGGAAGTTCGGGCCGTGCAGCACGGCCGCGACCTGCTGCACGAAGGCGGTGTCGTCGCCCTGCACCGTCAGCGCCGTGGGCAGGCCCTGCGCGACTTCCTTCGCGAACGAGGGGCCGGTGACGACGGCGAGCGGCACGTCGGGGCCGAGCGTGTCCGCCGCGACTTCATGCAGGAAACGGCCGGAGCCCGGCTCGAAGCCCTTCGTCGCCCAGGCGACGCCGGCGCCCTTCGGACGCAGCGGCGCGAGCGCATGCAGCGTCTCGGTGAACGCGTGCGAAGGCACGACCACGAGCACCAGCGCCGCACCGGCCATCGCGGTGGCGAGGTCGGTGGTCGCGTGCAGTTCCGCCGGCAGGGCGATGCCGGGCAGGTAGTGCGGGTTCTCGTGGCGCGCGTCGATGGCGGCCACGACGTCGGCGTCGCGGCCCCACAGGATCGTCGGATGCCCGTGCCGCGCGATCAGCGCGGCGAGGGCGGTGCCCCACGAACCGGCACCGAGGACCGCAACCTTCATGCCCGCATCAGGCATGCGGGATCAGGCGTTGCCGGCGGTTTCCGCGTCGGCCAGGCCGGCGCCGTCGGTGCCCTGCGAGTTGCGCTGGCGCAGCGTCTCGGCGTAGAGGGCCTCGAAGTTGATCGGCTGCAGGATGAAGGGCGGGAAGCCGCCCGACGACACCAGCTCGCCGACGGCCTGGCGCGCGTACGGATACAGCGCGTTCGGGCAGTGGGTGCCGAGCATCACGTCGAGGCCGCGATCGTCGAAGCCGGCCAGGCCGAACACGCCCGCCTGCTGGACCTCGGCCACGTAGGCGGCCTTCTCGTTGATGGTGCAGGTGAGGGTCACGCCGAGCACCACTTCGTAGGCGTTGTCGCCCACGCGCTGCACCTTCTGCGACAGGTTCATCTGCAGCTGCGGCTGGCCCTGCTCGTTGAACACCTGCGGCGCGCCCGGCGCCTCGAAGGAGACGTCCTTCAGGTAGATCTTCTCGAGGGTGAACATCGCGCCCTGCGCGCCGTCGTTGGCGGTGGTGCCGCCCTGGGTGTCCTGCTCGGCCATGGTTCTCTTTGCTCCGGCGCGGTCGCGCCCTGATACGGGAAAAGACGGAAAGTATCGCACGGGAATGCCGGCCCCGCCCTGCAGGGCCGGGCGCGGGCGGGCTGCGTCAACGGCCCTTGGCGAGGGGCAGGCCGGCCTGCTGCCAGGCGCCGATGCCGCCGTCGAGCACGAAGACCTTCTCGAAACCGGCCTTCTTCAGCCGCTTCGCGGCGCCGCCGGCGGTCTGGCCGGTCTTGCAGACCAGCACCACGGGCAGGCTGCGGGCCGCGGCCAGCTGGCGGTTCTCGGGGTCGAACTGGCTCATCTGCACGTTCTTCGCGCCGGGCACGTGGCCCTTCTCGAAGTCGGCGATGGCGCGCAGGTCCACGACGAGGGCGTTCTCGCGGTTGACCAGGGCGGTCAGGTCGGCGGGGGCCACGGTCTTGTAGCCGCGGAACAGGCCGGCGATCTCGTTGCCGATGATGGCGACGGTCAGGGCGGCGAGGGCCAGCGACAGGTAGGGGTGGCGGGCGGCGAAGGCCGCCAGTTCGGCGAAGTCCATCCCGCGATTGTGGCAGGTCGGCGGCGGCGCGTCAGTCCTGCGGGGCCGGGTTCAGTCCTGCCAGAGGTCCGGCAGGCCGCTGGTGATCCACCAGCGCTCGCTGGCGGCGTCGTAGCGCCAGCGCTCGACGTAGCGCGCCTGGCGCTCGACCTGGGTGTGCCGGTTGACGACGCCGATCTCGATCGGCCGGGTCGCGGTCTCCGGGCCGGCGGTCGCGCCGAGCTCGTGGTAGGCGGAGACCTGCACCTGCTGGTAGCGGTCCATCTCCAGCGCGGTCAGCGGGTGCGCCTCGCGGTACTCGGGATCGACCATCGTCCAGGCGCCCTCGAAGTCGCCCCAGCGGATCGCGGCGGACCAGGTGTACTGCGCCTCGCGGAGCGCTTCGTTGCGGTCGCCCCGGCGCGTCGTGGCGCAGCCGGCGAGCGCCGCGGCGAGCGCGAACGCCATGCCCAGCAGCAGGGCGAAGCGCAGGAAGGCGTGCGGGGTCCGGTGCGTCATGGCGGGTGTCGTCCTGGAAGGCGTAGCGATGCGGTTCGGGCCGGGATCGTGGCCCATCCTACCCCGCCGTTTCCGGCGTGCGGAGGAAGGCGACGTAGCGTGCGCGGCCGCTCGCGGCCACGGTGCCGCCGGCGCCCGCGACCTGCGACTGCAGCACCATGCTCGCGCGGCCGCTGGCGCGCAACGCGGCGCGGACCGCGTCCCAGTCGCCGTCGCCGAGCCAGGCGCTGGCGTCGAGATCCTCGTACAGCGGTGCGAGGTAGCGCACCTGGCTGTCGGCCACGTAGACGGCGGCATCGAGGCCGTGCGCCTGCAGCTGCAGCGTCGCCAGGCCCCAGCCGGCCAGCGTCATCAGCGACGCCAGGCTGCCGCCGAAGGCGCAGCCCTTGTCGTTCACGTTGGCGTCCAGCGGCGCCCGCAGCGACAGGCGCGCGCCGTCGTAGCCGGCGATGCGCAGGCGCAGCGCGGCGACCGGCGGCATCGCCTGGAGGTGCGCGTCGAGCGCGCGGAGCAGGTCTTCCGGGGTGCTGGACATGCGCGGACTATGCCAACATTCGCGCCGTCGCGGCCACCGGCCGCATGACGGGCATCGCGATGGGCCTGCCGCTCGCTGGCTGCACGGTGGTCTCGCTCCGCCCCGCCGGCATGCACGCGTCGATGCGGCGCGCGGCGGCGGCATCCGGGGCGCGCCTGCTCGCGCTCTCGCCGTGGCGCTTGCGCGTGCTCGACGATCCGCGCTCGCGCGCCTCGCTCGCGGCGGCGCTCGGCGCGGCGCGCGTGGTGTTCACCAGCCCTGCGGCCGTCGCGGCGGCCGCGCGCATGGAGCGGCTGCGGCCTGCCGAGGAATCGGAGTGGCTCGCGGTCGGCAGCGGCACCGCGGCGGCGCTCGAACGCGAAGGCGTCGCCGCGCTCGCGCCGCAACGCATGGACAGCGAAGGCCTGCTCGCGCTCGATGCGCTCCAGCACGTGGCCGGCCTCACCGTCGGCCTGGTGACGGCGCCGGGCGGCCGCGGCGAGATCGAGCCGGCGTTGCGGCGGCGCGGCGCGCAGGTGCTGCGCGCGGACGTGTACGAACGCACCGAGATCGCGCCGTCGCAACGCGCGATCGACGCGCTGCGCGCCGCGGCGGGCGAGCCGCTGTGGCTCGCGCTGGGCAGCGGCGCGGCGCTGGACACGATCCTGCGCGCGTTGCCGGCGGATGCCGCGGCGGTGTTGCGCGGCGCGCGCGTCGCCGCCGCGAGCGAGCGGCTTGCGCGGCACGCTGCGGCGAACGGCTTCGGGCGCGTCGTGGTGGCCGCGAGCGCGCTGCCGGGCGATCTCATCGCGGCCGCCTCGGCAGCGACACAGGCAGGCGAGCCGGCCTAGGTCCCTGGCGCGCACGCGCCGCGCGCCGCGATTCCGCCGCCGCTTTTCCTCCCGTTCAGCGCGCCGTCACTTCGCTGACATGGCGCCCACGCGACCCGTGCAAGGCTGCATCGACACGGTCAGGGAGTCCGCCAATGAACGCGACCCGCAACCACCTGATGTCCTGGCTCGTCGTCGCGCTGCTCGCCGTGCTCGCGGCGCAGTGGCTGCTCGACGAGCCCGGCTACATGCTCGTGCGCTTCCGCGGCTACGACTACACCACCACGGTCGCCGCGGCGGTCATCTGGACCGCCGCGGGGCTGTTCGCGCTGTGGCTGGCGGTGAAGCTGGTGACGCTGCCGTTCCGCAGCTGGCGCACGCATCGCGAACGCCGCGCCCGCGCGCGCCTGGGCGAAGGACTGGAGGCGCTGCATCGCGGCCACTACGACCGCGCGGGCAAGCTGCTCGAGGCGGCGGCGGACGACGGCGACGTCGAGGCCGGCGCACGCATCGCCGCGGTGCGGGCGGCGATCGCGCGCGGCGACCATGCAGCGGCCAACGCGCAGCTCGCGGCGCTGGGCGATCGCCATGCCGCCGCGCGCGCGATCGCCGCCGCGGAACTGGCGCTCGACGAACACCGGCCGACCGACGCGCTCGTCGCGCTCGACGCGCCGGCCGCGCAGCCGCTGCCGCCTCGGGGCCTGGCGCTGCGCGCGCTGGCCTTCGCGGCCAACGGCCAGGCCGCGCAGGCCTACGGGCTGCTCGGCACGCTGCGCCAGCAGCAGGCGCTGCCCCCCGCCCGGCTCGATGAGCTGCAGGAACACTGGGCCGCGGCGCTCGTGCGCGAGGCCGGCGATGCCAACGTGCTCGCCGAGCGCTGGGAGCAGCTGCCGAAATCGCTGCGCGCGGAGCCTGCCGTGGCCGCCGCCTATGCGGAACGGGCCGCGGCGCTGCACTGGGACGAAGCCGCGACGCGCGCGATCGAACAGGCGCTCGAGACCCGCTGGGACGAAGGACTGGCCGCGCGCTATGGCACCTTGCCGGTGATGCGCCTCGACGAACGGCGCGCCGCGGTCGAGCGCTGGCTGCTCGAGCATCCGTCGAGCCCGGCGCTGCTGCTGGCGCGCGCGCGGCTGGCGCGCGCGCAGGGCGACTGGACGACGGCCGAGGGTTCGCTGCATCGCGCGATCGCGCAGGGCGCGGGTGCCGACGCCTGGGAGGAACTGGGCCACGGCCTGGCGGCGCAGGGCGACGACGCCCTGGCCCGCCAGTGCTACGCCAATGCGCTGCGTGCGGCGCGCGGCGAGGACGTCGCGTGGATCACTGGCCCGCAGGACGACGCGATACCGCTGCGCCGCCACGCCTGAATTTTTTCAGCGTTCGAGGATGGCGACGACGCCCATGCCGCCGGCGGTGCAGATCGACACCAGGCAGCGGCCGCCGCCGCGCGCCTTCAACTCCTTCGCCGCGGTGGCGACGATGCGCGCGCCGGTGGCCGCGAACGGATGCCCGGTGGCGAGCGACGAGCCGTTCGGGTTGATCTTCGCCGGGTCGATGCGGCCGAGCGGCGCGTCCAGGCCGAGCCGCGTCCTGCAGTATTCCTCGCTCTCCCACGCGCGCAGCGTGCACAGCACCTGCGCGGCGAACGCCTCGTGGATCTCGTAGAAGTCGAAGTCCTGCAGCGACAGCCCGTTGCGCGCGAGCATCTCCGGCACCGCGATCGTCGGCGCCATCAGCAGGCCCTCGCCGTGCACGAAGTCGACGGCGGCGACATGCGCATCGCGGAGATGGCAGAGCACCTCCTGACCGTGCGCCGCCGCCCACTCGTCCGTGGACAACAGGCACGCCGCCGCGCCGTCGGTGAGCGGCGTGGAGTTGCCGGCGGTCAGCGTGCCCTTGCCCGACACCTTGTCGAACGCGGGCTTCAGCGTCGCCAGCTTCTCCACGGAGGTGTCCGGCCGCAGGATGTTGTCGCGCGAGACGCCGCGGAAGCTCACCACGAGATCGTCGAAGAAGCCGCGCTCGTACGCCGCGGCGAGCTTGTGGTGCGAGCCGGCGGCCCATTCGTCCTGCGAATCGCGCGAGATATTCCATTCGCGCGCCATGTCCTCGCAGTGCTGGCCCATGGACTTGCCCGTGCGCGGCTCGGCGACGCCGGGGAACTCGGGCTTGAGCTCGCGCAGGCGGAAGCCCTTGAACGCGGCCGCGCGCGCCTGGAACGTCTTCGCGCGCGCCGCCTCGAGCAGGCGCCGGCGCAGCGACTGGCCATACACGATCGGCACGTCCGAGGTGGTGTCGCTGCCGCCGCCGATGCCGGCCTCGATCTGCCCGGTGGCGATCTTGTTGCCGATCATCACGATCGAATCGAGCGAGGTGCCGCACGCGCGCTGCAGGGTGATGCCCGGCGTCAGCGGCGACAGCCCGGAGGACAGCGTGGCTTCGCGCCCGAGGTTCCAGTCGGACGGATGCTTGATGACCGCGCCCATCGCCACTTCGCCCAGCTGCTGCCCGTGCAGGCCGAACTTCTCGACGAGCGCGCCGAGCGTGCGCACCGACATGCCGAGGTTGCCGACGTCGGCATAGGCGGTGTTCTGCCTGCAGAAGGGGATGCGGACGCCGCCGAGGACGGCGACGGGACGACCTTGCAGCATCGTGCGACCTCGCGAAACGGCCCGCGCGACGACGCGGACGGGCAGACCTACGTAATATGGCCGAGTGTAAACCCGCCCCGCTGACCGGCCAATCACGCAATGAGCGACGCAGTGCGCATTCCTGGAACCCGCATCGTGGCCGGTGCGCTCGCGCTGGAGCTGGCGCCGGGCAGCCCGGTGGGCAGCCTGCTGCTGGCGCAGGCCGACGCCGGGCGGCTGGGCGAGCGTATCGCCGCGGACCTGGCGAAGTTCCAGCCGGAAGCCGCGACGCTGGAGCTCGCGCTGGCCGGCGCCCACTACGACCCGGTGGAAGCGCTGCGGCCGGGCTGGCCCCTGCACCGCGCGCTCGACCAGCTGGCGGCACGCGCGCCCGGCCGCGACGCCGCGGGCGGCGGCGGCCGCATCATCGCTTTCGGCGCGCACGACGGGCGCCTGCCCGACGCGCTCATGCCCGATCCGGCGCA
Organism: Luteimonas sp.; assembly: GCA_040255375.1. Classification (GTDB taxonomy): domain Bacteria; phylum Pseudomonadota; class Gammaproteobacteria; order Xanthomonadales; family Xanthomonadaceae; genus Cognatiluteimonas. The sequence goes on along the minus strand of JBDZUW010000003.1, from coordinate 5,211 downwards.
GGTGGGCGGCCCGCTGCGCATCCTTCCGTTCGTGCTGTCCGGCGCGGACGAGGCGGCCTCACGCGTGGGCGACGCCTTCGAGCGCGACCTGGTCGAGACCGGCATGGCCGGGGCGGAGACCGCGCTGCTGGCGCAGGAGCTGTTCGGGCTGAAGGTCGAGCACGCGCGCTACCTCACCCTGCACGACCTGCTGGCGATGACCGCGCTGCAGTACGAGCACGCGGGACTCGCGCCGCTGTGGCCGCTGCTCGAGGCCGCGCTGCTCGCGCCCGGCGCCGAGGAATGGCTGGACGCGCCGCCGGAGCCGCTCGCGCACCAGCGCGACGGCGAGCTGCGGATCGCGCTGTTCTCGCCCGCCGCGTGGCGCGCGCGCTACGCGCCGCAGGAAGCCGACGACGCCAGGCTCGAGCGCGCCTTCGAGCACTTCCAGGCACGGCAGCGGCAGTTCGCCGCCGTGTTCGGCGCGCATGGCGTGCCAGTGACGTTCGCGCACTGCAACGCGAACGAGCAGCCCGACCTGTAGCGCCGACCCATGGTCGGCTCCCGTCAGTCGGCGAGGGTGATCACGCCGCAGGCGATGCGCTTGCCGGCGTTGCCGGCCGGCTGGCTGGCGTAGTCGTCCGGATCGGCGTGCACGACGATGGCGCGGCCGGCGACGTCGTTCGCCGCGCCGCTGCCGAGCGTCAGGCCCGGGATGTGCATGTTGACGTGCGCGACGCCCTGCGCGTCGGCGGTGATGTTGTCGATGTCGCCGGCGTGGTGCGCGCCCATGTCCATGCGCCCGTGCGGCGCGCCGGCCGGGTTGAAGTGGCCGCCCGCGCTGCTGGCGTCGGCCGCGCTGCAGTCGCCCTTCTCGTGGATGTGGAAACCGTGGCTGCTGCCCGGCGCGAGGCCGCCGATGTCGCCGGCGATGTGCACCGCGTTCGCGCCCATGCTCATCACCTGCAGGCGGCCGCTCACGAGGCTGCCGGAAGCGGAGGCGAGGTTGGCGACGCCATCGCGCTGCGGCGCGGGCGCGGAAGCGGCGGGCGCAGGCTGCTTCGGGGGCGTGGAAGCGCAGGCGGCGAGGCCGGACACGGCCAGGACGGCGGCGGCGAGCGGGACGATGCGCATGGCGGTCTCCTTGTGCGGGGAACCCCGATTGTCCCGCAAAACGGCTATGCGCGCCCTTTTTTCCGGCCTAGGCGGCGGGTGAGCGTGTTGCGGCCGAGGCCGAGGCGCGCGGCGGCATCGCCGCGGTGGCCGCCGGTGTGTTCGAGCGCGGCGTCGAACAGGGCCTGCTCGAAGCGCTCGCGCGCCAGCGCGTGGAGATCGCCTTCGCCGGCTTCCAGGCGCGCGCGCGCCCAGGCGGCGAGCGCGGCGTCCCAGTCGCCGCCGGTCGCCGGCGACGCGTCCGCATGCGGGTGCGGGCCGGCATGCGCCACTGCGATCGGCGGCAGCAGGGCATCGACATCGGCGGCCGTGATGCGCTCGTCCGGCGCAAGCGCCGCAAGCCGCCAGCACGCGTTCTCCAGCTCGCGCACGTTGCCCGGCCAGTCGCGCGCGCGCAGCCGCGCAACCGCCTCCGGCACCAGGTATTTCGGCGCGGCGCCGAGCCGTTGCGCGGCCAGCGCGAGGAAGCGCTCGGCCAGCAGCGGGACGTCCTCGCGCCGCTCGCGCAACGGCGGCACCTGCAGCCGCACCACGTCGAGGCGATGCAGCAGGTCGGCGCGGAAGCGTCCTTCGGCGACGAGACGTTCGAGCGGCTGGTGGGTCGCGGCGATCACGCGCACGTCCACACGGATCAGCTCGCGCCCGCCGACGCGGAAGAACTCGCCCTCCGCCAGCACGCGCAGCAGCCGCACCTGCAGCGGCGCCGGCATGTCGCCGATCTCGTCGAGGAACAGCGTACCGCCGTCGGCCTGTTCGAAGCGGCCGACGTGGCGCTTCGTCGCGCCGGTGAACGCGCCGGCCTCGTGGCCGAACAGCTCGGATTCCAGCAGTTCCGCGGGGATCGCGGCGGTGTTGAGGGCGATGAACGGCTTGCCGGCGCGTGGCGATTCGCGATGCAGCGCGCGCGCGACGAGTTCCTTGCCCGTGCCGGTCTCGCCGGTGATCAGCACCGACAACGGCGCCTGCGCGAGCTTGCCGATGCTGCGGAACAGGGCCCGCATCGCCGGCGTTTCGCCGATGAGTTCCGGAATGGACGCAGAGGCGGACGCATCGGATGCACCGGACGCGCCGGAGGCACCGGTGCCTTTCGCCGCGCCCGGAACGCCTGGCGCGGAGGGCGCCGCAGGCGCGGCGCGCGCGGCCAGTTCCACCGCATGGTCGAGGTCGAACGGCTTGG
>JBDZUW010000003.1:1257-2782 GCA_040255375.1 Luteimonas sp. | reverse complement strand
GCAGGCGCGGCGCGCGCGGCCAGTTCCACCGCATGGTCGAGGTCGAACGGCTTGGACAGGAATTCCCACGCGCCGCCGCGGAACGCGCCCGCAGTGCTCGCGACGTCGGTGTAGGCGGACATCACGATCACCGGCAGCGCCGGATGCGCGGCGCGCAACTTGCGCAGCAGGGCCAGGCCGTCGTCGTCGCCGGGCATGCGCACGTCGGTGAAGATCAGCGCCGGCGCGCCGTCGCGCAATGCGGCGAGCGCCTCCGCCGCAGAGCCGAATTCGCGCACCGTGCGCCCGGCCTCGCGCAGCGCGGTGGCCAGCACGAAGCGCACCGCGCGATCGTCGTCGACCACCCACACGTCGGCCGCGCGATCAGCCATCGCTGCCCTCTCCCGTGTCGGGCAGCGGCAGCAGCAGCGTGAACACCGTATGCCCCGGCCGCGAGCGGAACGCGAGCGAGCCGCGGTGCTCGCGCGCCACCTGCTGCGCGAGCGCGAGCCCGAGGCCGCTGCCTTCGGCGCGCCCGCTCACCAGCGGCAGGAACACCTGCTCGGCGAGTTCCTCCGGCACGCCGCGCCCGTCGTCCACGATTTCCATGCGCAGGGCCAGCGCATGCGCCGCTTCGCCGATGCGCACGCCGTGCTCGGCGCGCGTGCGCAGGGTGACGTTCGCCGCACCCGCCTCGATCGCGTTGCGCACCAGGTTCCAGGCGGCCTGCAACAGGCGGTCCTCGTCCCCCTCCAGCTCGGGCAGGCTCGGGTCGTAGTCGCGGGCGAGTCGCACCGCCCAGCCGGCGTCGTTCTCGGCGAGGCGCAGCACGCGCTCGAGCACCGCGTGGATGTTCAGCGGCGCGTGCGGCCGCGGCGGCGCCGGCGACAGCAGGCGGTCGAGCAGGCCGGCGAGGCGCTCGACTTCGGACTGGATCAGCGCGGTGAGCTCGCGCGAATCGTCGTCCGCGGCCCCCTCGCCGGCAGCGCCATCGGCCGCGGCACGCGCGGCGGCGCGGCGCGCGAGCAGCTGCGCGGCGCCTTTCAGGCCGGCGAGCGGATTGCGCAACTCGTGCGCCAGGCCTTTCAGCGCGGCGCTGACGGCCCCGGGCAATGCGAGCGCCGGATCCTCGCCGGGGAATTCCGCGACCGGATGCGCCTCGAGCCACCAGCCGCCGCCCTCGCGCGGCGACAGCGCGACGTCGGCGAAGCGCGGCGCCTGCCCCGGATAGGCGAAGGCCAGCCGATGCAGCCGGATCGCGTCGTCGCCGGGCGCCTCCAGCCATTCGGCCAGCCTCGACCCGTCCGCCTCGAGCGCCGCCAGCGGCAGCCCGGGCAGCCGCCGCGCGCCGACCCCGAGCCAGCGGCCGAAGGCGGTGTTGGCGCCCGCCAGGCAGCCGTCGGCGCCGGTCCAGGCGACCGGGGTGGTCAGCGCGTCGAGCGGATTGGCGGGGGCGTCGCCCATATGCACCAATATAGTGCATGGACGCCCTTGAACCGGAGCGCTAGTCCCCCGCGCCGAGCAGCGCTTCCGCTGCGCGCACGAA
>JBDZUW010000003.1:0-1157 GCA_040255375.1 Luteimonas sp. | reverse complement strand
GCCGGCGACCGTCCCTGGATGCCGAAGCGCAAGCAGCAGCGCGATGTCGCCGCCGTAGGACACGCCCATCACCGCCGGCTTGCCCCGCGTCGGGTGCGCGCGCTGCACCGCGTCCACGAAGCGCGCCACCGTCTCGACGACCGGCGCGGCGTCGGCGGCTTGTGCAGCCGGCGCCAGCGCGCCATGGCTGGCGGCGAACCACGACCGCCCATGGGGACGCGCTTGCGTGCCTTGCGGCAGCACGACGCGGACCGGCATGTCGAAACCGTCGAAGTACCCGGGCATCGCTTCCGGCGTCGCACCCGAGTAGTGCAGGCCGACCACCATCGGCAGCACCGCGTCGGGCGCGGCGCCGCCGGTTTCGAACACCAGGTATTGCAGGCCTGCGAGCTCCGCCACGCGGGGCGACGGCGCTGCGGGCGCTGCGGGCGCTGCGGATGTCGTGGGCAGCCGCGTCAGCGCGTACAGGATCCGCGCGTCCTCGGCGTCGAGCACGTCGTTCTCGTCGCCGCGGTAGTGGCGGTGGAACGCGCGCACGGTGTCCGTGTAGCCGGGCGTCCTGTCGATCTCGAGGGGATAGCCGAGCACGCGCAGCGCCATCCACGGATCGAAACCGGCGGGCGGATCGACGAGCGGCCCCTGCGGCCACTTGCCGAAACCGGCGTCGGCGAGCTGCTTCCACGGGAAGCGGAAGCCCGGATCGCGCTTGCGCGCCGGCGCGAGGTCGGCGTGGGCGATGATCGCGTCGCGCGGGATGCCCAGGCGCGTGCACAGGTCGTCGAGCAGGCGGATCAGCGCATCGATCTCCGCGGGCGCGAACGGCGACTCGCCGTCGTTGTCGAGCTCGATGCCGATGGATGCCGAATTCAGCTCGCCGATCGTGCCCCAGCGCCCCGCGCCCGCCTGCCATGCGCGCTCGGCGTCGTCGACGAGCTGATAGATCGTGCCGTCGCGCCCGACCAGGTAATGCGCGCTCACCGGGCCACCGCTGTTGGCCGTGCTCAGGGTGTGCAGCGCCTGCTCGGCCGAACCTTCCTCGGTGGCGTGGATCACGATCAGCATCGGCCGCCGCGCATCGAAGTTCGGCGACGGCACCCATTGCGCGAGCGGGCTGCGCTGCTGCGGCGGCGCGTGGGCGCAGGCCGCGAGCAGGGCCG
>JBDZUW010000047.1:0-14882 GCA_040255375.1 Luteimonas sp. | reverse complement strand
CGTCGCGGCGGTCCATGCAGAAGTCGATGTCGAAGTCCGGCATCGACACGCGTTCGGGGTTGAGGAAGCGCTCGAACAGCAGGTCGTAGGGGATCGGGTCGAGGTCGGTGATGCCCAGCGACCACGCGACCAGCGAACCGGCGCCGGAGCCGCGGCCCGGCCCGACCGGGATGCCGTGGTCCTTCGCCCAGTTGATGAAGTCGGCGACGATCAGGAAGTAGCCCGGGAACCCCATGCGGACGATCACGTCCAGCTCGGTCTCCAGGCGCGCCTCGTAGGACTCGCGCGTGTGGCCCGGCGCGATCGGCTGCTTCTCCAGCCGCTTCGCGAGCCCCGCGCGCGCCTGCGAGCGGATCCAGCTGTCGAGGGTCTCGTCCGACGGCACCGGGAACGCGGGCAGGTGGTAGGTGCCCAGCGACAGCGCGAAATTGCAGCGCGTCGCGAGCGCGACGGTGTTCTCCACCGCATCGGGGAGATCGGCGAACAGCGCCGCCATGTCTTCCGCCGACTTGAGGTACTGCTCGGGGCTGTAGTCGCGCGGGCGGCGCGGATCGTCGAGCACGCGGCCACTGGCGATGCACACGCGCGCCTCGTGCGCCTCGTAGCCGCCGGGCTCGAGGAAGCGCACGTCGTTGCTCGCCACCAGCGGGATGCCGCGCGCGGCGGCGGCCTGCACGGCGAAGGCGTTGAACGCCTCCTCGCCCTCGCGCCCGGTGCGCGTGATCTCCAGGTGCGCGTTGCCCCCGGTCGTGCGCTGCAGGTCGGCCAGCCATTGCGCGGCGAGGTCGTGGCGGCCCGCCGCGGCGAGGCGCCCGGCTTCGCTCTCGCGGCCGGCGAGCGCGAACAGGCCGGCGCAGTCCTCGTGCAGCCAGTGCGGCCGCACCACCACGCCGTCGTGGCGGTGGCCTTCCATCCAGGCGCGCGTCAGCAGCCGCGACAGCGCCAGGTAGCCGGCGTTGTCCCGGCACAGCAGGGTGAGGCGCGTGGGGGCCTCGTCGCCTTCGGCCAGCAGGATGTCGGCGCCGGTGACCGGCTTCACCCCGGCCGCCTCGGCCGCCTTGTGGAACTTGACCAGCGAGAACAGGTTGGCGTGGTCGGTGATCGCCACCGCCGGCTGGCCCAGCGCCACGCAACGCCCGATGAGCTCCGGGATCCGGATCGTCGAGTCGACCAGCGAATACTCGCTGTGCAGGTGCAGGTGGACGAAGCGGGCGGGCATGGCTCATGGCAGCCTAGCCCCCGGCCCGGGGCCGGACAAGGCTTGACATCGCGCACCCCGTGCCGGGGCTTGCCCGGCACGACCCGCGCGACCGCTCAGCCGATGCGGAACAGGTCCCGCGGGCGGGCGTCGTCGCTGGCGTAGCGGCTTTCCTGCACGCGCAGGTGGTGCTGCCAGAGCGCGATCTCGGCGACGCAGTCGCGCAGCACCGCGTGCGCGGTTTGCGGATCGAGGCGCGCGAGCAGCGCATCGAACCCCGCGACCGCCTCCTGGTCGGGCCGCGGAACGGTGCGCTGGTCGAAGGTGAACTCCCTCACCGGCATGTCCGCATCGGTGGTGGGCGAGGGAACGACGAAACCCTGGTTCGCGGCACGCATGGCACGTTCCTCCTCAGGCGTGGGGATTCCTGATGGGATGCGCGTAGAGGATGCGCCGTTGCAGGGCGGACGGCATGCGCCGCACGTCGGCGTGACTTCCGGCGCGTTCGCAGTCGTTCAGGCGCCGTCCGGCGCGGACACGCATTCAGCGAACAGGTCGGGCCCCTGCAGCGCCTCGCGCACGGGCGCGAAGCTGCGCCGGTGCTCGGGGCACGGCCCGAGGCGGGCCAGCGCTTCGAGGTGGGTGGGCGTGCTGTAGCCCTTGTGCGCGTCGAAGCCGTATTCGGGCCAGCGCGCATGCAGCTCGCGCATGTGCCGGTCGCGCGAGACCTTGGCGAGGATGGATGCGGCCATGATCGCGCGGTCGAGCGCGTCGCCGCCCACGATCGCGCGCGCGGCGCAGGGCAGGCCGGGCGGCAGGCGGTTGCCGTCGATGCGCGCCTCCAGCGCGCAACCGGCATGCGCGCCGGCGGCGAGCGCCGCGGCGACGCCGCGCAGCGCTTCGCGCATGCCGTGCATGGTCGCGTAATAGATGTTGAGCCGGTCGATGTCGGCGACGTCCACGAACACGACATGCCAGGCCAGCGCGCGCTCGACGATGCGCGGATAGAGCTTCTCGCGGCAGGCCTCGTCGAGCTGCTTGGAATCGTCCAGGCCGTTGACCGGGGTGCGCCCGGGCGGGAACACGACCGCCGCGACCACCACCGGCCCGGCGAGCGGGCCGCGCCCGGCCTCGTCGACGCCGGCGAACAGCGTGGTGGCGGCGATGCCGGCGGGGTCGGCGTTCATCCGAGCACCGCCTCGGCCGCGCGCGCGGACGCATCGCGGCGCAGCGATTCGTGGATCGCGCGGAAACGCGGCCGCAGCGCGGCCACCGCCTCCGGGTCGCGGAACCAGGCGAGCACGGCCGCGGCCAGCTTCGGCGGCGTGCAGTCGTCCTGCAGCAGCTCGGGCACCAGCGCCTCCCCGGCGAGCACGTTGGGCAGGCTGACGAAGCGCGACTTGAGCAGCCCGAGCCCCTTGACCAGCCGATAGGTCGACGCCGCGATGCGGTGCCCCACCACCATCGGCCGCTTGCACAGCATCGCCTCCAGCGCGGCGGTGCCGGAAGCGAGCAGCACGACATCGGCGGCGATCATCGCCTGCTGCGCATCGCCATCCAGGAGCCGGTAACCGGGAACCGGGAACCGGGAGGCGGAAACCAGGCGCTCGATGGCGGCGCGGCATTCGGCATTGGCGGCGGGGATGAGCAGTTGCAGGTCGTCGACGTCGCGCGCCACCAGCGCGGCGGTTTCGAGGAACGCCGGCAGCATGCGCTCGATTTCCCCCAGCCGGCTGCCGGGCAGCACCGCCAGCACCGGCGCGTGGAACGGGATGCCCAGCGCCGCGCGGGCGGCACCGCGATCGGGTTCGAGCGCAACCGCGTCGGCGAGCGGATGGCCGACGAAGCGGGCATCCACGCCGTGGCGCGCGTAGATCGCGGGCTCCATCGGGAACAGGCACAGCACGCGGTCGGCGCTCGCGCCGATCTTCGCGGCGCGCGATTCGCGCCAGGCCCAGACCGAGGGACTGACGTAATGCACGGTGCGCACGCCGCGGCGCTTGAGCCAGCGTTCGACCCCGAGGTTGAAATCGGGCGCGTCGATGCCGACGAACACGTCCGGCTTCCACGCCAGCACGCGCTCGCGCAGCGCGCCGCGCAGCCGCAGCAGGCGCGGCAGGTGCGCGAGCACTTCGGACAGGCCCATCACCGCGAGTTCGTTCGCGTCGTGCCAGGTCTCCACGCCCGCGGCGCGCATCGCGTCGCCGCCGACGCCGGCGAACAACGCATCGGGGTGGCGCTCGCGGATCGCCGCGACCAGGCCGGCGCCGAGCAGGTCGCCCGAGGCCTCGCCGGCGACCAGCGCGATCCGCGGCGCGTCGGCGCTCATCGCGGCAGCGGGCGCGTCGCGGGCGCGCTCATCGCAGCAGCGGGCGCTGCCCCGCGTCGATGAAATCGAGCAGCGCGCGCACGTCCTCGCTGTCGCGCGCCATCTCCGCCAGCTGCGCGCGCGCTTCCTCGAGCTTCGCGCCGGACAGGTACAGCGCGCGGTAGGCGCGCCGGATCGCCGCGAGCCGTTCCGCGCCGAAGCCGCGGCGCTTGAGGCCCTCCACGTTCACCCCGCGCGGCCGCCCGTAATCCTCCTGCGCCACCAGCACGAACGGCGGCACGTCGCCGTTGACGAACGCGCCCATGCCGATGAACGCGTGCGCGCCGATCCGGCAGAACTGGTGGACGCCGGCGAAGCCGCTGAGGATCACCTGGTCGCCCACCTCGACGTGGCCGGCGAGGGTGGCGTTGTTGGAGAAGATGCAGCCGTTGCCGACGATGCAGTCGTGGGCGACGTGGGTGTAGGCGAGCAACCAGTTGTCGTCGCCGATGCGGGTGATGCCGCCGCCGTTGCCGGTGCCGCGGTTGATCGTCGCGAATTCGCGGATCACGTTGCGGTCGCCGATCACCAGTTCGGTGCGCTCGCCCTCGAACTTCTTGTCCTGCGGGTCGCCGCCGATCGCGGCGTGGCCGTGGATGCGGTTGTCGCGGCCGATGCGCGCCGGCCCCTGCACGCTGCAGTGCGGGCCGATCCAGGTGCCGTCGCCGATCTCGACGCCGGGCCCGACCAGGGTGAACGCGCCGATCCGCACGTCCGCGCCGATCCGCGCGGCGGGATCGACCACGGCGCTGGGATGGATGCCCGGCGCGAGGTCCATGTCACTTCGCTTCCGCGCAGAGGATCTCGGCGCAGGCGACCTGCTCGCCGTCCACCTTCGCCACGCCCTCGAACAGGGCCATGTTGCGGATCGTGCGCTTGAGCGACACGCACAGCTCGAGCTGGTCGCCCGGCACCACCATGCGGCTGAACTTCGCGTTGTCCACCTTCACCAGGTAGAAGACCTTGCCGTCGGCGTCGGTGATGGCCGACAGGTGCGTGAGCAGGCCGCCGGCCTGGGCCAGCGCCTCGATCAGCAGCACGCCCGGCATCACCGGCTTGCCGGGGAAGTGGCCCTGGAAGAACGGCTCGTTGATGGTGACGTTCTTGCGGCAGACGATGCTCGTGCTCGGCTCGAACGCGACCACCCGGTCCACGAGCAGGAAGGGGTAACGGTGCGGCAGCAGCTTCTGGATGCCGATGACGTCGAGCGGCAGTTGCACGGTTTCCACGGGTCCTTCCTGGTCTTGCTGGGCTAGCCGCGATTATCGCCCAAAGCGCCGAGCCGGCGGAAAAGGGCGTCGAGCTGCTTGAAACGGGCCGCGGCCTTGCGCCAGGCCCGGTTGTCCATCAGCGGCGTGCCGGACGAGTATTCGCCCGGCTCGCGGATCGAATGGGTCACCAGGCTCATCGCCGTCACCGTGACCCGGTCGCAGATCTCGAGGTGGCCGAGCACGCCGGCGGCGCCGCCGATCAGGCAATAGCGGCCGATGGTGGCGCTGCCGGCCACGGCCGAGCAGCCGGCCATGGCGGTGTGCGCACCGATGCGGACGTTGTGGCCGACCTGGATCTGGTTGTCCAGGCGCACGTCCTCCTCGAGCACGGTGTCGTCGAGCGCGCCACGGTCGATGGTGGTGTTGGCGCCGATCTCGCAGTCGTCGCCGACGACCACGCCGCCGAGCTGCGGGACCTTCAGCCAGCGCGGCTCGCCGCCGCCTTCCGGGCGATCCATCGCCAGGCCGAAGCCGTCCGCGCCGAGCACCGCGCCGGGATGCACCAGCACCCGCCGCCCCAGGCGCACGCGCCGGACCAGCGTCACCCGCGCGACCAGCTCGCTGCCGGCGCCGACCACGCAATCCTCGCCGACCACGCATCCCGGGCCGACGATCGCGCCGGCCTCCACCACGCTGCGCGCGCCGATGCACGCGAACGGCCCGACGTGCGCGCCCGGATCCACCGTCGCCGACGCATCCACCACGGCGCTGGCGTGGACGCCGGGCGCCGCGGCCTCGCGCGACTCGAACAGCGCCGCCGCGCGCGCGAAGGCGGCATACGGGTCGCGCGCGAGCAGCGCGGTGCCGGCGTGGCCTGCGGCGTCTTCCTCGCGCATCACCACCACGCCCGCGCGGCTCGTGGCGAGCTGCGCGCGGTAGCGGGGATTGGCGAGGAACGAGAGATCCGAAGGCGTGGCCCGCGCGAGCGTGGCCACGCCGGAAACGCGGGCGGCGGGATCGCCGTGCACGGCCAGGCCGAGGCGTCCGGCGAGCTGCGCGGCGGAGAACTCCATGCCGGCCGCGCTAGAACTGCCCGCCGAAGGAGAACTGCAGGCGTTCTTCCTGGTCGCCCGGCTGCGTGCGCAGGGGCAGCGCGTAGCTGATCGAGATCGGGCCCATCGGCGAGCGCCACAGCAGCGCGACGCCGGTGGACGCGCGCAGCTCGCCCGCGTCGAAGCTGTCCCAGTTCTTGTACACGTTGCCGAAGTCCACGAACGCCGAGATGCGCGCGGCCTTGGTGTCGAACAGGCGCGGGAAGAACATTTCCACCGAGCCCACGGTCTTGAACGAGCCGCCGACCGGCCGCGAGAAGCCGAAGGCGTTGATCGCGCGCGGGCCGAGCGTGTTGTCCACGAAGCCGCGAACGCGGCCCGCCGAGCTGATGCCGCCGGCGTAGAAGTTCTCGAAGAACGGCAGCCCTTCCGCGGTGACCGTCTTCACGTAGTCGGGCGACGTCGGGAGGCAGGGGTCGCTGGGCGGCGGCGGGGGCGGCGGGTTCGGCGTGGTGGTGGTCGGCGGCGTCGGCGCGGTGTAGCAGATCGCGCGCGTGGCGATCTTGCCGTAGCTGTCGCCGTAGCCGACGTTGATGCCGGTGCGCAGGACCAGCGCCGGCGAGAGCGGCCAGTACTTGGAGTATTCGTATTCGAGCTTGTAGTACTGGACGGTCGAGCCGGGCAGCGTCGTCTCGAAGGAGGCGCGCTGGTAGGTGCCGACGCTCGGCATGAAGTAGTCGTTGCGGGTGTCGCGCGACCAGCCCAGCTGCGTGCGCCAGGAGTGGAACGTGTAGGCGCCGACCGCCTTGATGTAGTCGGTGATCACGTCGGGGGTGGAGCCCGTCAGCGGCACGATCTCGTTGGTGTCCACGCCGAACATCACCGAGAAGCCGTCCCACTCGCTGATCGGGATGCCCAGCACGGCCTGCGCCGAGGCCGAGTTGGTCGAGTACTGGGCGACGTTGTAGTTGGAGTAGTCGAACTCGCTCCAGCTCAGGTTGTAGCCCAGCGACATGCCCGAGTCGGTGAAGTAGGGATTGGTGAAGGCGAAGTTGTAGGCCTTCTGGTAGTAGCTCTTCTGCGCGGCGACCGAGACCCGGTTGCCGGTGCCCAGGAAGTTCGCTTCCGACAGCGACACCGAGGTGTTGACGCCGCTGAGCTGGGAATAGCCCACGCCGAACATGAAGCTGCCCGAGGTGGTCTCCTTCACGGTGTAGGTCACGTCCACCGCGTCGTTGGTCCCCGGGACGGGCGCCTTGTCGACGTCCACGCTCTCGAAGTAGCCGAGGTTCTGCAGGCGCACCTTGGAGCGGTCGATTGCCGCCTGCGAGTACCACGCGCCCTCGAACTGGCGCATCTCGCGGCGCATCACCTCGTCGCCGGTGCGCGTGTTGCCCTTGAAGACGATGTGGCGCACGGTGACGCGCGGGCCCGGGACGACGCGGAAGGTCACGCCGACGGTGCGCTTGGCGCGGTCGACGTCGGGCACCAGGTCGACCTTGGCGAACGCGTAGCCGATGTTCGACAGCATCAGCGTGATCGCATCGGAGGTCAGGTCGATCAGGCGCCGCGAGAACACCTGGCCCTCGCGGACGGCGAGCATCTTCTCCATGTCCTCCTTCGGGAGGATGGTGTCGCCGGTCAGCTCCACCTTCGACACGCGGTACTGCTCGCCCTCGCTGATGCCGGCGACGATGAACATGTCGCGCTTGTCCGGGCTGATCTCGACCTGGGTGCTGTCGAGGCTGAAGTCCACGTAGCCGCGGTCCAGGTACCAGGAATTGAGCTTCTCGAGGTCGCCGGACAGCTTCTCGCGCGAGTACTGGTCGTCGCGGCGGTACCAGCTGAGCCAGTTGTGCTCCTTGGACTCCCAGTTGGCCAGCACGTCTTCCTGCGCGTACGCCTCGTTGCCCACCAGGTTGATGTGGCGGATGTTGGCGGCCTTGCCTTCCTTGACCTCGATCTTCACGTCGACGCGGTTGCGGTCGAGCTGGGTCACGGTCGGGTTGACGGCGACGTTGTACTTGCCGCGGTTGTTGTACTGGCGCGTCAGCTCCTGCACCACGCGGTCCAGGCTCAGGCGGTTGAACGTCTCGCCCTCGGCCAGGCCGATTTCCTTCAGGCCCTTGAGCAGGTCCTCGCTCTTGATGTCCTTGTTGCCCTCGAGCGTGAGCTTGTTGATCGCCGGGCGCTCGACCACGGTCATCACCAGGATGTCGCCCTGGCGGTCGGCGCGCACGTCCTCGAAGAACCCGGTCTTGTACAGCGCGCGGATCGCGTCGGCGACGCGGTTGCCGTCGACGCGGTCGCCGCGCTCGATCGGCAGGTAGGTGAACACGGTGCCGGCGGGGACGCGCTGCAGGCCGTCGACGCGGATGTCGGAGACGACGAACGCGTCGGGCGCGGGCGCGGCCGGCGCCACGGCGGCCGGCGCATCCGCGGGCGCGGCGGCGGCAGGCGCGGCGAAGGGGCTGGTGGCCTGGGCCAGCGCGGGCAGCGCCGGTGCCGCTGCCGCCGCGGCAAGGGCGAGGACGAGCAGGCGGCGTGGGGGGAGTCGCGTCATCGTCACTTCCGGTTGGGGGCGTCAGCGAAGCAGTTGCAGGATGTCGTTGTAGAACGCCAGGCCCATCAACCCGGCGAGCAGGGCGAGCCCGATGTACTGGCCCGCGACCATCGCGCGATCGCCCAGCGGACTGCCTTTGGCGAGCTCGATAAGGTAATACAGCAGGTGTCCCCCGTCCAAGACGGGGATCGGCAGCAGGTTGATCACCGCCAGACTGAGCGACAACAGGGCGAGAAAGTTCAGGAACCACGCCGGGCCGAGCTGGGCCGAGGCGTTGGCATAGCGGGCGATGGTGATCGGCCCGGAGATGTTCTCCACCGAGGCCCGCCCGGTGACCAGCCGGCCGATCATCGCCACCGAGTCCCGGCCCAGCTTCCAGGTCTCGCGCAGGGCGGCGGGCACGGCGGCCAGCGGCCCCGCGCGCAGCGTCGCGTCGTAGGGGGGGAGCTGCGCCGGCGCGGGCAGGATCCCGAGCGCCCAGAAGTCGCCGCGCTTCGGGTCCTGCATGTGCTTCGGGGTGATTTCCAGCGCCAGCCGCTGGCCTTCCCGTTCCACTTCGACCATGGCAGTGCGCCCGCCGATGGCCTGCACCAGCGGCCCGATCTGGTCGTGGGTGTGCACCGGCACGCCGTCGATGGCGGTGATCCGGTCGCCCTCGGCGAGCACGCCCCACGCCGCGGAACCGGGCTCGATCCGGCCGACGACGGCGGGCAGCAGCTGGAAGCGCGGCACCAGCCCGACCGACTGCATCGCCTCCGCTTGGCCCGCGCCGGCGGGCAGGCGCGACAGCGGCAGGCGGCGGTCGGCGAGGGCGCCGCCGGCGGTGCGCACCTGCAGGGCCACGTCGCGGCGGTCCATGGCGGCGTTGGCGACGGCCATCGCGGCCTCGGTCCAGGTCGGCGTCCCGCGGCCGTCCACGGACAGCAGCGTGTCGCCGCGCGCCAGCCCCGCCTGCGCCGCCAGGCTCTGCGCCTGGCCGACGACCGGCTGGTAGTCCGGCCGCCCGATCACGAACATGCCCCACAGCAGCGCCACGCACAGCAGCAGGTTGGCCAGCGGACCGGCAATCACGATCGCGATGCGCTTGCCCACCGGCTTGTTGTTGAACGCCTCGCCGGCCTGTTCCGGCGCCACTTCGCCCTCGCGCTCGTCGAGCATGCGCACGTAGCCGCCGAGCGGGATCGCGGCGATCGCGTATTCGGTGCCGTCGCGCCCGCGGCGCAGCCACAATGCCTTGCCGAAGCCGATCGAGAAGCGCAGCACGCGCACGCCGCAGCGCCGCGCGACCCAGTAGTGGCCGAATTCTTGGAAGGTCCCCAGCACGCCGAGGCTGACGATCAGCCACCACACGGAACCGAAGAAACTGCCCATGGAGTGCGTCCCGAGGCGAGGCGCGCGCTGGCCAGCGCGCGGGCCGCGGCATCGGCGGCCAGCAGCGCGTCGAGCGAGCCGGCCGCCTGCGCGGGCAGCGCGTCCAGGCAGTGCTCGACCAGCGCGGGAATGGACAGGAAGCCGATGCGGCCCTGCAGGAAGGACGACACGGCGACTTCGTTCGCCGCGTTGAGCACGGCCGGCGCGGTGCCGCCCGCGGCGAGCGCGGCGTAGGCCAGGCGCAGGCAGGGGAACGCGTCTAGGTCCGGCGCCTCGAAGTCGAGGCGGCCGTGCGCGAGCAGGTCCAGGCCGGCGACGCCGGACGCGATGCGCTCCGGCCAGCCGAGCCCGACCGCGAGCGCGGTGCGCATGTCCGGCAGCCCGAGCTGCGCGATCGTCGAGCCGTCGATGAAGTCGACCAGCGAGTGCACCAGGCTCTGCGGATGCACGAGCACGTCGATGCGCTCGCCCGGCAGGCCGAACAGGTGGTGGGCCTCGATGACCTCCAGGCCCTTGTTCATCAGCGTGGCCGAGTCGACCGAGATCTTCGGGCCCATCGACCACTTCGGATGCGCCACCGCCTGCGCCGGCGTCACGTCGCGCATCGACGCGCGGTCGCGGCCGCGGAACGGCCCGCCCGACGCGGTCAGCACGATGCGGCGCAGTTCCCCGGCGCCCGGCTTCCCGCTGCCGGCTCCCGCCGACAGGCACTGGAAGATGGCGTTGTGCTCGCTGTCGATCGGCACCACGAGCGCGCCGCCCGCGCGCGCGGCTTCCATCAGCAGCTCGCCGGCGAGCACCAGCGATTCCTTGTTCGCGAGCAGCAGGCGCTTGCCCGCGCGCGCCGCGGCCAGCGTGGACGGCAGGCCCGCGGCGCCGACGATCGCGGCGACCACGGTGTCGCAGTCCTCGCCGGCCACCAGCGCCTCGAGTGCGGCGTCGCCGGCGTGCGCGACGGTGTCGAGGCCGGCGTCGCGCAGGCCGTCGCGCAGCGCGGGGTACAGCGCTTCGTCGCCGATCACCGCGTGCAGCGGGCGATGCGTGCGGCACAGCGCGACCAGCGCGTCGACGCGGCTGCCCGCGGCGAGCACGGTCGCCCGCAGCCGCCGTGGATGGCGCGCGACGACGTCGAGCGCCGACGTGCCGATGGAGCCGGTGGCGCCGAGCACGGCGACCCGGCGGATGCCTGCGTCGACGTCCACCTTCAGAAGCCCATCAGCGCCTTGCCGAGGGCGAACACCGGCAGCGCGGCGACGACGCCGTCGATGCGGTCGAGGATGCCGCCGTGGCCGGGGATCAGGTCGCCGGAATCCTTCGCGCCCACGTGGCGCTTGAGCAGGCTCTCGAACAGGTCGCCGACCACCGAGAACAGCACCGCCACCACCGCGACCAGTCCCACGGCCGGCAGCTCGCGCAGCGTCGCGCCCGCGAACGGCGCGAACGCCAGTGCCACGACCAGGCCGCTGGCGACGCCGCCGAGCAGGCCTTCCACGGTCTTGTTGGGGCTGATCCGCGGCGCGAGCTTGCGCTTGCCGTAGTGGCGGCCGACGAAATAGGCGCCGGAGTCGGCGGCCCACACGATCGCCAGCGCCACGAACAGCCAGCGGTGGCCGTCGGGCTCGCTGCCGTGCAGCACCGCCAGCGCGCACCAGGCCGGCACGATCGCCAGCGTGCCCGCGGCGAGCTTGAACACCCGCGCGTGCGTCTCGTGGTTGGAGGCGAAGTCGAAATGGCGCAGCCACAGCATCGCCAGCAGCCACCAGGCCACGCCGACCACGACCATGATCTGCAGCAGCACGTAGCTCAGCCCGCCGCTGGTGCGCGAGCCCCAGACGATGGCGACCATCAGCGCCAGGTTCACCACCAGCAGCACGGTGCGCGCCAGGGTGTCGTCGATGTCGGCGAGCTTGAACCACTCCCACAGCCCGGCCAGGAACACGATCGCGGCCAGCGCCACCAGCCATGCGGTCGGCAGCAGCAGGATCGCGGCGATCGCGACCGGCGTGAGGATGAGCGCCGCGAGCACGCGGGTGCGGGTCATGCGTTGGTCCCGTTCTGGGCGCCCGCGACCTGGGCGCCGGTGAGGCCGAAGCGGCGTTCGCGGCTGGCGAAATCGTCCAGGGCGCGCTGCAGTGTGGCGGCATCCAGCGCCGGCCACAACGTCTCGGTGAACCAGAGTTCGGTGTAGGCCAGCTGCCAGAGCAGGAAGTTGCTGATCCGGTGGTCCCCGCCGGTGCGGATGAACAGGTCCGGGGCGGGCAGGTCGGCGAGGGCGGTGCGGCTGTCGAACAGGGCCTCGTCGATGTCTGCGGGCGCCAGCCGCCCGGCGGCGACGTCCTCGGCCAGGCTGCGGGCGGCGGCGGCGATGTCCTGGCGGCCGCCGTAGCTGGCGGCGATGTTGAGGGCGAGGCGGCCGTTGCCGGCGGTGCGGGCCTCGGCCTCGTCCATGCGCGCCCGGATCGCGTCGGCGAAGCGCGCGCGCTCGCCGATGAAGCGGATGCGCACGCCGCGGCGGTGCAGCTCGTCGACCTCGCGCTCGAGCGCGTTCATGAAGAGCCTCATCAGCGCGCCGACCTCGTCCGCCGGCCGGCCCCAGTTCTCGCTGGAGAACGCGAACAGGGTGAGCGCCTCGATGCCCTTGTCGAGGCAGAAGTCGATGCAGAGGTTGACGGCGCGCGCGCCGGCGCGATGGCCGACCGCGCGGGGGCGATGGCGCTGCTGCGCCCAGCGCCCGTTGCCGTCCATGATGACGGCCAGGTGGCGGGGCACCTTCGCGGGCGTGGCGGCGGGCGTGGCTGCGGGCGGCATCAGACCGCCATCAGCTCCTGTTCCTTCGCCTTGACCACCTCGTCGACGTCCTTGATCGCCTTGTCGGTCAGCTTCTGGATCTCGCCTTCGCTGCGCGTGGCCTCGTCCTCGCTGATCGTCTTGTCCTTCAGCAGCTCCTTGACCTGCTGGTTGGCGTCGCGGCGGATGTTGCGGATGGCGACCTTGGTGTCCTCGCCTTCGCCGTGCACGACCTTGGACAGTTCCTTGCGGCGCTCCTCGGTGAGCGCGGGCAGGTTGAGCCGGATCACGGTGCCGGCGGTGTTCGGGGTCAGGCCGAGGTCGGAGCCGAGGATGGCCTTCTCGACCGCGCCCACGATCTGCTTCTCCCACGGCGTGATCGTGAGCGAGCGGGCGTCGGCGACGGCGATGCTGGCGACCTGCGACAGCGGCACGTCGGAGCCGTAGTAGTTGACCTTGATGTGCTCGACCAGCGCGGTCGAGGCGCGCCCGGTCCGCACCTTCACCAGCGTGTGGCGCAGGGCGTCGATGCTCTTGGCCATGCGGGCCTGGGCGTCCTTGTGGATGTCGTTGATCATGGGTCTGGCTCCGGGCCGCAGCTTAGCCTCGGGAGTATAGCGAAGGCCCGCGCGTTCCCGGGATTCCGGGCCTTGCCCGCGGCGCCCGGCGCCGCGCGGTCAGTGGGCGTGCGGCGCCGGGTCATGCCGGTCGTGGTCGCAGGCCGTGCCGAACTCGACCTGCAGGGTCGGATGGTTGATGCCGAATTCGCGGTCCAGGCCGCGATGGACGCGGTCGAGGAAGGCATCGTGGTCGGCGTCGAGCGCGCGCACCAGGTGCGCGGTCATCGCGATCTCCCCGGCGCCCAGCGACCAGATGTGGAGGTGGTGCACGGCGACCACGCCGCCCTGCGCCTCCAGCCAGGCACGGACGCGCGCCTGGTCGATGCCGGCGGGCACGGCGTCCATCGCCGCGCTGAAGGCGTCGCGCAGCAGGCCGAAGGCGCTCGCGGCGACCACCACGCCGACCAGCAGGCCGGTGGCCGGATCGAGCCAGTTCCAGCCGAACCGGAGCATGCCGAGGCCGGCGAGCACCGCCGCCAGCGACACGCCGGCATCGGCCAGCAGGTGCAGGAACGCGCCGCGGCGGTTGAGGTCGCGGGCGTGGCTGTGGCCGTGGCCGTCGCGCAGCAGCCACGCACCGCCGAGGTTCACCGCGATGCCGACCGCGGCGACCACGATGACGGGCATTGCCGGGATCTGCGGCGGCGCGCCGAAGCGGCGCACGGCTTCCCAGGACAGCGCTCCGGCGAAGCCGACCAGCAGCACCGCGTTCGCGAGCGGCGAGAGCAGGGTGGCGCGGCGCCAGCCGTAGGTGTGGCGGTCGGTGGGCGCACGGCGCGCGATGACCGCCGCGCCCCAGGCCAGGCCGAGGCCGAGCACGTCGCCGAGGTTGTGCAGCGCGTCCGAGAGCAGCGCCAGCGAGTCGGTGGCGAAGCCGTAGCCCGCCTCCACGATCGTGTAGGCGAGGTTGGCGAGGGTGACGATCGCGAACGCGCGCGTCGCGTTGGGGGCGTGGTGGTGGCCGTGCATGGCGGGATTCTCGCGCCGCGCCGCTGCGGACACTATTGCGCGCCGCGCCCCTGGACCAGCGTGCCGATGTCCTCGCCGCGCAGGATCCGCAGCAGCGTGCCCGGCTGCGACATGTCGAACACGCGCAGCGGCAGGTCGCTGTCGCGGGCCAGCGCGAACGCGGCGGTGTCCATCACCTGCAGGTCGCGCGCCAGCACCTCGTCGTAGGTCAGCTTCGAGTAGCGCTTCGCGTCCGGATACTTCTTCGGATCCTTGTCGTACACGCCGTCGACCTTGGTCGCCTTCAGCAGCAGGTCGGCGCCGATCTCGATCGCGCGCAGCGCCGCGCCCGAGTCGGTGGTGAAGAACGGGTTGCCGGTGCCCGCGGCGAAGATCACCAGCCGGCCCTTCTCGAGGTGGCGGATCGCGCGGCGGCGGATGTAGTCCTCGCACACGTCGTTGATCTTGATCGCGCTCATGACGCGCGCCTTCGCGCCGAGCTTCTCCAGCGCGTCCTGCATCGCCAGCGCGTTGATCACGGTGGCGAGCATGCCCATCTGGTCGCCGGTCACCCGGTCCATGCCGCCGGCGGCCAGGCCGGCGCCGCGGAAGATGTTGCCGCCGCCGATCACCAGCGCGACCTCGGCGCCGGCCTGCTGGGCCTCGACGACCTCGCGGGCGAGGCGGCCGATCAGCTTCGGGTCGATGCCGTAGTCCTCGTCGCCCATCAACGCCTCGCCGGACAGCTTGAGCAGGACGCGGCG
>JBDZUW010000046.1:0-14995 GCA_040255375.1 Luteimonas sp. | reverse complement strand
CGCGATCACCGCGGCGTAGTCGGGCTGGCCGAAGATCGCGCTGCCGGCGACGAAGGTGTCGGCGCCGGCCGCCGCGATCGCGCCGATGTTGTCGGGCTTCACGCCGCCGTCGACCTCGAGGCGGACGGGCTTGCCGCAGCGGTCGATCATCCCGCGCACGACGCGCAGCTTCTCCAGCGTCGAAGGGATGAACGACTGGCCGCCGAATCCGGGATTCACCGACATCAGCAGCACGTGGTCGAGTTCGGGCAGCACCCAGTCGAGCACGTCCACCGGCGTCGCCGGGTTCAGCACCAGCCCCGCGCGGCAGCCGCCGGCCTTGATCAGCTGGATCGTGCGGTGGACGTGGCGGCTGGCTTCCGGGTGGAAACTGATTTCGGTGGCGCCGGCCTTCGCGAAATCCGGCACCAGCCGGTCCACCGGCTCGACCATCAGGTGCACGTCGATCGGCGCGGCGACGCCATGCTTGCGCAGGGCCTCGCAGACCATCGGGCCGATGGTCAGGTTCGGCACGTAATGGTTGTCCATCACGTCGAAATGGACCCAGTCCGCGCCCGCGGCCAGGACCGCGTCGACCTCCGCGCCCAGGCGCGCGAAATCCGCGGACAGGATCGAGGGGGCGATGACGGTCGGCTGGTGGGTCGTCTGCATCGGGCCAGTGTACCCGCTGGCGCCGGAAGCCCTACACTGGCCGGCCCGCCTTCCACGGGAACCTGCGTGGCGACCACCCTGCTCCAAGCCGACCTGCCCGGCCTGACCCTCCGCCACCGCGGCAAGGTCCGCGACGTGTTCGACCTGCCGCCGGGTGCCGGCGGCTCCGATCCTTCGCTCGGCCCGCTGCTGCTGATGGTCGCGACCGACCGCTTGAGCGCCTTCGACGTGGTCCTGCCCGACCCGATCCCGGGCAAGGGCGAGATGCTGTGCCAGGTCAGCAATTTCTGGTTCGGCATGACCGCGCACATCGTGCCCAACCACCTCACCGGCATCGACGTGGCGTCGGTGCTGCCCGCGGGCGTGGACCCGGCGCTCTACGCGCAGCGCGCGGTGGTGACGAAGAAGCTCAAGCCGGTGCCGGTGGAAGCGATCGCGCGCGGCTACCTCATCGGCAGCGGCTGGAAGGACTACCAGCGCACCGGCCGCGTCAGCGGCATCGGCCTGCCCGACGGCCTGCGCCAGGCGGAGAAGCTGCCGCAGCCGATCTTCACGCCGTCGACCAAGGCCGCCGTCGGCGACCACGACGAGAACATCGATTTCGACACGATGGTGCGCACGGTCGGCGCCGACCTCGCCGAGCAGGTGCGCGACGCGACGCTGCGCCTGTACGCGTTCGCCGCCGACTACGCGGCCGAGCGCGGCATCCTGCTCGCCGACACCAAGTTCGAATTCGGCACCGACGCCGACGGCCGCCTGCACGTGATGGACGAGATGCTGACGCCGGATTCCTCGCGCTACTGGCCCGCCGACGAATACGCCGTCGGCACCAGCCCGCCGAGCTTCGACAAGCAGTTCGTGCGCGATTACCTGGAAACGCTGGACTGGGACAAGACCGCGCCCGGGCCGCGCCTGCCGGCGGACGTGATCGCGCGCACCCGCGCCAAGTACGCCGAGGCGCTGCAGCGGCTGGCCGGCATTTCCGTCGACTGATCCACGCAGGAGGCGACATGGCCGCCAACGACGAACGCCCGATCGACCGCTGGTTCGCGCACTACTCCGGCGACCACCGCAACGAGGCCAACCAGCGCATCCACGTGGTCGCGGTTCCGCTGATCCTGTGGAGCGCGATCGCGCTGCTGTGGTGCATCCCGGTGGCCGGGACCTGGTTCCGCCCGGGGCTGTGGGCGGCGCTGGCGATGTTCTTCGCCTGGATGTTCTATTTCCGCAATTCGCGGCGGCTCGGCTACGGCATGCTCGCGGTCTTCGTGCTGATGGCCTGGCTGACGCGCTGGCTGCACGAGGCGCTGGGCACGGCGCAGCTGCTCTACCTCGCGGTCGCGGTCTTCGTGCTCGCCTGGATCGCGCAGTTCGTCGGCCACAAGCTGGAAGGCCGCAAGCCGAGCTTCCTCACCGATCTTACCTACCTGCTGATCGGGCCGGCCTGGGTACTGGCGAAGCTGTACCGCAAGCTCGGCTGGCGCTACTGAAGTGACGCCGCGGCACGGCCAGGGGCTCGGCGGCCGCGACCTCGGCATCGCGCTGCTCATCTGCG
Organism: Luteimonas sp.; assembly: GCA_040255375.1. Lineage (GTDB taxonomy): Bacteria > Pseudomonadota > Gammaproteobacteria > Xanthomonadales > Xanthomonadaceae > Cognatiluteimonas. The sequence goes on along the minus strand of JBDZUW010000046.1, from coordinate 12,789 downwards.
TCGCCTGGGCGCTGAACTTCCTCACCTCGGCGTGGGCGCTGCGCGAGATCCCGCCGTTCCTGTTCACCGCGGTGCGGCTGGCGATCCTCGCGCTGCTGCTCGGCGCCTTCCTGCGCCGGCCCGCGCCGGGGCAGTGGCCGCTGCTGCTGGCGGTGGCGGTGTGCAACGGCGTGCTGCACTTCGGCCTGAGCTTCTGGTCGCTGCACCTCGCCGGCAACCTGTCGTCGCCGGCGATCGTGATGCAGAGCTACGTGCCGATGGCGGCGCTGCTCGCATGGTGGTGGCTGGGCGAGCGGTTCGGGTGGCGCACCGGCATCGCGATCGCGGTGAGCTTCGGCGGCGTGCTGGTGCTGGGCTTCGATCCGCTGGTGCTGCGCGAACCCGCATCGCTGCTGCTGATGCTGGTGTCGGCGTTCTTCCTCGCGACGGGCACGGTGCTGATGCGGCGCCTGCGCGGCCTCGACATGTTCAGCCAGCAGGGCTGGACCGCGGTCATCGCGCTGCTGCCGCTGCTCGCGCTCAGCGCCTGGTTCGAGCCCGGCGGCTTCGCGGCGCTGCGCAACGCGACCTGGGTCGGCTGGGGCGGCGCGGCCTATTCGGCGATCGGCTCGTCGCTGCTCGGGCACGGCCTGTACTACGTGCTGGTGCAGCGCCATCCGGTCGCGCAGGTCACGCCGTGGCTGCTGCTGTCGCCGGTGATGGCGGTGCTGCTCGGCGTGTGGGTCTACGGCGACCGGCCGGGCCCGCAGCTGTGGATCGGCGGCGCCATGGTGCTCGGCGGCGTGCTGCTGATCGCGCTGCGCGCGCTCGCGAAGGCGCGCCCGATGCCGCCGGCCGAAGAGATCTAGCCGAAGAACGCTAGGAAAAGCCGCGGGGCGCGTAGCCGAAGTCGGCGCGCGCGGGCGCCGCGTCGAACACGAGGTCTTCGTGCAGGCGTGCCAGCGCGGCGTCGCCGAAGCCGTTCGCCTTGCCGGCCAGGCGCGCCGCGCCGAGCGCAAGCCGGAACATTGGCGCCGGCACTTCCAGCAGCCGCGGGCGCGGCGACAGCGCAACCAGCGTGCGCGCGACCATCTCGCGCCACGGCAGGGCCTCGCCGCCGGGCAGGTCGTAGACGCGGCCGTGCGTCGCAGGCGCGTCGCAGGCGGCGAGCGCGGCCGCGGCGAGGTCGTCGACGTGCACGGGCTGGCGCAGGCCGGTCGCGCCGCGCGGGATCATGAACCAGCCCAGCCGCCGCGCCATCGCGCCAATGCGGCCGATCGTGCGGTCGCGCCCGTCGCCGTAGATCAAGGTGGGGCGCAGGACCGTCGCGGCCGCCCCCTGCGCCGCCGCGGAGGCGAAGAGCGCCGCTTCGGCGTCGCGCAGGCGCGCCGCGAGCGCACGCTCGGCGGCATCGGGCGAGGCTTCCTTGGCGGCCGCGCTGGTCGACCCGAACCCCACCACGCGCGGCGCCGCGACCGCCGCCTGCGCATGCCAGTGCGCGAAGTGGTCGAGCGGCCCGCAGCTGAAGATGGCGTCCACTGCCGCCGGCAGGCCGTCGCAGTGCGCCAGGTCGCCGCGCAGCCAGCGCACGCCGGGTCGGCCGGGCTGCGGATCGCGGGACACCGCGACCGCCGTCCAGCCGGCGGCCGGCATGCGCGCCAGCAGCGCCGCGCCGATCGGCCCGCTGCCGCCGAACACCAGCGCCGTGCGCATCAGCGCGCGCCGTCGCGCCGCGGAAGCACCGCGCGCAGCCACAGCATGCCGAGGATCGCCGCGCACACGGACGCGGCGAGCACGCCGAGCACCGCTTCCTCGTAGCGCACGTCGGTGTAGGCCAGCGACGCGATGAACAGGCTCATGGTGAAGCCGATGCCGCAGAGCATGCCGAGGCCGAGCATCGCCCGCCCGTCCATGCCGTCCGGCCAGCGCACGCCGCCGATCCGCCGCAGCAGCCACGCCGCGCCGACGATGCCCACCGGCTTGCCGAGCACCAGCCCGGCCGCGATGCCGAGCGGCAGCGACGCGAGCGCATCCGACGCCTGCAACTCCCCGAGCGCGAGCCCGGCGTTGGCGAAGGCGAACAGCGGCAGGATCGCGTAGGCGACCCAGGGGTGCAGCGCATGCTCCAGCGTTTCGAGGGGCGAATGCTCGATCTCGTCCGGGATCGCATTGCGCCGGTCCACATGCGGGATCATCAGGCCGGTGGCGACGCCGGCGAGCGTCGCGTGCACGCCCGACTTCAGCAGCGCGGTCCACAACACCACGCCGAGCAGCAGGTAGGGCGTGAGCGCGGTGATGCCGCGGCGGTTGAGCACGAACATGGCCGCCAGCGCCGCGACCGCCCAGGCGAGCGCGGCCGGCGACAGGCCGTGCGAGTAGAACAGCGCGATGATCAGGATCGCGACGAGGTCGTCGACGACCGCGATCGTCGACAGCAGCAGCTTCATGCCAGACGGCACCCGCGAACCGAGCAGCGACAGCACGCCGAGCGCGAACGCGATGTCGGTGGCGGTCGGTACCGCCCAGCCGCGCATCGCCACCGCATCGCCGCGATTGAGCGCGGTGAACAGCAGCGCCGGCACGGCGACGCCCGCGCAGGCGCAGGCCATCGGCAGCAGCAGCCGGTCGCGCCCCGCGAGCTGCCCGGTGAGCGATTCGCGCTTGATCTCGAGCGAGACGAGCAGGAAGAAAACAGCCATCAACCCGTCGTTGATCCACAGCAGCAGCGGCTTGGCGATGCGCAGGTCGCCGAACACGACGGCGACCGGAAGCTCGCGGAAGCCGTCGTAGAACTCCTCCAGCGGCGAATTCGCGCACAGCAGCGCCAGCGCGGCCGCCGCGATCAGCACGATGCCGCCCGCCGCTTCCAGGCGCAGGAAGTCGGTCAGGGCATTGAGGGCGCGGCTGGCAAGCGATTCCTGGGCCATCGTGCCAGTCTAGCAATTGCTCAGGAGCAGCCTTCGATCCAGTCCACCTGCGGGGCGAGGCCCGCGTGCCATTCGGTGACCTTGCCGGCCGCATCGGTCTCGAACACCAGCACGCCGTCGCCGCCGTCGTCGGCCTTGATGCGCAGGTACTTGCCGCCCTCCACGTACTTGTGGGGCGACTTCGCGACGCGCCCCGGATAGGCGGCGTCGATCTGCGCCTCGGTCATCCCGCGCCGCCCGCCCCCGGGCGCGACTTCCTCGTCGTTGCCGACGTCGTAGCGCACGAACCGGCCGCCGTCGAACATGAAGGCGAAGTACGACGGCGCCTTCTCCCATGCCGGATTGAGGTAGTGGCAGCCCTCGCCCGCGTCGCCCTGGAGCTTGCCGCCCCAGGCCGCGCGCGCCTCCGCCTCGGTCATGCCGAAGCGCATGTCGCCGTAGCCATCGAAGCGCGCCAGTCCAGGCGCCGGAGCCGGTGCCGGTGCCGCCGCGGACGCAGGCGCAGGCGCGGTGCCGGCATCGGCATGCGCGTCGGCGGGGGCTTGCGTCGCGGCGGGCGGCGGCGTGGCGTCGGCCTGGCGATCGGCGTTGCAGGCGGCGAGCGTCGCCGCCATCAGCACCAGCGTGGCCGGGAGAAGGGATTTCATGCGCGCACCTGCGTCGTCGTGGGTTCGGCCGAGCCTAGCGTCGCGCCGTGAACGCCCCGCGAAACACGGTTGTCATCGCTGTTTCACCTGCGGCGCCTAGCTTCCGCGCAGGCCTGCACGAACGACGACGACATGCGCCCCGACAAGACCGCCAAGGGCCGCGAAGCCCTGCTCGCCGGCGTCTCCGCCGGCCTGGGATTGCAGGCGCGCCGGATCCTGATCCTGGCCGACGGCCGCCGCGATCTCGGCGCGCTCGAGGCACTGCTCGGCGCCGGGATCCGGCCGGCGATCGACGTGCTGCTGCGGGAAGGCTACCTGGCCGATGCGACGGCCACCCCAGCCGCCACCGCAGCCGCCAACGCAACCGCCGCTGCAAGCGCCGCCGCACCGGCCCCGATCCCCGCCCCGGGTCCTGGTGGCCCGGCCGCTGCACCGGCGACGCCGGCCGCAGCCGTGCGCCGTTCGCTCGCGGCGTCGAAGATGTACCTGCTGGACATGCTGCAGCTGCAGCGCACGCCGGAAGCCGCCGAACTACGCGCGACGATCCAGTGCGCCGTCGATCCGGCGGAGCAGGTCGAGGCGCTGCTGCATGCGGTGCGCGCCCTGCTGCTGTCGAACGCGACCAGCTACGGGCCGCGCGTCGCCGCGCGGCTGGCCGAGATCCTGCCGGAAGAGGCGCTGCCGCGATTGCAGGCCATCCGCGGCGAGCATGCGGGCGCGGGCGGGGGCGCGCCGCGCCTGAGCGTCGTCGCCTAGGGGCGTCGCCGCGTCGCCACGGCCGCGCGCGTATCCCAGCCTACTTCGCCGGATCGAAATTCCTGCGCAAGCCCGCCCAGCAAGCCTGGTAATCGCGCTGGCGATGCGCGGCCTCCAGCGCCTGGCGCGTCGGCCGGATCACCGCGCGCGCCTCGAACATGAAGGCCATCGTGTCGGTGATGACGTCGGGCTTCGACAGGTCCGCGTGGCTGGCCTTCTCGAACGTCGCCGCATCGGGACCGTGGCCGGTCATGCAGTTGTGCAACGAGGCGCCGCCGGGCGCGAAGCCCTCGGCCTTCGCGTCGTACGCGCCGTGCACCAGGCCCATGAACTCGCTGGCGACGTTGCGGTGGAACCACGGCGGCCGGAACGTGTCCTGCGCAACCAGCCAGCGCGGCGGGAAGATCGCGAAGTCGAGGTTGCCCACGCCGGGCGTGTCCGACGGCGACGTCAGCACCAGGAAGATCGACGGATCCGGATGGTCGTAGCTGATCGAGCCGATGGTGTTGAAGCGGCGCAGGTCGTACTTGCACGGCGCATAGTTGCCGTGCCAGCCCACCACGTCGAGCGGCGAATGGCCGATGTCCGCGCGCCACAGGTGGCCCTGGAACTTGGCGACGAGCTCGAAATCGCCTTCCTCGTCCTCGTAGGCCGCGACCGGGAACAGGAAGTCGCGCGCGTTCGCCAGGCCGTTGCTGCCGATCGGTCCGAGGTCGGGCAGGCGCAGCGCCGCGCCGAAGTTCTCGCAGACGTAGCCGCGCGCCGCGCCATCCGGGAGTTCGACGCGGAAGCGCACGCCGCGCGGCACCAGCGCGATCTCCTGCGGCTCGACCTCGAGCACGCCGAGCTCCGTCGCGATGCGCAGCCGTCCCTGCTGCGGCACGATCAGCAGCTCGCCGTCGGCGTCGTAGAAGAAGCGGCCGCGCATGTCGCGGTTCGCCGCGTACATGTGCACGCCGAGGCCGGACAGCGCCGCGGGGCCGCCGTTGCCGGCCATGGTGAACAGGCTCTCGACGAAATCCACCGGAGCCCTGCCCTCGGGCATCGGCAGCGGATTCCAGCGCAGCTGGTCCGGCGTGACCGGTCCGTCGCCGAAGTCGTTGTGGAACGCGGGCGCGCCGGCGAACGGCAAGAACGGTCCGTGCATCGCTGCAGGCCGGATGCGGTACAGCCAGCTGCGCCGGTTCTCGCTGCGCGGGGCGGTGAACGCCGTACCGCTCAGCTGCTCCGCGTACAGCCCGTGCGCCACGCGCTGCGGCGAGTTCCGCCCCACCGGCAGCGTCCCCGCGACCGCTTCCGTCTCGAACGAATTCCCGAACCCCGACATGTAGTCCATTGGTACTCCGGAGGAATTTTTAGCCACAGATCACACAGATTGAAAAGGATCAGAAAGAAGAGCCCGGGTTCGCGACCACCGACCCGATCGCCAGGAGCCGATCCTTTTGAATCTGTGTGATCTGTGGCAAAAAAAAGCTACAGCACGCCGCGACGCATCTGGTCGCGCTCGATCGATTCGAACAGGGCCTGGAAGTTGCCCTCGCCGAAGCCCTCGTTGCCCTTGCGCTGGATGATCTCGAAGAAGATCGGCCCGAACGCGTTCTGGGTGAAGATCTGCAGCAGCTTGCGCGACTTCGTCTCCATGTCGGCGTCGATCAGGATCTTGTTGCGCGCCAGCCGGGCGACGTCCTCGCCGTGGTTGGGGACGCGCTGGTCGATCACGTCGAAGTAGGTGTCCGGCGTGTCGAGGAACGCAACGCCGGCCTCGCGCATCGCCTCGACCGTCGAATAGATGTCGTCGGTGAACAGCGCGATGTGCTGGATGCCCTCGCCCTTGTACTCGCGCAGGTACTCGTTGATCTGCGACTTCTCGTCGCTCGACTCGTTGAGCGGAATGCGCACGATGCCGTCCGGCGCGGTCATCGCCTTCGACAGCAGGCCGGTCTTGGCGCCCTTGATGTCGAAGTAGCGGATCTCGCGGAAGTTGAACAGCTTCTCGTAGTACTCCGACCACTTCGCCATGTTCCCGAGGAACAGGTTGTGGGTCAGGTGGTCGATGAAGGTGAGGCCGAAGCCGCGCGGATTCTGGTCCACGCCCTGCAGCGGCAGGAAGTCGGCGTACAGGTCCTTGCGGCCGTCGTCGACGAGATAGAGCATGCAGTCGCCGATGCCCTTGATGACCGGCGTATCCACGGCACGCGTCTCCGCCTTGTGGTCGATCTCCTCGCCGCCGTTGGCGAGCACGTGCGCGAGCACCTCGCCGGCCGGCTTGCGGAAGCGGATCGCGAAGCCGCAGGCGGAAGGGCCGTGCGCGGCGGCGAAATCGGCCGCGAACGACGCCGGATCCTCGTTGAGCAGGAAGTTGATCGTGCCCTGGCGGTACAGCGTGATGTTGCGCGACTTGTGCTGCGCCACCGCGCTGAACCCCAGGTTCTGCAGGTAGGTGCGCATCGCGTCGGCCTGCCCCGCCGGCGCGGCGAACTCGACGAACTCGAAGCCGTTGATCCCCATCGGGTTCTCGAAGGTGGTGACGGTCATGCCGAGGTTGGGCTGCGCGCTCATGGGGGTCTCCGTATCGCGGTGGGGCGGAAGGCTTCGATGATGCGCCGCCGCTTGCGCGGGGCGGGTCGACGTTATAGTTTCATATGAAACCATTTGCAAGCCGCAGCGCCGCATGCCCGCCTCCGCCCCCGCGCCCACCCCGTCGTCCGCGACCGCCCCGCTCGAGCTGGAACGCTTCCTGCCCTATCGGTTGAGCGTGCTGTCGAACCGCATCAGCGACGCCATCGCCCGCGAGTACTCGCAGCGCTTCGCGCTCGGGGTCACCGAGTGGCGGGTCATGGCGGTGCTCGGGCGCTGGCCGGGCCTCACCGCGAGCCAGGTCGCGCAACGCACGGCGATGGACAAGGTCGCGGTGAGCCGTGCCGTCGCGCGGCTGCTCGAGGCCGGCCGGCTCTCGCGCGTGGCCGACGCGGGCGACCGCCGCCGCGCGCTGCTGCGCCTTTCGCGCGAAGGCCAGGCGATCCACGACCAGGTCGTGCCGCAGGCGCGCGCTTTCGAAGCACGCGTGCTCGAGGGCATCGCGCCGGCCGAGCGCGACGCGCTGTTCCGCCTGCTCGACCGCCTCGACGAACTGGAGCTGCGCGCCGAAGCGTCGGCGCCCGCCTGACCGGCGAACCCGCCACCGCAAGCGCCGAAACCCTCAGGGAGCGTCCTGGCGCGCCTCCGCGATGCCATTGGCTTCGATGTCGCGGATGAGCGCATCCATCTCGCCGATCTCGCGGCGCTGCGCCTCGATGATGCCGTCGGCGAGTTCGCGCACGCGCGGATCGCGGATCCGCGCACGTTCGCTGGTCATGATCGCGATGCTGTGGTGCGGGATCATCGCCCTCATGTAACTCACGTCGTCCACGGTGCGCTGGCTGCGCACCAGCCAGAGCGACAGCGCGAAGACGACGGCGGACGCGGCCAGGATCGCGATGTTGCGCCGCTTGTCCTTGTACATCGGCCACATGAAGCCGAGCATGGTCGCCGCCATCGCGGCGCCCATCACCAGCGCCATCCAGAACCGCGTCTGGCTGAAGCGGACGTGCTCCGGCGCGAAGGTGTTGAAGTACATCAGCACGAACATCAGCGCCGTCGAGGCGGCGACCATCGCGAGAAAGCGCGCGTAACCCATTCCTTCGTTCATGACCGCTCCTGCCTTCTGCCGGGTGCGCCATGCAGGCTAGGGAAAGCGGCGTCTTCCGGGCGTGCAGGAACGGAAACGGCGGCCGAAGCCGCCGTTTCCGGTCAGCCGACCATGGGCCGGCCCTACTTGACGCCGTGCATCAGGCGCTGGATGAGCGGCGCGACCAGGAACAGCGCGACGCCGCCGATCAGCAGGATCCAGAAGCCCTGCGTGTAGCCGGCGTGCGCCGAGGCGACGGTCATGCCGGTCTCGCCGCTGACGTGGCTGGCGAAGATGCCGGACAGGTTGTTGCCGATGCCGGTCGACAGGAACCAGCCGCCCATCGCGAAGCCGACCAGGCGCACCGGCGCCAGCTTCGTCGTCATCGACAGGCCGATCGGCGACAGGCACAGCTCGCCGACCGACTGGATCACGTAGACCATGAACAGCGTCCAGAACGGGATCAGGCCGGCGCTGTCCACCAGGCTCGACAGCGCGAACATCAGCAGCAGGAAGGCGAGGCCGTTGAAGATCAGGCCCAGGCCGAACTTGCGCGGGATCGACGGGTTCTTCCTGCCCATCCGCAGCCACAGCCACGCCAGCACCGGCGCGATGGTGATGATCGCCAGCGAGTTGACCGACTGGAACCAGCCCACCGGGAAGATCCAGCCGCCGAAGTCGCGGTCGACGATCTTGTCGGCGAGGAAGTTGAACGAGCTGCCGGCCTGCTCGAAGAAGCACCAGAACAGCACGTTGAACACGAAGATGATCAGCATCGCGATGGCGCGGTCGCGCGCGACCGGCCCTTCGCGGAAGCCCTCGACCAGGATCATCACGCAGAGCACGACGAACATCGCGCTCAGCACCCACTGCAGCATCGCCGCGTCGATCGAGAGCAGGAAGTAGTACACGGGCACCGAGGCCAGCACGAACGCGAGCACGCCCAGGACGCGCGACTTGCTCTCGCCGCCTTCCTGCGGCCGGCCGATCGGGCCGAGCTGGCGGCGGCCGAACCAGAACCACACCAGGCTGAGCAGCATGCCGATGCCCGAGGCGATGAACACGACCTTGTAGGCCGGCATCGCGTCGGTGCCGAACACCTTGTCCGACAGCCAGCCGGTGAGGATCGGGGCGAGGAACGCGCCGGAATTGATGCCCATGTAGAAGAGCGTGAAGCCGGAATCGCGGCGCTCGTCGGTCGGCGCGTAGAGCTTGCCGACCATCGCCGAGATGTTCGGCTTGAACAGGCCGTTGCCCGCGATCACCGTCGCCAGGCCGATGTGGAACACCGTCTGGTCGGGGTAGGCGATCATGAACAGGCCGGCCGACATCACGACCGCGCCGAGCAGGATCGAGCGCTGGTAGCCGATGACGCGGTCGGCGATGTAGCCGCCCACGATCGCCGCGGCGTACACCAGCGCGAGGTAGGCGCCGTAGACGCGGCTGGCGGGCGCTTCGCCCTCGCCGGAGCCGGCGTAGAACGCCTGCACGATGTACAGCGTGAGCGCCCAGCGGATGCCGTAGAACGCAAAGCGTTCCCAGAACTCCGTCATGAACAGCATCCACAGCGGGCGCGGATGCCCCATCTTCTGCGGGAAGTGCGGGATCCCGTCGGCAGCGACGGGCCGGTCCATCGGCGGACCCATGGGTTCCGCGGCATTGGGCGCGTTCGTATTCATCTATCCCCCGAGGACGCGCGAAAGGCGCGAATCGGCCGAGGATCGCCCAGCGGGCGCGGAATCGTCAACGCGCGCGAACCATGCTGCAACGCAGCAACACGCGTTCAACCGCCGTAGGCCGGCGCCTTGCCCCCGCCCGGCCCGATGGTCGTGCGCACTTCGAACAGTTCCGGGAAGAACGTGAGTTCGAGCGCCTGCTTCAGGAAGCCGACGCCGGACGAACCACCGGTGCCGCGGCGGAAGCCGATGATCCGCATCACCGTGCGCATGTGGCGGAAACGCCACAGCTGGAACTGCGTCTCCAGGTCGACGAGGTCCTCGCACAGGTGGTAGGCCTCCCAGAACTGCTGGGTGTCCTCGTAGATGCGCTCGAACACCGGCAGCAGCGCCGGGTCGGAGACGTGCGGCTGCGACCAGTCGCGCTCGACGTGCGCGGCGGGCACCGCGTGGCCGCGGCGCGCGAGGTGGCGCAGCACTTCGTCGTACAGGCTCGGCGCCTCGAGCGCCGCGCGCAGCGACGCCTGGCCCGCCGCGTCGTGCGCGAATACCTTGAGCATGCCGGCATTCTTGTTGCCGAGCAGGAATTCGACGGTGCGGTACTGCAGCGACTGGAAGCCCGAGGACGGGCCGAGGATCTCGCGGAACTCCATGTATTCGGCCGGAGTAAGCGTTTCCAGCACCGACCACATGTCGGTCAGCTGGCGCAGCACGACCTTGCAGCGCGCGAAGATCTTCTGGCACGGGCCGAGCTCGTCGCGCTGCAGGTGGGCGATCGCCGCGGACAGCTCGTGGATCAGCAGCTTCAGCCACAGCTCCGACACTTGGTGCTGGACGATGAACAGCAGCTCGTCGTGGTGCGGCGGCTTCGACAGGGGTTCCTGCGCGGACAGCAGCCGGTCCAGGCGCAGGTAGCCGCCGTAGGTCATGCGTCCGGACAGGTCCGTATGGATGCCGGCCTCGAGCGGCCGTTCGTTGCGATCGATGCCCATGCGCGCAGTTTCGCACGCCGGGACCGGCGTCGCGCTTGACCCGGATCAAGCGCCCCGGGCGCCGGCGCCCCGCGGGAACGCCCGGCCGGGGCGGCCGCCCGGGCCGATTCGCTACAATTCGCGTTCTGCCGCAACCGGGCCCGACTCATGACCGTCGCCGCGAAATTCGAGATCGAATACCTCCAGTACCTGGATCCCGAGGGCAAGCCGGTCGCCGAACTGCCCAAGGCCTTCAAGGATCCCAAGGCGCTGGTGCCGCTGTTCAAGCAGATGCTGTTCGTGCGCACCTTCGACGACAAGGCGATCCGCCTGCAGCGCACCGGCAAGCTCGGCACCTACGCCGCTTGCCTCGGCCACGAGGCCACCCACGTCGGCATCGGCGCGTCGATGAAGCCGGAAGACGTGTTCGCGCCGAGCTACCGCGAGTACGGCGCGCAGTTCATGCGCGGGGTGAAGCCGCGCGACGTGCTGATGTACTGGGGCGGCGACGAGCGCGGCAACGATTTCGAGGTGCCGCGCAACGACTATCCGTGGTGCGTGCCGATCTCGACGCAGTGCCTGATGGCCTCCGGCGCGGCGCTCTCGTTCAAGCTGCGCAAGCAGGACCGCGTCGCAGTCGCGTGCTGCGGCGACGGCGGCTCGTCGAAGACCGACTTCTACGCCGCGCTGAATTCCGCGGGCGCGTACCAGCTGCCCCTGGTGCTGTGCGTGATCAACAACGGCTGGGCGATCTCGGTCCCGCGCAAGTCGCAGACCGGTGCGCAGACGCTGGCGCAGAAGGGCCTGGCCGGCGGCCTGCACTGCCTGCAGGTGGACGGCAACGACCTGGTCGCCGTGCTCGAAGCCATGCGCCGCGCCACCGAGCGCGCGCGCAAGGGCGAAGGCGGCAGCGTGATCGAGTTCATGACCTACCGCCTGCACGACCACACCACCGCCGACGATGCGCGCCGCTACCGCGGCGAAGACGAGGTCAAGGCGGCCTGGACGCGCGAGCCCTTCATCCGCCTGCGCAACTACCTGGTGAAGGCCAAGGCGTGGGACGAGGCGCAGGAGAAGGCCTGGATCGAGGAGTGCGCGGCGAAGGTGGACGAGGAGATCAACGCCTACCTCAACACCCCGGTGCAACCGGTGGAAGCGATGTTCGATTACCTGTATGGCGATCCGCCGGCGGAGCTGCTGGCGCAGCGCGAGGCCGCGATCGCGCTGGAGAAGCGCAATGGCTGAGTCCACCAACGCACCCGCCATCACCCTCATCGAGGCGATCACCCAGGCCCTCGCCTACGAGATGCGCAACGACGACGCCGTGCTCGTGCTCGGCGAGGACGTCGGCGTCAACGGCGGCGTGTTCCGCGCCACCGCCGGCCTGTCGGCGCAGTTCGGCCCGGAGCGCGTGCTCGACACGCCGCTCGACGAGACCACCATCGCCGGCCTCACCGTCGGCATGGCCTCGCAGGGCATGAAGCCCGTCGCCGAGGCGCAGTTCGACGGCTTCATGTACCCGATGGTCGACTTCATCGTCTGCCACGCCGCGCGCATGCGCTACCGCACCCGCGGCCGCCTGACCTGCCCGATGGTGCTTCGCGTGCCGTGGGGCGGCGGCATCCGCGCGCCGGAGCACCACAGCGAGGCCAACGAATCCATCTTCACCAACGTGCCCGGCCTGCGCGTGGTCATGCCGTCCTCGCCCGCGCGCGCCTACGGCCTGCTGCTCGCCGCGATCCGCGACCCGGATCCGGTGATCTTCATGGAGCCCAAGCGCATCTACCGCCAGTACAAGGAAGTCGTGCCGGACGACGGCGAGGCGCTGCCGCTGGACGTGTGCTACGTGCTGCGCGACGGCACCGACGTCACCCTGGTGACCTGGGGCGCGCAGGTGAAGGAGACGCTGGAGGCCGCCGACGCCCTGGCGAAGGAAGGCATCAGCGCCGAGGTCATCGACGTGGCGACGCTCAAGCCGCTCGACTTCGCGACCATCGCGGAGTCGGTGTCGCGCACGAACCGCTGCGTGATCGTGCACGAAGCCGCGAAGACCGCCGGCTTCGGCGCCGAAGTCGCCGCGCGCCTGGCCGAGGAATGCATGTACGACCTGGTCGCCCCGGTCGAGCGCGTCACCGGCTACGACACCCACATCCCGCTGTTCCGCCT
>JBDZUW010000045.1:0-15137 GCA_040255375.1 Luteimonas sp. | reverse complement strand
ACCTTCGGCAAGGACCTGATGCCCTGCGTCGCCGCGCTGCTCGGCGTCGCGCAGGTATCCGACGTGATGGCGGTCGAAGGCGAGCGCACGTTCAAGCGGCCGATCTACGCCGGCAACGCCATCGTCACCGTCGAGGCGCCCGCGGGCCACGCCGTCGTCGCCACCATCCGCACCGCGTCGTGGCCGGAAGCCGCGCGCGGCGGCAGCGCGCCGGTCGAATCCGCGAGCGTCGAGGCGGCGCTGCCGTCGCACACGCGCTACGTGGGCCTCGCCGCCGGCAAGTCCGACCGCCCCGACCTGCAGAGCGCGAAGCGCGTGGTCTCCGGCGGCCGCGGCGTCGGCTCGAAGGAGAACTTCGAGGTCATCTACAAGTTCGCCGACCGGCTCGGCGCGGCGGTCGGCGCCTCGCGCGCCGCGGTCGACGCCGGTTACGTGCCGAACGAACTGCAGGTCGGCCAGACCGGCAAGATCATCGCGCCGGACCTGTACGTCGCCGTCGGCATCTCCGGCGCGATCCAGCACCTCACCGGCATCAAGGACGCCGGCACGATCGTCGCGATCAACAAGGACGGCGACGCGCCGATCTTCGAGGTCGCGGACATCGGCCTGGTCGGCGACCTGTTCCAGATCCTGCCGGAGCTGGAAGCGGCCCTGGAGGGCTGAGCGACGATGGTGGCACGCGGCGCACTGCTGCTCGCCGTTGGCGTTGCCTGCGCCGCCGGCCTGGCCACGGGCTGTCGCGAACGCCAGGTGGCCCTCGTGCCGGCGGTGGCGCAGGCCGGCGACGCGCCGTCGCCACCACCGGCGGTGGCGTCCGCCGCGCCCTCCGGGATCCTGCAGGGCGCCAGCGCATCCGCGCGGTGCTCGTTCGACGCGGCCGGGGACGATTACGTCCAGGGTACGCTCGTATTGGACCGCGCCCGCGCCATCCGCTTGCGCGGCTGGTTCGCCGGCCCGGAACACGGGCCCGCGGGCGCATTCCGCCTCGTGCTCGCCGGCGACGGCGAGGCCCTGTGGGCGTTGCCGGCACGTACCGGCGAGCCCCGCCCCGACGTCGCCGAATATTTCCACGACGCGAGCATGGCCACGGCCGGCTTCGACCAGCTGTCCGACCTGTCGGCGGTCCCCTCCGGCGCCTACCGCGTCATCCTTTTGGCGGATGACGGCGGCGGGACGGTGGCCTGCGACTCGGGCAAGCGGCTGGTCGTGCGATGAACGCGCGCATCGCGGTCGTCATCCCCTGCCATCGGGTCGTCGCGCAGGTCGGCGATGTGCTCGCGGCCATCGGCCCGGAGGTGGATGCGATCTACTGCGTGGACGACGCCTGCCCCGACAGGAGCGGCGACTACATCGAGGCGAACAGCAGCGACCCCCGCGTGCGCGTGTTGCGGCATGCGAGCAACCAGGGCGTGGGTGGCGCCGTCCTGACGGGCTACCGCCGCGCGATCGAGGATGGCGCGGACGTGATCGTGAAGCTGGACGGGGACGGGCAGATGGATCCCGCGCTGCTGCCGATCTTCGTCGCGCCCGTCCTCCGCGGCGAATGCGATTACGCGAAGGGCAACCGGTTCTGGGACCTGTCCCGGATCGGCGGCATGCCTCCGATCCGCCGCGCCGGCAACTTGTGCCTCAGCTTCCTTTCCAAGGCATCGACCGGATACTGGGACCTGTTCGACCCCACGAACGGCTACACCGCCATCCATGCGCGCGTGGCCGCCCACCTGCCGTTCGATGCGATCAGCAAGCGCTACTTCTTCGAATCCGACATGCTGTTCCGGCTCAACACGATCCGCGCCGTGGTCGCGGACATCCCGATGCATGCGGTCTACGGCGACGAGACGAGCGGGCTCGACGAATTGCGCGCGGCCGGCGAGTTCCTGTTCAAGCATGGCCGCAACTTCTGCAAGCGCATCGCGTACAACTATTTCCTGCGGGACCTGTCGCTCGCCTCGCTCGAGCTCCTCGCCGCCGTGGCGCTGCTCGGGTTCGGCGCATCCTTCGGTGGCTGGCACTGGTTGCACTCGATCCGGGAGGGAAGCGCCACTCCGGTCGGCACGATCATGATCGCCACCGTGGCGGTGGTGTCGGGCCTGCAGTTCCTGCTGGCGTTCCTCGGCTACGACATCGCCGCCGTCCCGCGGCGCCCGCTGGGCCCGGCGCTCTCGGCGCAAGCGATCCGTTCCCCCGTTCCGGCGCAGGAGGCGCATTCCCGTGGCCGGTAGCCTGGATTCCCGCAACGTGGCGATGATCGTGGCCACCATCGCGCTGCTTGGCGTGGGCCAGCTCCTGTTCAAGTCCGCCGCGGCGTCGATCCAGCCCGGCGACCTGCGCAGCTGGATCTCGATGCCGATGTTCGCCGCGCTGGCGGTCTACGCCGTCGCGACGGTCGCGTGGGTGCTGGTGCTCTCGCGGGTCCCGCTTTCCACCGCGTTCCCCTTCTACGGGCTTTCGTTCCTGATCGTCCCGCTGCTTTCGACGCTTTTCCTCGGCGAGCGGCTGCGCTGGTCCACCCTGGTGGGCGGGGCCATCATCCTCGTGGGCGTGGTCGTCAGCTCGCGCGCGCGTTGACGGCGGCCCCGCCTTTCCCCGGCCGCAGCAGCATCCAGGCGCAAAGCACCGTCGCCAGGCAGGCGGTGGGATAGAGGTAGCGGAAGTCGCAGGCGATCGTGGCCGGCACGAACGAGGCCAGGTAGGCCGCGCCGGCGATGGAGATCGCGCGCAGCGTGAAAGCGTCGCCGTCCCGGCGGCGCACCGCGGCGACGCCTCCGGCCAGCAGCAGGAGGGCGTAGAACCAGTGCCGGAACACCGGCGTCGGCGAAAGGCGGGCCACGAGGTGGCCGATCATCCGGTCGCGCTGGTCCATTTCCTCGCGCAGGCCCAGGGGTTCCAGGTACTCCGCAAGGCTCGCGACCCCCCAGTAGGCCGGGACGCATCCGGCGACATCGTCGAAGCCCATGAGGGTGCGCAGGGCGGCGGCGCGATGGCTTGCGTACGCGACGGGGTCGTGCCGCAATCCTGCCCACCAGACGCTGGCAAGTCCCTCCGTCCCGAGGGCATCGAAATATTTCCGCGTGAACGGGTCGCGCCACATCGTGTCGATGCGCTCGGGATCGTAGAAGTAGCGGATCTGCTGCCGCGTCGCCGCATCGGCGCCGCTCCATGCGGCGACGTCCCCGGGCAGCGCGTAGGCGATCATGCCCGCGATGTCGTAGGCACGGATCGTCGCGAGCCCGACCGAGACCGGACTCGCGGGCTTCGGGCGGATCGTCGCGGCGGACATCCCGTCGAGGACCAGGGTCGATGCCGCGGAGAGGGCGAGGATCGCCGCCGCCGTGCCAGCGCGGCGCGCCCGTGCGGAACGGCCGCGCAGCGGCGCCACGCACGTCCAGGCACCTGCGATCGCCAGCGGGATCGACAGCAGCACGCCCTGCTGGCGCAGCAGGGGCATCGGCGCGATCGCGAGGAAGGCGAGCGCGAGCCACCATGCCCGGGGCCTCCCGACCCTGTTTCCCGCGACCAGCAGCGCGGTGGACGCGACCATGGCGCACGTGGCGAGCATGACGTCCTTCCACAGGATGCCGGCGTAGAACGCGAACAACGGGTTGAGCACGAGCAGCAATGCCACCGGCCGCCGCCAGCGGCGAACCCGCGCGGCGTCCGCCGCATCGATGGTGAGGAGCGCGGCGAAGCAGCCGTAGATCGCCGCGGTGTTCAAGGCCACGAACACCGCGGCGCCGATCTCGCCGCCGCCGAGCCAGCGCAGCACCGCGGCGAAGAACGGGGGACCCCAGCCCACGGCGTGCCCGACCAGGCCCTCGTAGAGGGCCACCCCCGTGTCCACCGACATCTGGCCCGGTGCGTGCAGGGCGACCAGCAGCAGCGCCAGCAACGCCATGCCCGCCAACACCGAGGCGCGCCACCCGTCCACGTCAGCGTTCCCCGCCCGCGAGCCTGCGCGCGGCACGCAGCAACGCCGCCGTGGCGCGCGCCATGCGGGGATGGCGCGCCCACGCCGCCTCCAGCCAACCGTAGCGGGCGCGGTAGCGCGCCAGCTCGTCGTAGAGCGCGAAGCGGTGCTCGAACAGCACTTCCGCGTTGCGGGCATAGAAGTCGATGTTGTCGCGGAAGATGCCGGCGTAAGTGGCGACCATCGCGCCCCGGTCCCGGTTGAAGCCGGACGTGCGGGATTCCCCCTGCACGCGATAGTGGAACAGTGCCTCGTCGATCTGGTGCACGCGGCACCCCGCGTTGACGAGCCGCACCCAGAAATCGTAGTCCTCGACGCCATGGCGCAAGTGCTCGCCGAAGCCGCCCACGCGCGCCCAATCGGCTTTCCGGAACAACGCGCTCACGAAGATCACGTTGTCGATGACGAGCTCGCGCGGCGTGTAGTCGGGCAACGCCCACGGGCCCTCGACGGCGCCGAAGCGCGTCGCCCTGCAGTAGACGATCCCGAGGCCCGGGTCGGCCGCAAGGGCCGCCATCGCCTTCTCGACATAGGTCGGGTCGATGCGGTCGTCGGCGTCCAGGGGCAGGATGAACTCTCCGGACGCCGCGCGGATCGCGGTGTTGCGGGCCGCGGCGGGGCCTGCGTTGGCCTGCCGGATCACGCGCGTGCGCTCCGATGCCGCCCGGTCGAGCGCAGCGAGCGTGGCGGGGTCGGTGGAGCCGTCGTCGACGATCACCACCTCCAGGTCGTCCCACGTCTGGGCAAGCGCCGAACGCACCGCCTCGTCGAGGAAGGCGCCGGCGTTGAAGCAGGGGATGACGACCGAAACCTTGCTCATCCGCCGGCCTCCCTGCCGAAGACCTTGCGCATCGCCTTCGCCACCGTCGGCCCCACCCCGATGTCGCGCGCCGACCGCGCGAGGCGGTCGAGGATGCCCGGCACGAGGTCCGTATCGCCCGAAGGCGCGGCCGCGGCGGGCGCGGCGACCTGCAGGATCGCGGCGTCGCTGGCCGCGAAAGGCGCCGGGAACCGCGCCCAGTACGCCTGGTCGCGGTACGCCACGCGCGCTTCGCGCGCGATCGCCCGGCCGTCGTCGTAGCGGGCGTAGCTCCACGGCGTCCGTCCCAGGGTGCCCTGCCCATGCCGCTCGAGCAGTGCCCGATAGTCGGCGTAGAGCGCGACGAAGGTATCGCGGTTGGCGGGCGTCAGCCACCAGCCGATCGCCTTGTCGATGGTCCCGGAATCCAGCCCCGAGAAATGGATGAAGCGCAGCGGGTCGCCGTTGGCCGTGTAACCGCCGCCGCCATCCGGCCGCAGGTCGCTGCCGAGCAGCGACCAGGTCGCGAAGTCGTAGCCATGGTGCTTGAGGATGTGCACGTCGAAGAACGACGGCGCCAGGTCGATCCACTTCTGGTCGGTGAAGATGCCGCGGCTCTTGTCGTCGTAGCAGTACAGGAACAGGCGGTCGGCCCACCACTGCAGGAACGCGCGCGCATTGTCCGCGCGCGAGACCGCCAGGAAGCCGAGGTTGTAGCTGCCGTGCGCCAGCGAACTGATCTCCATGTCGATGTTCCCGGGCCGCAGCAGGTGCGGGCACAGCACGATCGACTCGCGGTCGAGCAGCGCCTCGAGCTCGGACAGGTCGCTGTACACCAGCACGTCGGGGTCGAGGTAGACGAACTTCGCGGCTTCGGGATGGGTTTCCACGAGGTACTGCATGAAGCGGGGCTTGACCGCGGTCGAGGCTTCGACGATCGAGTGCCGGAACATGAAGGCGTCGAAGTTCTCCCAGCCGGCATCCTTCGCCAGCACCACTTCGTCGAAATGCGGGAACGCGGCCGCCGCGGGATGCACCTCGCGCTCGACCAGGCACAGCACGAAACGCGCGTCCGGGCAGTGGCGCTTGACCGATTCGGCGAGCGCCATCGCCTTGGGGAGGTAGTTGGCGCAGATGGAGGTGAAGAAGATCATTGTCGATGCTTTCCGTGAATCCGCTTGATGGTTCGTTTCGAGAAGGCTTCCAGCGCGCGCAGCGGGCGCGACAGGCGCCAGGACACGGACCGGTGGATCGCGGCCAGCTCGGCGTCGCGCCGGGCGAGCTCGGCGTCGCGGGCGGCGATCGCGTCCCTGGACTCGACCGTGAGCGCCTCCAGCGCGTCCTGCCGTTCCAGCAATGCGCGCTCGTAGCGGTCCGCGCGCGCCTCCCAGTCCACGACGGCCTCGGCGGACCAGCGCACCTGGGCGGCCAGTTCGGAGCGCAACCCGGCGGCCTCCGCCTGCAGCGACTCGCGCTCGCGCACCGCCGCCTCCGACCAGGCGATCTGCGCGTTCAGGTCCGAGCGCAGCCGCGCGTTGTCGGCCGACAGCGCATCGCGCGCGATGCGCGCCTTGCGCTCGATGTCCATGGCCATCGCGCCCAGCGCATCGAGCGTGCCGCCCGAGGCGGCCCACAGACCGTCCAGCGCGGTGCCGGCGTCGGCGACCGCGTCCCAACCGTCCGCCCCGGAGGCGATCGCCTCGAGCGCGTCGCGCGCCTGCGCGACCGGCGCGGCGAACGCATGCGCGCCGCCGGGGCCGCTTCCGGCGTTGCGCTGGTGCCGGTGCCCGGGGTCGGCGAACGCGCGCAGCGCGCCTTCCGGCGCGTGCTGCAGCGACACGCCGACGCGCGCCAGCGCCGCCCGCAGGCTGCCGGCCGGATCGGCCAGCAGCGCCTCGTAGGAGATCGCGGTGCGCGCGATCCCGCGCGTCGCCGCTTCCGCGTCGCAGGTGTAGCGCAGCCACAGCAACTCGCCCAGCGGCGCCGCCCAGCCGTTGCGCGCCTCGACGGAAGCCGCCACCTCCGCCGGGTCGCGCGCGACGAACAGCGCCACCGCGCGGACCCCGCGGCCCTGCAGCGCGGGCAGCCACGCCGGCAGCAACCGGCACATCCGCGGATCCTTCAGCGCGAACAGCGGCGCGCCGGCGAAGTCCGACGCCAATAGCGCGTCGATCTCGCCGGCCGCCGCGCGCGCGGCCTGGCCGCGCTGCCATCCCGCGGGGAGCGGGCGCACGTCGGCCCAGCCGGAGCCGAGCGCGGCGAGCAGCCGCTCGTCGATGCCGACGGCGCGTTCGTGCTCGAAATAACCTTTCGGGTTGTCGTCGCCGGGCGCCAGCAACTCGCTGCCGAGCGCGACCCCGCACATCCCGAGTGCGCCCGCGGTCGCCGACGTACCGCTGCGATGCATGCCGAGCACCAGGATGCAGGTACGCGCTTGGCTCTGGTCGCCTGTCATGGATTCCGCTCGAATGCCATCATCACCTGCGCGCGGGGATGCCCCCACTCGCCGATGTAGCGCGCCGTCCACGGCGCGCCGGCCGCCGCCTGCTCGAGGTCCGCGCGCCGGTAGTGGTACGGGTCCTGGTGGCCGTAGGTCACGATCCCGCCGCGCGCATGCGCGAGCGCCGCGGTGGCCGGGACGCCGTCGGGCAGTTCGAAGAACGTCGCGTACAGCACGCCGCCTGCGCGGAACTTCGGCGCCACCGTCTCGAGGCAGCGGCGGATCGAGTTGAACGTGAGGTGGCTGAAGAGCGACTGGGCGATGGCGAAATCGAAGAAGCCGTCGGCCACCGGCAGCGTGAAGTCGCTGCTGCAGGACAGGTTCGCGCGCGGCACCCGGTCCTGGAGGCCCGCGTCCGCGAGTTCGAGCTCGTAGCCGGCGTCGATCAGGCTCTGGTTGTTGTCGTGCCCGTAGTAGTTGCCGGGCTCCAGGTAGCGCGCGAAGTGCACTCCGCCGCGCAGCGAGCCGCAACCCAGGTCGAGCAGGCGGTGCCCGGGCCGCAGGCCCTGCCCGCACAGGAACGCGGCCTGCAGCCGGCCCATCTCCTCCCACAGGCCGCCGATCACCTCCCGGTGCCGCCCGGCCCGGACCTGGCCGGCGACTGCGGCGGGATCGTCGTAGACGCTTTCCATCCGTCCCCCGTTCAGGCTTGCCCGTGGACCACGGCCTGCGCCGGGTCGAACCCGAGGTTGGCCATGCCGAAGAAGTCCGCGCCGACGATCCTGACATGGATGCTGTCGTAGCGGCGGTCGTGCGGCACGACCTCGGCCTCGTTGCGGCTGGCCACCCCGACCGAGAGGAAATAGTCGCCGTCGGCCAGGTTGCAATCGAAGGTGGTCGCCACGTCCACCGTGGTGCCGGCCGCGCCGGCGGCGGCGAGCGCGGGCAGCGGCTTGTATTCGGTGTTGCTGGCGTACACGGAGACGCCTTCCTTGGTCTTGACGAAGAAGCCGAGGATCGGCCGCACCACCTCGCGGTGGAACTCGATGCGCAGGGTCAACCGCAGCGAAGCGCCGGATTCGAGGACCGATGGATAGGCCTCGTCCGCCGAGCGCAGGTCGAAGTCCACGATCCGGGCCGCGCCGTCGCCCCAGCGGTATTCGTACGGGTTGTAGTTCGGGCGTTGCTCGAAGCTGCCCTCGCCCGCGGCGAAGGGCGCTGCTTCCGCGCGGCGCTTGCGCTCGCCGGGAGCGGCGGGAGCGGCCTCCTCCTTGCCGAACAGCAGGTCGTAGTAACGGTTGACCACGTGCTTCGGCTTGCCCTCGTGCACGAGCCGGCCACCGTCGAGCAGCAGCGCATGGTCGCAGTGCTGCACGATCTGGTCGGCCGAGTGGCTGACCAGCAGGATCGACACGCCGTCGGCCTTGAGTTGCTTCAACCGCGCGAAACACTTGGCCTGGAAGCGCGCGTCGCCCACGGCCAGGGCCTCGTCGACGATCAGCAGTTGCGGCTGCACCTGCGCCTGCACGGCGAAGGCCAGGCGCACGACCATGCCGCTGGAGTAGTTGCGGATCGGCTGGTCGACGAACTCCCCGATGTCCGCGAAGGCCAGGATGTCGTCGAGCCGGGCCTCCACCTCGCTTCGCTCCAGGCCCAGGATGGCGCCGTTGAGGAACACGTTCTCGCGGCCGGTGAAATCCGGGTTGAAGCCGCTGCCGAGCTCGAGCAGCGCGGCGATGCGGCCGTCCACGCGGATGTCGCCCTCGGTGGGCGTGAGCGTGCCTGCGAGCATCTGCAGCAGCGTCGACTTGCCGGAGCCGTTGCGGCCGACGATGCCCACCGTCTGCCCGCGATGGACCTGCAATCCGACGCCGCGCAGCGCCCAGAACTCGCGGTAATAGCGCTTCCGGCCGCGGGCCAGCCCCTGCAACAGGCGGTGCGACGGCCGGTCGTAGACGTGATAGCACTTGCCGACGTTGCGGGCATCGATCACCAGCTCGCCGGCGGGCGCATCCATCGCCTGGTCCGGGTCAAATGACATCGGCGAACCCAGGGCGCGTTTTCTGGAACACCGCGTAGCCCGCGTACGCGAACAGCAGCGCGCCGGCGAGATAGAGCCCCAGCCCGCTCCAGTCCGGCAGCCGGCCCCAGAACGCCACCTCCCGCGCCTGGTCGATGATGAACGTCAGCGGATTGAGCCGGAACACCAGCTGGTACTTCGCCGGCAGCGTGTCCACCGGCACGATCGCCGACGACAGGAACAGTAGCGCCGTCGCCGCCACGCCGGTGACCTGGGCGATGTCGCGGAGGAAGACGCTCAGCGAGGAGAGCAGCCAGCCGACGCCCAGCGCCGCGACGGCCAGGGGCAGCAGCACGAGCGGCAGCAGCGGCAGGGTCGGGGCGATCTCGCCGCGCATCGCCAGGTTGAGCAGCATGAAGACGATGGAATTGGCGATCGCATGGAACAGCGCCGACAGCACCACCATCCATGGCAGCACCTGCAGCGGGAACACGATGCGCTTGACCAGGTTCGGGTTGCCGACGATGAGTCCCGGCGCGCGGTTCATGCATTCGGCGAAGAAGCCGTGCACGATCAGGCCGACGAACAGCAGCATCGCGTAGTCGCCGATGTTGCCACTCGTGCCCGGCCAGCGCGACTTGAGTACGTAACCGAACGCAAGGGTGTAGATCAGCAGCATCAGGAACGGGCTGATCAGCGACCACAGCAAGCCGAAGCTGGCCTCGCGGTAGCGGCCCAGCACGTCGCGCTTCGCCATCTCCAGCGTCAGGCTGCGGTGCTGCAGCCAGGCATCGAACGGCCCGGTGGGGGTGATCGCCGCGGTCCCGCGCGCGCCGCCGGGAATCATCGGCGCAACGCCGCCCGGACGTCGTCGACGAGGTCCGCGATGTCCTCGACCCCTACGCTCAGGCGCACCAGGTTGTCGGTGACGCCTAGTTGCGCGCGGCGCTCCGCCGGCACCGACGCGTGCGTCATGACGGCCGGGTGGTTGGCCAGGCTTTCGACCCCGCCCAGGCTCTCAGCGCACGCGAACAGCTCGAGCCGCTCCATGAACTGCTTCGCCGCGTCGAAGCCGCCCTTCAGCCACACGCTGACCATGCCGCCGTAGCCGTGCATCTGCCGGCTCGCCAGCGCGTGCTGGGGGTGCGAGGCCAGGCCCGGATAGGCGACGCGCTCGATCGATGGATGGCCTTCCAGCGCCTGCGCCAGCGCCAGCGCGTTGTCGCAGTGCGCGCGCATGCGCAGGTGCAGCGTCTTCAGGCCGCGCAGGCCGAGGAAACTGTCGAACGGTCCCTGGATGCCGCCCACCGCGTTCTGCAGGAACGCCATGCGCTCCGCCAGCTCCGCGTCGTCGCCGACCACCGCGATGCCGCCGACGATGTCGGAGTGGCCGTTGAGGTACTTGGTCGCAGAGTGCATCACCATGTGCGCGCCGAGCTCGAGCGGGCGCTGCACCATCGGGCTGCAGAAGGTGTTGTCGACCACGACCAGCAAGCCGCGCCTGCGCGCGCGCTCGGCCACCGCGGCGATGTCGATGAGCTTCAGCGTCGGGTTGGTCGGCGTCTCGAGCCAGACCATCCGCGTTTCCGGCCGGATCGCCGCGTCCAGCGACGCGGGGTCGGCGAGGTCGGCGAAGCTGAAGTCGAGGCCGGCGCTGCGCCGGCGCACGCGCTCGAACAGGCGGTAGGTGCCGCCGTAGACGTCGTCGCCGCAGATCACGTGGCTGCCGGTGTCCAGCAGCTCCAGGATCGTCGAGGTGGCCGCCAGGCCGGACGCGAAAGCGAAGCCGCGGCTGCCGCCCTCGAGGTCGGCGACGCAGCGCTCCCAGGCGAAGCGCGTCGGGTTGTGGCTGCGCGAGTACTCGTACCCCTGGTGCACGCCCGGGCTGGACTGCACGTAGGTCGAGGTCGCGTAGATCGGCGTCATCACCGCGCCGGTCGAGGGGTCGGGCGACTGGCCGGCGTGGATGGCGCGGGTGCCGAGGCGGTGGGCCATGGGAATCCTGGGCGTTTCGTCGGGCGCCATGATACCAACGGCGGCGCGCCGGCCCCCGGCCGGCCGCTTCAGCCGGCGCGCAGGCGCACGCCGCGCCAGGGGCGCTCGAGCCACCACCAGGACACCGCCGCCACGGCCAGCGATGCTGCGAGGGCGATCCAGCCGGCCGCGGCCCCGCCGACCGGAACGTGGCGCTCGACGAATTCCACGACGGGCATGTGCCACAGGTAGGCGCTGAAGCTCACCACGCCGATCAGCCGCATGGCACGGTTCGCGAACGGCCGGCGCAACCAGTCGGGGCCGCGCACCACCGCGAGCAGCAACACCGCCCACGACACGCCGAAGAACAGGAACCACGCGTGACCGAGCTCGGGGCGCGGCGGCGTGCCGGTCAGTCGCGCCCAAGCGACGGGCAGCGTGGCGACGAACGCGCTGGCAGCGGCCAGGCCGGCGAGTCCCCAGACAGGCGCCCTGCGGGGAGGCGGCAATGCAACGTCGATGCGCGCCGCGTACGCGCCGCAAAGGAAGACCGGCAGGTAGTAACCCACCTCGATGCCGTTGACGGGCGCCTGCGAAGCAGGCCACGCGTACAGCACGGCGCCCATGAGCGCCGCCGCGATCGCGGCTTCCACCAGCCAGTGCACACGCCCGCGCAGCCATGCGGCGGCGAGCACCAGCAGCGGCAGGCAGAGGTAGAACTTGAACTCGACCGGGATGCTCCACAGCACGCTCTGGCCCTCGCGCAGCGACAGGTGCCGCAGCAACGCAGGCGTGTCGAGCTGGTAGTGCCAGCCGGCGTAGCCCTGCATCGTCAGCGCCCACGACGGCAGCAGCACGACGAGATAGAGCGGCCAGATGCGCAACACGCGCCGCAGCGCATAGTCCGCCCACATCCGCGGATTGCCGGGGCCGGCGCGCGCGCCGCGCAACAGCATCAGGCGCATGAGCAGGAACGCGCTGAGCACGTAGAACAGGTAGACGCCGCTCTTGCCGGTCCCGCCCATCGAGAAGGGCAGCAAGCCCATGCCGGCGTTCGACAGGTGCGATGCGATGACGATCAACACGGCGAGTCCGCGCAATCCGTCGAGCGCATCCAGGTGGCCGCCCGCGGTCGCCGGCGCATCGCCGAGCGCTTCGCGCAACCAGCGCGCGACGAATGGAGTCGGGTTCGCCATGTGCGAACGAGGATACAAAAAAAGAGGCCCGCCGAAGCGGGCCTCTCCTTGGGCACAACCGATGTTGCTTAGTTGGTGCCCGGACGGACCATCACGTGGTTGCTGATCGAACCCTTGTCCGGGTTGACGATCTGGTACAGGCCCTGGATCTGGCTGTTCGGGGCCGACACGTTGACGTTCACGGTGCCGCGGCTACCGGTGTTGAAGCTCAGCTCGCCCGGCAGGTCGATGACGATCGTGCCGTTGGCCGGGATCGAACCGGTCTTGTGCGCGAACGTACCGGTGACGCCGGTCTCGCCCATGGCCGAGATCTCGTACGGACGGGCCACCGAACCGGTGTTCGTCAGCGCGACGCGGCTCAGCCAGCCGGTCGGCAGCTGCACCAGCGGCGCCTGCAGCTGGGTGCCGTTGCGGACGATGTCGCCGACCTTGACGGTCGCGTCGGCGAACTCGTAGCCGGTCTCGGTGTCGCCGATCAGGGACGCCGTGTACTCGGAGACCTGGATCTGCTTCGTGGTGCCGGCGGTGTACACGACGTTGCCGTTCAGGCCGACCAGCGGCAGGTTGGGGTTGCCGTAGGTCCACACCAGCGCCGTCTTCGAGGCGTTCGCCGGGAAGGCGGTGTCGGCATTGTTGCCGGCCCAGGTGAACGCCGTCGCCGCCGAGAAGTCGCCCTTGATCTGGACTTCGGTGTCGGTGGTGAAGATGTCGTCCAGCGTGACCTGCGTGCTGTTCGCCTTCCACACGCCGGTGTTCTCGGCGAACTGCAGCGCGCCGATGGTGCCGGTGGTGACGTTGCCGACGAACTTGGTGTACGCGCCGGTGTTGGCTTCGACGTCAGCCGTGGCGGTGCTGGTGGTCGACTTGAAGATCACGCCCGACGGACGGGTGATGAAGTCCTTCATGCCGTTGGTGCCCGAACCGACCACGAGGCCAGCCGCGCCGCCGGCCTGCGCCTGCGACGGCAGGTCGTAGAGGGCGGTTTCGCACTGCACGTTGTTCTTGTTCTTCAGCTTCACGCCGAGGTTGAAGGTCAGCACGTCGTTGGCCGACCACGGGCCCGCGCCGATCGCGGTGATCGAGAAGAACAGGGTGCCGGTGCCGACGCCGTTGATCGTGCCGATCGAGTAGTTGGCGAGCGGGGCGACCGTGACGGTGTTGATGTCGATGTTGCTGCACGCGAAGCGCACGTAGCGGACTTCGTTCGAGCTGAAGTTGTAGTTCAGCTTGGCCGTCGCCTGGGCGCCGGTCACGTTCGTGCCGTTGACCAGCTCCAGCGCGTACTTGTCAGGGGAAGGGGTGGCGGCGGTCAGGTCGGCCGCGCTCACCGATGCGGAGAACAGCACGCCGACGATGGCGCCGGCAAGCAGCTTCTTGTTCAGGGACATTTGTTCTCTACTCCTAAGCTTAGGTGTTTGTATTTTCGAGCCACTTCGTACGCTTGGACACCACTCGCCGCACCGCATGCACACGCCAATGCCGGCGCCGGCACTGGGTCGGATCAGCGGGTGAACGCGGGAGCTTCCGCCCCCAGGTAACCTGCCCTCCCCCCAATCCTGCGCATGCCACTTACGCCGCGCAGTCCCCGAGCGTCGGACCGGATGGTAGTACGGGGCTTTTTCAAACGTCAATGGCTACTGAACAACAAAACCTTAACCTGGTCACGAAATAGCACCCCGGAATGGCTTCAGGGGGTGGCCGCGGGCGCTTTCGGGACCTGCGACGCGGGGACCGTCGCATTGGGCGGCCGGCTCCCCTCGCCCGTGCCGAAGCTGGTTTTCAGGGCATCCGTGATCTCCCTGGCCTGGTCGGCGTCCTCGACCACGTACGGGGTGATCAGCATCAGCATCTCGGTCCGCTGGCCATGGCGGCTGCGGTTCTGGAACAGGCGGCCGATCACGGGGACGTCACCCAGCAGCGGCACCTTGGTCTTGCCATCGGTGTCGCTGGAGGAGATCAGGCCGCCGAGCAGCATGCTCTGCCCGTCCTGCAGGCTGAGGCTGGTCTGCAGCTTGCGGCTGAAGATGCTCGGCGAGGAAATGTTGCTGGTGTCGGTGGGGGTCGCCTCGCTGACTTCCTGCGTCAGCTTGAGGTCCACGCGCTGGCCCGAGTGCACCACGGCTTCGATCTGGAGCAGCACGCCGGTCTTGCGGTACTGGATCGCCTGCAGGATCGAGCTGGTGCCGCCGGTGCTCGGCAGGTCGGGCGCGGTCGCCTGGCTGGTGATGATCGGCACTTCCGTGCCCACGTCGATGCTCGCGCTTTCGCCGCTCTTCACCATCAGGCGCGGCGTGGACAGGATGGAGACCCGGCTGTCCTTCGCGAACAGGTTGACGACGGCCTTGACCTGGCCCGAGGAGGACAGCGCGCGCCACACCAGCGATCCGTCCTTGGGCTCCGATCCGCCGAGCGCGGTCACGGGACCGGCCATGCCGTCGATGCCGATGTTGCGCAGCGCCCATTCGATGCCGTGGCTGAGGTCGTCGGTGAGCGTCACCTCCGCGACGGTGACCTCGATCACCACCTGCCGCGCCGGCTGGTCGAGCCGCGCGAGCACGTTGCGGATCGCCCGCCAGCGCTGCGGATCGCCCTGATACACGATGACGTTGCGCACGGGATCCACGGCCACCTGGCCGCCGCTGCCCGCGACGGTGACCGGCGTGCTGGCCGGCGCCGCGGCGTTGCCGCCCGGGGCCGCGGCCGCGGCGGCGGCCGGCGCGGCGCCGGACGAACCGCCGCCC